>CAZJQH010000141.1:0-5890 GCA_964547895.1 uncultured Chitinophaga sp. | reverse complement strand
TGGCGCTGGCGCTCGGCGTGCGGCTTGGCAAGCCCGGTGTCTACACGCTCAACGCTACAGGCCAGCCGCCGGGACCGCATGACACTGACCGGGCCTGTGCGCTGGCAGGGCGTGCGCTCGGCCTGATCCGGTTCAGCTTGCTGATTTTGTTACTTACGCAATTCCTGTTTCCCAGTCCATGGCCTACTGACGGAGGCCAGCATGGCTGAATCCATCCGGCTCCACGGCGGCCCCGACGCGCTGGGCGTGCCCCAATACGACTTCTCGACCAACAGCAATGCCTGCGGGCCCTGTCCTGCTGCCCTAGTCGCCGTGCAGCAGGCAGACGCCAGCTGCTATCCGGACCCGGGCTACCATGCGCTGCGCGAATCGCTGGCTGCCTTTCACGGCGTCGAGCCGGATCGCATCCTGCTGGCAGGCAGCGCAAGCGAATTCATCTTTCGCATCAGTGCGCTGGCTGCGCTATCGGCCGGGGCTCCAGGATCAGCCAGGGTCTGGCTGCCGCCGCATCATTACGGCGACTACGCGCAGGCTGCGCTGGCCTGGGGGCTGGATCGGACCAGCATCGGCGAAGAGGCCGCGCTGCTTTGGTCCTGCGAGCCGTCCAGTCCGCTCGGACAGCCCCATGACGGCCTGCAGCAGCAGGTCGAGGCGCTGCGGCAGAATCAGCTGCTGGTGCTCGACCGGGCCTACGCGCCGCTGCGACTGCAGGGCCAGCCTTCACTCGATTCGGCAGGGCTTGATCGGGTCTGGCAGCTCTGGACGCCGAACAAGGCGCTTGGCCTGACCGGCGTGCGCGCGGCCTATGTGATCGCGCCGCTGCAGGCAGCTGACCTGGGCGAACGGTTGCAGGCGCTGGCGCCATCCTGGCCGGTCGGAGCACACGGCGTCGCTATGCTGCAGTGCTGGACCGATGCGGCCGTCCAGGACTGGCTACGCGCCAGCCTCGAAACCCTCCGGGCCTGGAAGCAGCGCCAGCTTGACCTGTGTCAGGATCTGAACTGGAATGTGCTGCCCAGCGAGGCCAACTATTTCGTTGCCCGTACCGCCAGCCCTGATCTGGGGCATGATCTCGCCCGGCTGCGCCAGCAGGGCATCAAGTTGCGCGACGCCACTTCATTCGGCCTGCCTGGCTGCGTTCGTCTGGGCGTGCTTCCTCCGGATGCGCAGGATGCGCTCGCGCGGGCCTGGAACTCCATTCGTAATCTCACATGAATCCTCAAGCCGAAACCGCCCGAAAGCGGGCCAAATGCGTGATGGTGCTGGGCACTTCCAGCGGCGCCGGCAAGAGCTGGATCGCCACCGCCCTGTGCCGCCACTATGCCCGCCAGGGCCTGAAGGTCGCGCCGTTCAAGGCGCAGAACATGAGCAACAACGCGCGCGTCGTCGCGGCACAGACCGGATCATGCGGCTCGGGCGAGATCGGCTCGGCGCAGTATTTCCAGGCCTTGGCGGCACGCGCCGAGCCCGAGGTGCGCATGAACCCGCTGCTGCTCAAGCCCGAGGCCGACACCCACAGCCAGGTCGTTCTGCTGGGCCAGGTCGATGCCGAGCTCACGGCGATGCCATGGCGCGGCCGCTCGGAAAAGGTCTGGCCTCGCATCAAGCAGGCGCTCGACGACTTGCGCGCCGAGAATGACGTCGTCGTGATCGAGGGCGCCGGCTCGCCGGCCGAGATCAACCTGATGGCCAACGACATCGTCAACCTGCGCGTCGCGCGCGAGGCCGATGCAAGTTGCCTGCTGGTGACCGACATCGACCGCGGCGGCGCCTTCGCCCATCTCTACGGCACCTGGGCTTTGCTGCCCGAGGCCGATCGCGCTCGCATCAAGGGCTTCGTGCTCAACAAGTTCCGTGGCGACGCGGCACTGCTGTCGCCCGCGCCCGAGCAGCTGCAGCAGCTCACCGGCGTGCCGACCGTGGCCATCCTTCCGATGTGGTGGCAGCATGGCCTGCCCGAGGAGGACGGCGTCTTTGACGATCGCAGCCGCAGCCAGGGCGCTGTCACGCGCACGGTCGCGGTGGTTGCCTATCCGCGCCTGAGCAATCTCGACGAGTTCCAGCCGCTCAAGAACATCCCGGGTCTGCGCCTGGTCTGGGCGCGCAGCCCGGCCGATCTGGCTGGCGCCGACTGGATCATCCTGCCCGGCTCCAAGCACACCAGCTCGGATCTGGCCTGGCTGCGCGCGCAGGGCCTGGACCTCGCGATTGCCGACCATGCGGGGCAGGGCGGTGCGGTGCTGGGCATCTGCGGCGGCCTGCAGATGCTGGGTGAGGCTCTGATCGACCCGCATGGCGTCGACGGCAATGCGCCCGGTCTCGGCCTGCTGCCGCTGGTCACGGTGTTCGACCCGGACAAGACCGTGCAGCGCAGCAGCGCCCGCTTCAAGGAGCTCTCCGGCCCCTGGTCGGCGCTTTCCGGTGTCCAGGTGCAGGGCTACGAGATCCACCACGGCCAGACCGCGCAGCATCCGGCCATGGCCGCTGCTGGCGACATCGCGCGCGAAGTCCTGCCCGGCCTGGCCTGGCAGAACCGGGCCGGCAACGTGCTGGGCTGCTATCTGCATGGCCTGTTCGAGGATGAGGCCGTGCTGCAGGCCCTGTTCGGCGCCGGGGCCCCGACGCTCGACGCCATCTTCGACGGACTGGCCGACTACCTCGAGCAGCACAGTGCGCCCGGCGTGCTGTCCGAGCTGATCAGCTGAAACAAGAAATCGGTCTCTGACCCCGATATTGGAACACCATGACCTTCACCCTGCCCGAGATTGCCGAACTGAACGACGAGGCGCTGGCCCTGCAGCTGCAGCACAGGATCGACCACAAGACCAAGCCGCTCGGTTCGCTCGGCGCGCTCGAGTCGCTCGCGCTGCGCATCGGCCTGATCCTGGGCAGCGAGACCCCCGAGCTGCTCGAGCCGCAGATGGTGATCTTCGCCGGCGACCACGGCCTGGCGCGGCGGGGCGTCTCGGCCTATCCGAGCGACGTGACCTGGCAGATGGTCGAGAACTTCCTGGCTGGTGGCGCTGCCGTCACGGTGCTGGCACGCCAGCATGGCCTGGGCCTGACGGTGGTCGACTGCGGCGTCGCGCATGACTTCGAGCCGCGTGCAGGACTGCTGGTCCGCAAGGTTGCCGCTGGCACCGCCGACTGCTCGGCCGGCCCCGCGATGAGCCGCGAGCAATGCGAGCAGGCGCTCGCCAACGGCGTCGATCTGGTCAAGGGCCTGCCCGGCAACGTGCTGCTGCTGGGCGAGATGGGCATCGGCAACACCTCGCCGGCCTCGCTGATCCTGTCGCGCCTGGGCGGGCTCGACATCGCCGACTGCACGGGTGCCGGCACCGGGCTGGACCAGCCCGGCATCGCGCGCAAGACCGACATCCTGCGCGAGGTGCTGCTGCGCCACGAGGGCGTCACCGAGCCGCTGGCGGTGCTCGCCGCCATGGGCGGCTTCGAGATCGCCACCATGACCGGCGCCGTGCTGCAGGCCGCGGCGGAGCGGCGCGTGATCGTGGTCGACGGCTTCATCACCTGCGCCGCGGTGCTGGTGGCGGTGCGCCTGGATCCCGCCGTGCTGCAGCGCTGCGTGTTCGCGCATCGCTCGGGCGAGCGCGGCCACAGCCTGATGCTGGCGCAGCTGCAGGGCAAGCCGCTGCTCGACCTCGGCCTGCGCCTGGGCGAGGGCTCGGGAGCCGCGCTGGCCTGGCCGCTGCTGGTCTCGGCCTGCGCCATCCTGCGCGAGATGGCCAGTTTCGAGTCGGCCGGTGTCTCCAATCGGGATGCGGCAGCCTGAAAGGCCTGGGCTGATGATCCAGCGCCTGACGCAGTTCGCCCGCCACTGGCTGCTGGCGCTGCAGTTCTTCACCCGCATCCCCGTCACCGGGCGGCTGGCGGCCTGGGCTGGCTACAGCCCGGAGATGCTGCGCGCCAGTGCTGCTCACATGCCGTCGATTGGCGCCCTGGTCGGCTTGCTGGGGGCCTTGCCCTTTGCCGCGCTGCTGTGGGCCTTGCCTGGCGTCCCTGCTGCACCCTGGGTCGCAGCGCTGATCAGCACCGCCTGGACGGTCTGGCTGACCGGCGCCTTCCACGAGGACGGCCTGTCTGACCTCGCCGACGGGCTGGGCGGCAGCTACGACCGCGAGCGCGCGCTCGAGATCATGAAGGACTCGCGCATCGGCTCCTTTGGTGCCGTCGCGCTGGTGCTGGCCTTCGGCACCAAGTGCGCGCTGCTGGCCATGCTCGCGCAGATCGAGCCCGCCCTGGCCGTTGCCGCGCTGTTCGGCGCCCATGTCAGCTCGCGGCTGGCGCCGCTGTTCGTGATCGCGACCCTGCCCCATGTCGGCGACACGCCGCGCTCCAAGTCCAAGCCACTGGCCGATGCGATCAGCGCCGCTTCGCTGCTTGCCGGCCTGGGCTGGTGGCTTCTCGCCATGGCCATGCTGATCTGGATCATGCCGACGCCAGCCTGGGCGCTGGCGGTGCTGGGCACGGCCAGCGCCGCCGCCTGGATGCGCCGCCTGCTGCGCCGCCGCCTGCAGGGCTTCACCGGCGACGGACTGGGCGCCACCCAGCAGGTCGGCGAGATCGCCTTCTACCTCGGGCTGGCGCTGGCTGCCGGCCGTCTGGGAGCGGGCGGGTGAACCCGTCGCGCAGGCTTTGGCTGGTGCGCCACGCCCGGCCGCTGGTCGAGTCGGGCGTCTGCTATGGCGCCAGTGACCTGGACGCCGACCCGCAGGATACGCACCGAGCCGCGCTCGAGCTTGCCGCTGTCCTGCCAGCCGGTGCGCGGCTTTTCATGTCGGGCCTCAAGCGGGCCCAGCAGCTCGCCCATGCCGTCCATGCGCTGCGCCCTGACCTGGCGGCTCCCGTCTGCGATGTCAGGCTCAACGAGATGGACTTCGGACGCTTCGAACTCGCGCGCTGGGACGAGATCGACAAGGCGGAGTTCGATGCCTGGACGGCCGATTTCCATTCCTATCGCTTCGGTGGCCGCGAGAGCGTGGCCGAGATGCTGGCTCGAGTGTCGTCAGCGCTGGGGGCTACCCTGCAGGCGGTCGACGCCGATCATGTCTGGGTCACCCACGCCGGTGTCATCCGGGCTGCCTGCCTGCTCCATGCCTGCCCCGACGCCCGACCCTCCGCATCGGACTGGCCGCGTGAAGCGCCTGCCTTCGGCGGCTGGACGGTGCTCCAGGCTGGAGTCGCCTGCTGAAGCCTGCGTTAGCGAGCTAGGGAATGTCCTCACAGGGATAACCCGGGGGAAAAGCGCAATCTGACATCCCATGTAAGGAGGTCGTCAGATCGTTGCCAAGAATGGGCAGCATGTGCAAAAGCACATACAAGCTTCGTCCCATCCCCACCATGAGAGGAGACATCCATGAGTGATCCAGTGGTCGACAAGATCCTGAAAAATCCCAAGTATCAGGAACTTCAAACCAAACGCAACAGCTTCGGCTGGCTGCTCGCTGTACTGATGCTGATCGTTTACTACGGCTACATCGCGCTGATTGCCTTCAACAAGCCCTTCCTGGCCCAGCCCCTGGGCGCCGGTGTCACGACCATCGGCGTGCCGATCGGGATGGGCGTGATCGTGTTCACGATCGTGATCACCGGCATCTACGTGCGTCGCGCCAACAGCGAATTCGACGCGCTGACCAAGGAAATCCTGAAGGACGCCGCAAAATGAAGAAAAACCTGAGCGCATTCCTCGGCGCGCTGCTGGTCCTCGCGGCCAGCGGTGCAGCCCACGCCGCCGGCGGTGACGTCGGCGAGGCCGCCAAGCAGGCGACCAACTGGACGGCCATCATCATGTTCGGCCTGTTCGTCTGCGGCACGCTCTACATCACCAAGTGGGCGGCGGCCAAGACCAAGTCGGCGGCCGACTTCTACACCG
>CAZJQH010000140.1:0-5891 GCA_964547895.1 uncultured Chitinophaga sp. | reverse complement strand
GTCGCTGGCGAGGATTTTTTGCTTCATAACCCGAAGTCATCAAGCATCGCGGAAAATCGCCTCATGGCAATCAGTCACTACCTCAAGGAAATCGGGCGCGGCAAGGACGGCGCCCGCTCGCTCGACCGCGCCCAGGCCGCCGACCTGTTCGGCCAGCTGCTCGACGGCAGCGTCAGCGAGCTCGAGCTCGGTGCCTTCTGCCTCGCGATGCGGATCAAGGGCGAGACGCCGCAGGAGATGGCCGGCTTCCTTGACGCCACCGCCACGCGCACCGCCAAGGTGCCGACCGGCGGGCGCACTGCGGTAGTGCTGCCGAGCTACAACGGCGCACGCAAGCTGCCGGTCCTCACGCCGCTGCTGGCGCTGCTGCTGGCGCGCGAGGGCCTGCCGGTGCTGGTGCACGGCACGGCAACCGAAAGCCGGCGCGTGAATTCGGCCGAAGTGCTGGCCTTGCTGGGCGTCGCGGCCGACAGCCAGGAACAGCCGCTGCAGCCCGGCCAGGTCCGCTTCGTGCCGACCGGCGTGCTGTGTCCCGGCCTGCAGCGCCTGCTCGAGGTGCGCCAGGTCATCGGCCTGCGCAACTCGGCGCACAGCCTGGTCAAGCTGATGAACCCCTGCGACGGCGAGGCGCTGGTGGTCGGCAGCTACACCCATCCCGAATACCTGCTCTCGATGGGCGCGACCTTCGAGCTGACCGGCCAGCGCGCCCTGCTGCTGCGCGGCACCGAGGGCGAGCCGGTGGCCGATGCACGCCGCCTGCCGCAGATGGACTTCTTCCTGCGCGGCCGGCGCCGCTGCGTGCAGGAAGCCCAGGCCGGCTCGCTCGCCAGCCTGCCCGAACTGCCCGCCATCGACGCCGCCAGCACCGTCGCCTACACCGCCGAGGTGCTGGCCGGCCGCCTGCCGGTTCCGGTCCCGATCGCGCGCCAGCTGGAACATATCTTGCAAGCCGTCTCTGCATCATGAACTCGAACGCCATGCTCCCCAGCCACGCCCTGCCCCTCACCGCCCCCGGCCAGGTGACCCTGGTCGGCGCCGGCCCGGGCGACCCGGACCTGCTCACGCTCAAGGCGGCCAAGGCGATCGCCGCCGCCACCGTGCTGCTGGTCGACGACCTGGTCAACGACGCGGTGCTCGAGCATGCCGCGCCGGGCGCGCGCATCGTCCATGTGGGAAAACGCGGCGGCTGCAAGAGCACGCCGCAGGCCTTCATCGAGAAGCTGATGATCCAGGCTGCCCAGGAGGGCGAAGTCGTGGTGCGGCTCAAGGGCGGCGACCCCTTCATCTTCGGCCGCGGCGGCGAGGAGGTCGAGCACCTGCAGGCCGCGGGCGTGCCGGTGGCCGTGGTCAACGGCATCACCTCGGGGCTGGCGGCGCTGAGCTCGCTGAGCGTGCCGCTGACGCACCGCGAGCATGCGCACGGCGTCCTGTTCGTCACCGGCCACGCCAAGCCCGGCTCGGCCGGCCCTGACTGGGCGGCGCTGGCCGCCTGCGCGCGCGACGCCCGGCTCACGCTGCTGATCTACATGGGCGTCTCGAGCGCCGAATCGATCCAGGCCGGCCTGCTCGAGGGGCTGCCGCCCCAGACCCCGGTCGCGATCGTGCAGCACGCCAGCCTGCCGCAGCAGCGCCATGCCAGCGGCACGCTGGCCAGCCTGGTCGAGACGCTGCGGACCGAGCGGCTCGGCAGCCCCTCGATCCTGGTCGTGGGCGACGTGCTCGCCGGCCTGCGCCAGCTGGCTGTGCAGCCGCCCTCCAGGCTGCAGGCCGCCTGAACCCGGCCGCCGGCCCGCTGCGGACCAGGCAGCACTGGAACTGTTTCAGGCCTGCGGCTCGTCCAGCCAGCTCGGCCAGGGCCAGTCGAGCAGTTCGGCCATGCGCTTGACGATCCAGGCCGCCTCGGCCGCGCTGACGCCGGCCTCGCCACCCGCGATGCTGGCGTGCATGCGGGCCAGGATGTCGGACTCGTGCACGCCCAGCTGCCACTGCAGCTGTCCGGCCTGCTCGGTCAGCAGCTGCGCCATGTCCTCGCACAGCTCGTGGCGCTGCGCGATCACCTCGTAGGGCTCGCTGGGCTTGAGCCTGCCCGGCGGCACGAACAGCGCGACGAAGGACTCGGGCAGGACGATCTGGCTTTCGCCATGGGTAAGGGGTTTCTGCATCACGCGATCATGCTCCAGCGGGATCCCGATCCAGGCTCAGGCCGGCACCACGCCCGGCAGCCGGACCTGCTGGTAGCGCTGGGAGAGCTCCTTGCGCACCTGCTTGCGCAGCAAGGCCGCGTCCCAGCGCCGCTTCTCCTCCGGCGTGAAGGGACGCAGCGGCGGCACCGCCACCGACTTGCCGTCGTCGCCGACCGCCACCATGGTGAAGAAGCAGCTGTTGACATGGCGCACCGCCTGGCTGCGGATGTCCTCGGCCACGACCTTGATGCCGATCTCCATCGACGAGTTGCCGGTGTGGTTGACGCTGGCCAGGAAGGTCACGAGCTCGCCGACATGGATCGGCTGCAGGAAGGTGACCTGGTCGACGCTGAGGGTCACGACATAGCGCGAGGCATAGCGGCTGGCGCAGGCATAGGCCACCTGGTCAAGCAGCTTGAGGATGGCGCCGCCATGGACGTTGCCGGAGAAGTTGGCCATGTCGGGCGACATGAGCACGGTCATGCTGAGCTGGTGTGCGGGCAGGTTCATGGCAAATAGTTTATTCGGACCCGGTGACGAAAACCGGACCGCCCCAGGCAAGGCGCCTGCCATGCAAAGCCGCCTACACTCGCCCCATGGAAAAATTCGACGTCGTGATCGTCGGCGCCGGTGCCGCCGGCCTGTTCTGCGCCGGCGTGGCCGGCCAGCTCGGCCTGCGCGTGCTGCTGCTCGACCATGCGCCCAAGGTGGCCGAGAAGATCCGCATCTCGGGCGGCGGGCGCTGCAACTTCACCAACCGCGACCTCAACCCGCGCCAGCCGCAGCAGCATTACGTCGGCGCCAACCCGCAGTTCTGCCGCTCGGCGCTGTCGCGCTACCAGCCGGCCGAGTTCATCGAGCTGCTGCAGCGCCACGGCGTGCCGTTCGAGGAAAAGCACAAGGGCCAGCTGTTCTGCAGCCGTTCAGCCGAGGACGTGATCGAGGTGCTGCTGGCCGAGTGCGCGGCCGGCAGCGTGCAGCGCTGGCAACCCTGCGGCGTGCGCGAGATCGCCTATTCCGATGCCGACCCGGCTGCGCGCTACCAGCTCGCGACCGACCGCGGCGCGGTGGCCTGCCGCTCGCTGGTGATCGCGACCGGCGGCCTGTCGATCCCCAAGATCGGCGCCAGCGACTTCGGCTACCGGGTCGCGCAACAGTTCGGACTGCGCCTGGTCGAGCGCCACCCCGGCCTGGTGCCGCTGACCTTCGACGGCGCGGCCTGGGCGCCCTACGCCGAGCTCGCCGGACTGGCGCTGCCGGTCGAGATCGAGACCGGCGCCAGGAAGACCCGCATGGGCTTTAACGAGGACCTGCTCTTCACCCACCGCGGCCTGAGCGGGCCAGCCGTGCTGCAGATCTCGAGCTACTGGCGCGAGGGCGCTGCGATCCGGATCAACCTGGCGCCCGAGCTCGACCTCGAGCAGCGCCTGCTGGAGGCCAAGGGCCGCTCGCGCAAGCTGATCGCCAACGAGCTCGCCACCCTGCTGCCGTCCCGGCTGGCCGATGCCTGGACCCGTCGCAGCCCGGACTGGCAACGCCCGATCGCCGAGGCCTCGGACAAGGCGCTGCGGCAGCTGGCCGAGCAGCTCTCGCGCTGGGAACTGGTGCCGACCGGCAGCGAGGGCTACCGCAAGGCCGAGGTCACGCTCGGCGGCGTCGACACGCGCGAGCTGTCGTCGCAGACCATGGAATCGAAGCAGCCCGGCCTCTACTTCATCGGCGAGGTGGCCGACATCACCGGCTGGCTCGGCGGCTACAACTTCCAGTGGGCCTGGGCCAGCGGCCACGCCTGCGCGCAGGCGCTGGCGGCAGCACAGGCCTCGCCCGTATCAGCCTGAGAGCCGGCGGCCGCGCCATCAGCCCTCGCGCGGGTGCAGCGCCTGATCCAGGCGCTCGCACAGTACCTCGAGCACCTGCAGCCGCGACCAGAGCTTGTCGTCCGACGCGATCACATGCCAGGGTGCGATCTGGGTCGAGGTACGGTCGATCATGTCGCCGATCGCCTGCTCGTAAAGCGGCCATTTCTCGCGGTTGCGCCAGTCCTCCTCGGTGATCTTGAAGGTCTTGTGCGGCGTCTCGCTGCGCTGCTGGAAGCGGCGCAGCTGCTCGTCGGGCGTGATCGCGAGCCAGAACTTGACGATCACCACCCCGGCCTCGCTGATCTCCTCCTCGAACTCGTTGATCTCGCCGTAGGCACGCATCCAGTCGGACTCGGAGCAGTAGTTCTCGACCCGCTCGACCAGCACCCGGCCGTACCAGCTGCGATCGAACAGGGTCGCGTGGCCACGGCGCGGGATGTAGCGCCAGAAGCGCCACAGATAAGGCTGGGCGCGCTCGTTCTCGTTCGGCGCCGCGACCGGGATCACGCGGTAGAAACGCGCATCGAGCGCCTGCGTGATGCGCCGGATCGTGCTGCCCTTGCCGGCCGCGTCCATGCCCTCGAACACCACCACCAGCGACTTGCGCTGCAGGCGCGGATCGCGGCTCAGGCCGTTGAGGCGGCCCTGCAGCGTCTCGAGCCGCTCCTCGTAGTGCTTGCGCTCGACGCTGCGCGTGTAGTCCTGCGCGGCCAGCAGGCTGAGCTGATCGAGCGGCCGGTGCTGCGGCACCAGCGCCGGCGGCTTGCGGCGCTCGAGCGGCTGCTCGAGCCGGCGATTGACGGCGTCGAGCAGCAGCTGGCCTGCCGTGAGGTAGCGGTACCAGGGGTCGCTGCCCTCGATCACATGCCAGGGCGCCTCGCCCAGGCTGGTCTTGCGCAGCGCCTCGTCGGAAACGCGCACGAAGTCGTCATAGGACCTGAGGTTGCGCTCCTCCTGCGGCGTGACGCGCCAGGCCGTCTTGGGGTTGGACTGCAGTTCCTTCAGCCTCGCCTTGGCCGCCTTCTTCGAGAGATGGAACCAGAACTTGAGCAGCAGCACGCCCTCGGCCGCCAGCATGCGCTCGAACTGCCGGATGCGCTCGAGACGGCGCACGAAATGCTCGTGCTTCTCGCCCCCCACCGCATGGGCATGGAGCGGGTCGGTGTACCAGTTGCCGAACAGGATGCCGATATGGCCCTTGGGCGGCAGCACCTGCCAGAAGCGGAACATCTCGGGATGCTGGCGCTCGCCCTCGTTCATCGGGCCGAAGGCCTCGGTGCGGATGTGGCGCGGATCCATCCACTCGTTGAGCACGTTGACCGTCTCTCCGCGACCGGCGAGCTCGACACCATTGACCAGGATCACGACCGCGCAGCGCGCCTCGCGCAGCAGCCGGAACTGCATCTCGAGCAGGGCCGCGCGCAGCTCGGGCTCGCGCGCCTTCCAGGTCTTCTTGTCCAGGCTGTGACCGATTTCTGCCGACTCGAACATGTCCCTCTCCCCCTTGCCTTCGCACTGTAACCCTGACAAAGCCGTTTCGGCACGCTATAATGCCTTTTTTGCCGGCAAACCCCGTCGGCCACAGATCATGATAGACGGGGACAACATGCCGCAGCACGGATCCTGGGCCCGATCTTCCCCTGACACCGGCGCGGCGAAAAATCTTTCCATTAGCTAATGACCACCATCCGCGTCAAAGACAACGAACCGTACGAAATCGCCCTGCGCCGCTTCAAGCGCACCATCGAGAAGCTGGGCCTGCTGACCGACCTGCGCGCCCGTGAGTTCTACGAGAAGCCGACCGCCGAGCGCAAGCGCAAGAAGGCCGCCGCCGTCAAGCGCCACTACA
>CAZJQH010000139.1:0-5954 GCA_964547895.1 uncultured Chitinophaga sp. | reverse complement strand
CTACCTCTACCTGCCGCACCTGGGCCGATCGGTCGCGGTGGTGGTGATGATCGAGCTGATCTTCCTGCTCAGCATCTTCGCCGAGATCTACACCACCACCGGTGGCGGGCCCGGCGACGCGAGCACCAACGTGGCCTTCCTGATCTTCAAGCAGGCGCTGCTCAACTTCGACGCCGGCGTGGCCTCGGCCGGAGCCCTGTTCGCCGTGCTGCTGGCCAACATCGCCGCCATCTTCCTGATCCGCCTGGTCGGCAAGAACCTGGACAAGTGAGAACCGCCATGTCACGTCACGCCAAATTCTCCCCGGCCCTGCTGCTGCGCACGCTGGTGGCCTGGTCGGTCACGCTGCTGCTGTTCTTCCCGCTCGGCTGGCTGTTCCTGACCGCGTTCAAGACCGAGCTGCAGGCGATCTCGGTGCCGCCGCTGCTGGTCTTCGAGCCCACGCTGGGCAACTTCCACGAGGTGCAGGAGCGCAGCGACTACCTGCTCTACGCCAAGAACTCGGTCGTCACCAGCGTGCTGTCCACCCTGCTCGGGCTGGCGATCGCCGCACCGGCCGCCTACGCGATGGCCTTCTTCAAGGGCCCGCGCACCAAGGACATCCTGATGTGGATGCTCTCGACCAAGATGATGCCGGCCGTCGGCGCGCTGGTGCCGATCTACGTGCTGGCACAGGGCAGCGGCCTGCTCGACACCCAGCTCGCGCTGATCATCGTCTTCACCCTGTCCAACCTGCCGATCATGGTCTGGATGCTGTACTCGCACTTCAAGGACATCCCGCACGAGATCCTGGAGGCCGCGCGCATGGACGGCGCCACGCTGTGGCAGGAGTTCCGCCTGGTGCTGCTGCCGCTGGGCATGGGCGGACTGGCGTCGACCGGCCTGCTGTGCCTGGTGCTGAGCTGGAACGAGGCCTTCTGGAGCCTGAACCTGAGCTCGGCCAACGCCGGCACGCTGGCCACGCTGATCGCGAGCTACTCCAGCCCCGAGGGCCTGTTCTGGGCCAAGCTGTCGGCCGCCTCGCTGATGGCGATCGCGCCGATCGTGGTCTTCGGCTGGTTCAGCCAGAAGCAGCTGGTGCAGGGCCTGACCTTCGGCGCGGTCAAGTGAAGCGCCGCCCCCAACCGAACATTGACGAGACACGGGAATCCAATATGTCCTTCCTGCAACTGCAAGGCATTGAAAAGTATTTCGGCGAACACCGCGCCATCAAGGGCATCGACCTGACGATCGAGCCGGGCGAGTTCGTCGTCTTCGTCGGCCCGTCGGGCTGCGGCAAGTCCACGCTGCTGCGCCTGATCGCCGGCCTCGAGGCGATCGACGGCGGCAAGCTCTCGCTCGATGGCCGCGACATCACCCAGCTGCCCTCGAGCAAGCGCGACCTGGCGATGGTGTTCCAGAGCTACGCGCTCTACCCGCACATGAGCGTGTACGAGAACATGAGCTTCGCGCTCAAGCTGGCCAAGGCGCCGGCTGCGGTGATCAAGGAAAAGGTCGAGCGCGCCGCGCAGATCCTCAACCTCACGCCCTACCTGCAGCGCACGCCCAAGGAGCTCTCGGGCGGCCAGCGGCAGCGGGTGGCGATCGGGCGCGCCATCGTGCGCGCGCCCAAGGTCTTCCTGTTCGACGAGCCGCTGTCCAACCTGGACGCGGCGCTGCGCGGCCAGACCCGGGTCGAGATCGCCAAGCTGCACCGCGAGCTCGGCGCCACCACCATCTACGTCACCCACGACCAGGTCGAGGCGATGACGCTGGCCGACCGCGTGGTGGTGCTGCGCGACGGCCAGATCGAGCAGGTCGGCAGTCCGCTGGAACTCTACGACCGTCCGGCCAACCAGTTCGTGGCCCAGTTCATCGGCACGCCGCAGATGAACGTCGCCAGCCTGGCCCAGATGCCCGCCATCATCCAGCAGCAGGCGCCGGCCGGCGCGGCAGGCGGCTCGATCGGGCTGCGGCCCGAGAGCGTCTGGCTGACTCCGGTCGGTCAGGGCCTGGTCGACGGCCGGGTCGAGCTGGTCGAGGCGCTGGGCGCCGAGACGCTGATCTACGTCGCCACGCCCGACGGTGCCCAGCTGGTCGCGCGCCAGAACACGCGCAGCCCGCTGCACGCGGGCGATGCGGTCGGCGTGCAGATCGCGACCGACCAGGCGCACTGGTTCGATGGCGCCGGCCGGGTGGTCGGCCGCTCCATGGCCGCGCAGGCCTGAGCCGGGGAGAACGCCGATGAAACGCAAACTCGAAGGCAAGGTGGCGGCCGTCACCGGCGCCGCCTCCGGCATCGGGCTGGCCAGCGCCGAAGCCATGATCGCGGCGGGCGCGCGCGTCGTGCTGGTCGACCGCGATCCGCGCGCGCTCGCCGCGCTGCAGGCGCGGCATGGCGACGCGGTCATGCCGCTGCAGCTCGACCTGCTCGATCCGGCGCAATGTGCATCGCTGCTGCCAAGCGTGCTGGAGCTGGCCGGGCGGCTCGACATCCTGCATGCCAACGCGGGCAGCTACCTGGGCGGCGACCTGGTCGACAACGACCCGGACGCGATCGACCGCATGCTCAACCTCAACATCAACGTGGTGATGAAGAACGTGCGCGCGGTGCTGCCGCACATGATCGAGCGCGGCAGCGGCGACATCATCGTGACGAGCTCGCTCGCGGCGCATTTCCCCACGCCCTGGGAGCCGGTCTACGCCTCGTCCAAGTGGGCGATCGACTGCTTCGTGCAGACCACGCGGCGCCAGGTGTTCAGGCATGGCATCCGGGTCGGCGCGATCTCGCCCGGCCCGGTGGTGACCGCGCTGCTGGCCGACTGGCCGGCCGACAAGCTGCAGCAGGCGCGCGAATCCGGCAGCCTGCTCGAGGCCGCCGAGGTGGCCGAGGTGGTGCTGTTCATGCTGACGCGACCGCGCGGCATGACGATCCGCGACGTGGTCATGCTGCCGACGAACTTCGATCTCTGAACCCCATCCACCATTTTTTGCAAGCGACCGGCCAGGCGGCCGGCGCAGGAGAACCATGATGAACGTGATCTTGCACCTGGGCCTGGGGTCCTTCCACCGCGCCCACCAGGCGGTCTACCTGCACCAGCTGATCCAGCGCGGCGACGACTCCTGGTCGCTGGCCGGGGGCAATATCCGGCCCGACATGGCCGAGACCATCCAGGCGCTGATCGAGCAGGGCGGCGCCTATACGCTCGAGACCATCTCGCCCGCCGGCGAGCACCGCTACCAGCGCATCGAGTCGATCCGCCGGGTCATTCCCCATAGCCCGGACCTGGCCGGCCTGGTCGAGCAGGGCGCCAGCGCCCAGACCAGGATCATCTCGTTTACCGTGACCGAAGCCGGCTACTACCTCGACGCGAACAACCGGCTCGACCTGGCGACCTTCGCCGACCTGCGCGCCGACCTCGACGCGGCGCGCGCCGGCCGCCCGGGCGCGACCCTCTATGGCGCGCTGACCGCCATCCTGCGCGCGCGCATGGCCAGCGGCGCCGGCCCGGTCACGCTGCTCAACTGCGACAACCTGCGCCACAACGGCGACCGCTCGCGCAGCGGCCTGCTGCAGTTCATCGAGCTGGTCGGCGACGCAGCGCTGCTGGCCTGGGTCCAGTCGAGCACCAGCAGCCCGAACGCAATGGTCGACCGCATCACGCCGCGCCCGACGCCCGATGTGCGCGAGCGCGTGCTGGCGGCCACCGGCGTCGACGACCCGGCCGCGCTGATGGGCGAGAGCTTCATCCAGTGGGTGATCGAGGACCGCTTCATCGCCGGTCGCCCGGCCTGGGAGCAGGTCGGCGTCGAGATGGTCGACTCGGTCGACGCCTACGAGGAGGCCAAGATCCGCCTGCTCAACGCGACGCATTCCTGCATCGCCTGGGCCGGCACCCTGGTCGGCTACCGCTACATCCACCAGGGCACGCAGGACCCGGCGATCCGCCAGATGGCCTACGACTACGTGACCGACGACACCATTCCGGTGCTCGACACGCCCGAGCATCCCTGCCCGATCGACCTGCCCCGCTACCGCGACGTGGTGCTGGACCGCTTCGGCAACCCGGCGATCCAGGACACCAACCAGCGCGTCGCGATGGACGGCTTCAGCAAGATCCCGGGCTTCATCGCACCGACCATCCGCGAGCGGCTGGCGCGCGGCGAAGGCATCGCCAGCGTCGCGATGCTGCCGGCGCTGTTCCTGGCCTACCTGCAGCGCTGGCATGCCGGCCAGATCCCCTACGCCTACCAGGACCAGGCGATGGACCCGGCAGCGGCGCACGCGATCTGCGAGGCCGCCGACCCGGTGGCAGCCTTCTGCGCCGACCAGCCGCTGTGGGGCGAGCTGGCGGGCGACGCCCGGCTGGTCGATGCGCTGCGCCAGGCAAGCCTGCGGGTGGCGGCCTTCGTCCAGGCGCATGGCGCCGTGGCCTGAAGGCTGCCAGCGGCACCCAACTCGCCCGATCGCGTGACCCTCTCCTTGGCTGAACCGACATGACGCTCAAGATCCGCCAGGCACCGCGCCAGCTCAAGCCCGAGCTCGAGCACGACTTCGCCCGCACGCCCGCGCTCGGCTACGAGAGCCCAGAGGAGGCGGGCCTGGTCCGCTGCCTGGCCCATGGCTACCCGACCCCGCTGGCGCGCTGGCATTTCCATGACGAGTACGAGCTGCACATCATCACGGCGACCTCGGGCAAGGTGTTCGTGGGCGACTGGATCGGCCAGTTCCAGCCCGGCCAGGTGGTGCTGACCGGCCCCCGGCTGCCGCACAACTGGGTCTCGACCGACCTGCCGCAGGAGGGCGTGCCGCTGCGCGACCTGGTGATCCAGTTCGGCCACGAGCCGCTGCTGCGCGCCAGCCAGGACATTCCGGAGCTGGCCGAGGTGATGCCATTGCTCGAGCGGGCCCGCAACGGCATCGAGTTCTTCGGCCTGTCCGAGCGCGCCCAGCAGCACTGGCACGAGGTCAAGCGCAGCAGCGGGCTGCGCCGCTTCGCCGCCTTCTGCGCCTTCCTGGCCGACCTGTCGGCCTGCACCGACTACCGGCTGCTCTCCAGCGTCAGGATGCAGGCGGACGACGACGACGACTCGACCGACCGGGTCGAGGCGGTGGTCAGCCGCATCATGGAGCGCATGGGCGAGCCGCTGGCGGCGTCGGACATGGCGCAGGAGCTCGGCATGAGCGAGAGCCAGTTCAGCCGCTTCTTCCGCCGCACCACCGGCAACACCTTCACCGACTTCGTCAACCGGGTCCGCATCAACCGCGCCTGCCAGCTGCTGATGGAGAGCGAGCAGCGCGTCACCGACATCTGCTACGAGGTCGGCTTCAACAATGTCGCCAACTTCAACCGGCGCTTCCTCGAGATCAAGGGCATGACGCCGACGGAGTTCCGTCGCCAGGCGCTGGCGCGCTTCAGCGGCGCGGCCTGATCCCTTTCCCGCCACGAATTTTTTCTACTGGACGCAAGATGTTCCTCGGACTCGATCTGGGCACTTCCGAACTCAAGGCCCTGCTGCTGGACCGCCAGCACCGGGTGGTCGCGACCGCGGGTGCCGCGCTGACCGTGCAGCGGCCGCAGCCGCTGTGGTCGGAGCAGTCGCCATCCGACTGGTGGCAGGCGCTGCAGCAAGTGATGGACCAGCTCGCGCGCGAGCATGGCGCCGCGCTCGGCAGGCTCGAGGGCATCGGCCTGTCGGGCCAGATGCATGGCGCGGTGCTGCTCGACGGCACGCACGAGGTGCTGCGCCCGGCCATCCTCTGGAACGACGGCCGCAGCGGCGCGCAGTGCGAGGCGCTCATCCGCGCAGTGCCGGCGCTGGGCCGGATCAGCGGCAACCTCGCGATGCCGGGCTTCACGGCGCCCAAGCTGCTCTGGGTGCGCGAGCACGAACCCGAGCTCTTCGAGCGCACCGCGCTGGTGCTGCTGCCCAAGGACTGGCTGCGCCTGCAGCTGACCGGCGAGGCGGTGAGC
>CAZJQH010000138.1:0-5959 GCA_964547895.1 uncultured Chitinophaga sp. | reverse complement strand
GCCGTGGTCTGCGGCTACGGCGACGTGGGCAAGGGCTCGGCCCAGGCTTTGCGCGCGCTGTCGGCCCAGGTCTGGGTGACCGAGATCGACCCGATCAACGCGCTGCAGGCCGCGATGGAAGGCTACAAGGTCGTGACCATGGAGTGGGCCGCGGACAAGGCCGACATCTTCGTGACCACCACCGGCAACCGCGATGTCATCACCTTCGAGCACATGGCCGCCATGAAGGACCAGGCCATCGTCTGCAACATCGGCCACTTCGACAACGAGATCCAGGTCGCCAAGCTCGAAGAGAACTGCCAGTGGGAGGAGATCAAGCCCCAGGTCGATCACGTGATCTTCCCGGACGGCAAGCGCATCATCCTGCTGGCCAAGGGCCGCCTGGTCAACCTGGGCTGCGGCACCGGCCACCCGAGCTTCGTGATGAGCGCCTCGTTCGCCAACCAGACCATCGCGCAGATCGAGCTGTTCTGCCATCCGGAAGGCTATGACGTGGGCAAGGTCTATGTGCTGCCCAAGCACCTGGACGAGAAGGTGGCGCGCCTGCACCTGAAGAAGGTCGGCGCCATGCTGACCGAGCTCAGCGACCAGCAGGCCGCCTACATCGGCGTGCCGAAGCAAGGCCCCTACAAGCCCGACACTTATCGTTATTGATGCGGGCTGATCAGCTGCTGGTGGAGCGCGGCCTGGCGGCTTCGCGCTCGCAGGCGCAGCGCCTGATCGCCGCCGGCCTGCGCTGGCGCCTTGGCACCGGCGCCTGGAAGACCGTGGCCAAGAACGGCGACCTGGTCCCCGACGTGGCCGAGCTGCAGCTGCTGGATGCGGCCGAGTCTCGCTATGTCTCGCGCGGCGGGCTCAAGCTCGAAGGGGCGCTGGCGCGCACCGGCCAGCCGGTTGCCGGGCTGCGCTGCCTCGACGTCGGCCAGAGCACGGGCGGCTTCACCGACTGCCTGCTGCAGCAAGGTGCGGCGCAGGTGGTCGGGGTCGACGTCGGCCACGGCCAGCTCAACGAGCGGCTGCGCGCCGACCCGCGCGTGGCCTGCGTCGAGAAGCTCAATGCGCGCGAACTGTCGGCCGAGGCGCTGGTCGCTGCCGGTGGCGAGCGGGCGGCACCGCCCTTCGACCTGGTCGTGGGCGACCTGTCCTTCATCTCGCAGACCCTGGTCTGGCCGGCGATTGCGCCGCTGCTGAAGGTCGATGGCCGGCTGCTGATGCTGGTCAAGCCGCAGTTCGAGCTGCAGCCCGAGCAGATCGGCAAGGGCGGCCTGGTGCGCGATCCGGCCAGCTACGCGCTGGTGGAGGCGCGCATGCGCCAGGCCTGCGCCGAGCTGGGCTGGCGCGTGCTCGATTACTTTGAAAGTCCGATCACCGGCGGTGACGGCAACCGGGAGTTTTTTGTATGGGCCTGCCCCTGAGTATCGAATTTTTCCCTCCCAAGACACCGGAGGGAGCCGAGAAGCTGCGCGCCGTGCGCCAGAAGCTCTATGCGCTCAAGCCCGAGTTCTGCTCCGTGACCTATGGCGCGGGCGGCTCGACCCAGGAGGGCACGCTGCAGACGGTGCAGGCGATCCTGGACGAGGGCCAGCAAGGCGCCTCGCACTTCACCTGTGTCGGCGCCTCGCGCGAGTCGGTGCGCGAGAAGCTGGCCTTGTTCCAGTCCATGGGCGTCAAGCGCCTGGTGGCCCTGCGCGGCGATCTGCCCAGCGGCTACGGCAGCATGGGCGAGTTCCGTTATGCCGCCGACCTGGTCGCCTTCATTCGCGCCGAGACCGGCAATGACTTCGCGATCGAAGTCGCTGCCTATCCCGAGACCCATCCGCAGGCCAAGTCGCCCGAGGCCGACCTGAAGGCCTTCGCGGCCAAGGTCAAGGCGGGTGCCAATTCGGCGATCACGCAGTTCTTCTTCAACGCCGATGCCTACTTCCGCTTTGTCGACGAGGCGCGCAAGCTCGGCGCCGAAGTGCCGGTGGTGCCGGGCATCATGCCGATCACCAATTCATCCGGCCTGCTGCGGTTCGCCGACAGTTGCGGCGCCGAGGTGCCGCGCTGGATCCGCCTGCGGCTGCAGGCCTATGGCGACGACAGCGAGTCGATCAAGGCCTTCGGTCTTGACGTCGTGACCGAGCTCTGCGAGCGCCTGGTCCAGGGCGGGGTGCCAGCGCTGCACTTCTACACCATGAACCAGAGCGGGGTCACGCTGGAGTTGGCACGACGCCTGGGTCTGGGTTAAATTCCGGTCATGTGGACGGATTTCTCCGGCCCGGAGCCTGTTTTTGCCTGATACCTTGCGCCTGCCTCTGACATCATGGCTGGCCCGCCGCGCTGGCGGGCGTGCTGGCGCGGCTGCGGCCTGGCTGGCAGCCGCCTGCTGGCTGTCGGCTCCGCTGCACGCGGCCGAGACCACTCTGCCGTCTGCCGCCCCGCAGGCCTCGGCCATGCCTCAGCCTGAAAGCCACTCCCCGCGCCTGCTGGAGCAGGTCAAGGGCGCTGTTCAGGGCACCTGGCAGAGCGGGGTGGGCTGGCTGGCGGGCGGCAAGTCCGAGCCGCTGGTGCTGGAGCAGGGCGCGGCGTCCTACCTGGCCAATGCGCTGCACGGCCGCAAGACCGCCAGCGGCGAGCGCTACGACATGAATGAGCTCACCGCCGCGCACAAGACGCTGCCCTTCGGCACCCGCGTCATCGTGCGCAGCCTGCAGACCGGACGCGAGGTGGCGGTGCGCATCACCGATCGCGGGCCCCATCTCAAGAGCCGCATCATCGACCTCAGCCACGCGGCGGCTGCAGCGCTCGGCATCAAGAGCGCGGGCGTGTCGCAGGTGCAGATCGTCGAACACGAACCTCCGAGGCCCGGCCACTGAGGCCGGGCCGCTGGCGCAGCAATCAGTTGCCGCCGCTCTCGACCGTCCAGCCGGAGCCGGTCGGCTCGCGCAAGGCCTCGGTCACGAAGGGCAATGCCTCGCGCAGCTGGGCCGCCAGCGTGAAGGGCGGGTTGATCACATGCATGCCGCTGGCGCGCATCGAGGTCTGGGCGCGGCCCTGGGCAACTTCGGTGCTCTTGCCTTCGGTCGGCGTCAGGCCGACATTGAGCTCGGCCTGCACCCAGCTGCGACCCAGGCGCTGGCTCATGGCCTTGAGCTTGCGCGCCAGGGCGTGTGCCTCCGGGCGGCCGATCACCGGATACCAGACCGCATAGGTGCCGATCGGGAAGCGCTTGAGTGCCTCCTCGATGCAGTCGACCACCGCCGCATAGTCGGTCTTGAGTTCGTAGCTCGGGTCCATCAGCACCAGGCCGCGCCGGGTGGGGGTTGGCAGCAGCGACTTCAGGCCCTCGAAGCCGTTGCGCCGCAGCACCTCGATCTGCTTGCCGCGGCCGAGCTCGGCCACCTGCTTGTCGAGCAGGCGGGCATCGGTCGGGTGGACCTCGAACAGCTTGAGCTTGTCCTGGGGGCGCAGCAGGGCCTGGGCGATCCAGGGTGAGCCGGGGTAGGTGCGCAGCGTCTTGCCGGGGTTGAAGCCGAGCACCTGCTCCAGATAGGCTTGCACCGCCTCGGGCACGGCCTGGCCGCTGGACTTGGCCGCCTCGACCGCCGTCAGCAGGCGAAAGATGCCGGCATCGGATTCGGCCGAGGTGCGCGCATGCTCCTGGTCCAGCCGGTAGACGCCCGCGCCGGCATGGGTGTCGACCACGGTGAAGCCGGTCTCTTTCTGACCCAGGTATTGCAGGATGGCGACCAGCGTCATGTGCTTGAGCACGTCGGCATGGTTGCCCGCATGGAAGGCGTGGCGGTAACTGAACATGGGGCGCATGGTACCCCAAGCAGGGCCGGCCCAGAACGAAAAAACGGCCCTTGCGGGCCGTTGCTGGGGCTGATGGCTCAGCGGGTGATCAGCGGATCACGGCCAGCTTGGCGCGCTCGCCACCCTTGAAGGTGTAGAGGGTCAGCGCGGCGTTCTTGCGGTCGCCCTTCTCGTCGAACTCGATGTTGCCGGAAGCGCCCTGGTACTTGATGGCCTTGAGGGCCGGCAGGTACTGGGCCGGCTCGGCGGAGCCGGCGGTCTTCATGGCTTCGGCCAGCAGCTTGACGCCGTCGTAGGCGTAGGGCGAGTAGGCCTGCACCTCGACGTTGTACTTGGCCTTGAAGGCGGCGCGGAACTTCTCGTTGACGCTGACCTCGTCGCCGTCGACGCCACCGGCCTCGACGCAGTAGACGCGCTCGTCGCCCAGGGCCTCGGCCGACAGGCTGATCATCTGGCCGGTGCACAGGCCGTCACCGCCGACCAGCTTGGCGGGGATGCCGAGCTGCTTCATCTGGCGCAGCATCGGGCCGCCGACCGAGTCCATGCCGCCGAAGAAGATCACGTCGGGCTTCTTGGCCTTGATCGAGGTCAGGATGGCCTTGAAGTCGGTTGCCTTGTCGCTGGTGAACTCGTTGGCCACGACCTTGGCGCCCGCGGCAGCGGCGGCCTTGGCGAATTCCTCGGCCAGGCCCTGGCCGTAGGCGGTGCGGTCGTCGATCACGGCCACGGTCTGGGCCTTGAGCGTCTCGACCGAGTAGCGGCCCATGGCGCCGCCCTGCTGGGTGTCGTCGGCCACCAGGCGGAAGGTGCCGGCAAAGCCCTGGCGGGTGATCTTGGGGTTGGTCGAGGAGGGCGTGATCTGCGGGATGCCGGCGGCGTTGTAGATCTGCGAGGCCGGCAGCGTGGTGCCCGAGGTCAGGTGGCCGACGACGCCGTTGACCTTGGCGTCGACCAGCTTCTGGGCGGCAGCCGCACCTTGCTTGGGGTCGGCGGCGTCGTCTTCGGCCAGCAGCTCGAACTTGGCGACCTTGTCACCGATCTTGATGCCGGCAGCGTTGAGCTCCTCGATTGCCAGCAGGGCGCCGTTCTCGTTGTCCTTGCCCAGGTGAGCCACCGGGCCGCTGGTCGCGCCCACATGGCCGATCTTGACGACCAGCTGTTCCGGGGCGGAAGCGGCGGCGGGAGCGGCGGCTTCTTCCTTCTTGCCGCAGGCGGCGAGGGCGACGGCAGCGGCCACGACGGCCAGTTTGAGTTCAATACGCATAGGATTCGGTTTCCATGAACATGCTGCAGGGCCTGACTGGACACAGCACAGGCAGGCAGCGTTGAAGGTACAAGCTGATTCTATGATCTTGCTGGCGATGCGTGCAGGACTGGTGTCATGGCCCCTGTCGGCCGCATGCGACTGCGCGGCGATTGCCTGCACGCCAGTCTTGCCTTGATTTTCCGGCTGACCTATAATGGAAGGCTTCGCAGCGATTCCATGGGCTCCGCGGCGAAGATTCATCAGCCACCTAAGAGGCTTCCTCCAGAGAAGCACCGACCGTGGAAAAGAGCCCGCCAAACCTACTCCTTTGAGAGAGACTTATGCAAAAGACTACTGTCAGCGCCAAGCCCGCTGAGGTCGTGCACGAGTGGTTTGTGGTTGACGCCACCGATAAGGTGCTCGGACGTGTCGCCAGCGAAGTGGCACGCCGTCTGCGCGGCAAGCACAAGGCCATCTACACCCCGCACGTCGATACCGGTGACTTCATCGTCGTCGTCAACGCAGCCAAGCTGAAAGTCACGGGCACCAAGGCCCTGGACAAGGTGTACTACCGTCACTCCGGTTTCCCGGGCGGCATCTACGGCACCAACTTCCGCGATCTGCAAGCCAAGCACCCCGGCCGCGCGCTGGAGAAGGCCGTCAAGGGCATGCTGCCCAAGGGCCCGCTCGGCTACGCCATGATCAAGAAGCTCAAGGTGTACGGCGGTGCAGAGCACCCGCACACCGCCCAGCAACCCAAAGTGTTGGAAATCTAAGGAGCTGACATGATCGGTGATTGGAACAATGGCACCGGCCGTCGCAAATCCAGCGTCGCCCGCGTGTTTCTGAAAAAGGGTACCGGCAAGATCACGGTCAACGGCAAGGACATCGAAGCTTTCTTCGGTCGCCAGACCT
>CAZJQH010000137.1:3984-5961 GCA_964547895.1 uncultured Chitinophaga sp. | reverse complement strand
AGCAATACCTCGACCTCGTCCGCACCGTCTTCGAGCAGGGCAGCTGGCAGACCAACCGCACCGGCATCCGCACGCTGAGCCTGCCGGGCGCCGCGCTGCGCTTCGACCTGAGCCAGGGGTTTCCGGCCGTGACGACCAAGAAGCTGGCCTTCAAGTCGGCGGTGGGCGAGCTGGTCGGCTTCCTGCGCGGCTACCGCAGCGCGGCGGACTTCCGCGCACTCGGCTGCAAGGTCTGGGACCAGAACGCCAACGAGAACGCCGCCTGGCTGGCCAACCCCTACCGCCTCGGCGAGGACGATCTGGGTCCGGTCTACGGCGTGCAGTGGCGCAACTGGCCGGCCTTCAAGACCCTTCCCGCCTCGGCCAGCAGCCAGATCGCCGATGCGCTGGGCCGCGGCTATGTCCGCATCGCCGACACCGCCGATGGCCAGGTGGTGCTCTACAAGGCGGTCGACCAGCTGCGGCAATGCCTGGACACCATCGTCCACAACCCGAGTGACCGCCGCATCATCTTCCACGGCTGGAACTGGGCCCAGCTCGAGGAGATGGCGCTGCCGCCCTGCCACCTGCTCTACCAGTTCCTGCCCAATGCCAGCACACGCGAGATCTCGCTGTGCCTCTACATCCGCAGCAACGACATCGGCCTGGGCACGCCCTTCAACCTGACCGAGGGCGCGGCGCTGCTGCACCTGGTCGGACGCCTGACCGGTTTCAAGCCGAAGTGGTTCAGCTACTTCATCGGTGACGCGCACATCTACGAGAACCATGTGCCGATGCTGCAGGAGCAGCTTGCGCGCGAGCCACTGCCGGCGCCGCAGCTCGTGCTGTCGGACCGCATCCCGGACTACGCCGTGACCGGCCAGTACCAGCCCGAGTGGCTCGAACGGGTCGAACCGGGCGACTTCAGCCTGGAAGGCTACCGCCATCACCCGCCGCTGACGGCGCCGATGGCGGTCTGATGCCAGCTGCGCTCAGGCCTGGACCAGCTTGACCGAATAGCCCTGGCCCGAGGCGATCACCTCGAGCAGGCGGTCGATGTTCGGGTGCTTGCCGGGATTGGCGCGCGCGTCTGCGGTGTGCTCGGCGAAGATCTCCAGCCCTTCCTCGGCGGCAGCGACGTTGATGCTGCCATGCTTGGCGGCCAGCGCGTTATAGACCGCCAGCGAGCCGGCCTTGCCGGGCTTGTTCTCGATCGTGGCGGCAACGGCGCCGGCGGCGTCGATCAGCTGCAGCTCGGCCAGCTGGGCGACGGAGGGGAGTTGCTTGAGGTTGTCGGCAAAGGCCATCTTGCGTTCCTGTCAATGAGGTGGGTGGGACGAGCCCGCTATTGTGCCGCTGGCTCAGAGCAGCTCGATGCCGAAGGACCGCAGGGCCCAGGCCAGCAGCGCAAAGCAAGCGACCGTGATCAGCGCCGACGCGCCCAGCGTCCACCAGAAGCCCAGCCGCGGCAACAGCCACGGAAACAGCAGGAACATCGGCAGCGTCGGCACGACATACCAGAAGGTGTAGCGGGCGAAGCTGGCGATCTTGTCAGCCGGCTGCCGCTCGAGCTGGAGCCAGACCAGCGCCAGCAAGGTCACCAGCGGCAGCGCCGCGATGAAGGCGCCGAGCTTGCCGCTGCGCCGGGCGAATTCCGACACCAGCACGACGACCGCCGCGGTCACGAGGTACTTGACGATGAGCCAGGCCACGGAACTCGACCCGGTCCTGATCAGGCGGCGCGCAAGCCGCTCAGTGCGCCGCCTGCTTGACCGTCGCCAGCAGGGTGGCCGCAGCGCCGAACAGGCCGCCGAATACGCGGTTGAGCAGGCGCTGCTGGGCCGGCTCGCGCAGCAGGGTCAGCACCCGCGCGGCCAGCCCGGTGTAGCCCGCCATCACCAGCAGGTCGACCGTCACCATGGTCAGCGTCATGATCAGGTACTGCGCCAGCAGCGGCCGGCTGGTGTCGAGGAACTGCGGCAGCACCGCCAGGATGAA
>CAZJQH010000137.1:0-3884 GCA_964547895.1 uncultured Chitinophaga sp. | reverse complement strand
CCCGGCGAGAGGCTGATCACCCAGCAAGCGACCAGGTAGGCCAGCCAAGTATCCCAACTCATCCAATCCTCCGATCAATCCAGATGTTCCACCTGAGTCAGTTCCGCGACCCGGGCGAATAGTTCCTGAGCCAGTCCTCGTACTGCACTGCCGGCAGCGGCGAAGCATAGCAATAACCCTGCACCTCGTCGCAGCCGGCCGAGGCGAGCCAGTCGCTCTGCCCGGCCGTCTCGACCCCCTCGGCTATGGTCCTGAGCCCCAGGCTGCGCGCCATGGCGATCACGCTGGCGACGATCAGGGCGCTGCCCGGATCGCGGCCCAGGTCCAGCACGAAACTCTGGTCGATCTTGAGCTTGTCGATCGGGAAGCGCTTGAGGTAGGACAGCGCAGAATAACCGGTTCCGAAATCATCCACCGACAGCTGGACGCCGAGACGGTCGAGCTGCTCCATGATGCGGATCGCCTCCTCCGGGTCGGCCGAGACCACGCTCTCGGTCAGCTCGAGCTCGAGCGCACCGGGCTCCAGGCCGAACTCGGCCAGCGCCGCACGGACGGATTCAGGAAACTGGGCCTGCCGGAACTGGACCGCCGAGACGTTGACGGCCACCACCGATGGGGCCAGGCCGGCATTCTGCCAGGCCTTGTGCTGCGCCAGCGCGGTCCGGAGCACCCATTCGCCGATCGGCAGGATCAGGCCGCATTGCTCGGCGATCGGGATGAACTCGGCCGGCGCCACCAGGCCCAGTTCGGGATGGCGCCAGCGCAGCAGCGCCTCGCAGCCCGTGACCTGGCGGGTACGCAGCTCGATCTTGGGCTGGTAGTGCAGTTCCAGCTCGCCACGCTCGAGCGCCCAGCGCAGGGCGTTCTCGAGCTGCAGCGTGCGGCTGGCACTCAGGTGCATGCCGGGCTCGTAGCACTGGAAGCTGGCGCCGCCGTCGGCCTTGGCGCGGTACATGGCGGTATCACCCGCCTGCAGCAAGGCATCGACGTCCTGCCCGTCAGCCGGGAAGATCGCGATGCCGATCGACGGCGTCACGATCAGCTCCATGCCTTCGATCAGGCTGGGCGCGGAAATCCGCTCGATCAGCGCCTGCGCCAGGTGGGCCGCGCCCTCGGCATCGGTCTGGGGCAGCAGCAGCGTGAACTCGTCGCCCCCCATGCGCGAGACCGTGTCCTGCTGCCGCACCGCCTGCCGCAGGCGGGAGGCGATCTCGACCAGCAAGGCATCGCCCGCGCGGTGACCAAGCGAGTCATTGATGAACTTGAAGCGGTCGACGTCGATGAACATCAGGGCCAGCGGCTCTGACTCCCGGCGGGCATGCGCCAGCGCGGTCTCGATCCGGTCGCGCAGCAGCATCCGGTTGGGCAAGCCGGTCAGGCTGTCATGCTGGGTCAGGTGCGCAATCGTGATCTCGGCCTGCTCGCGCTGCTTGAGCGCCGTCAGATCGGTGTGGGTGCCGATCATGCGCAGCGCCTGGCCCTGCTCGTTGCGCTCCACCACCTGGCCCCTATCCAGGATCCACTTGTAGCTGCCATCCTTGCAGCGTACCCGGTGCTCGCTGACGTAGAAGTCAGCTCCTCCCCGCAGATGGCGATCGACATCCGCCATCGCCCGCGCCTTGTCGTCGGGGTGGATGCGGGACTCCCATTCGGACAGCTGGTGGCCGATGTCGGCCTCGGCGTAGCCCAGCATGGTTTTCCAGCGCGGCGAGAAGAAGACCGAACCGCTGGTCAGGTCCCAGTCCCACAGGCCGAGGTCGCTGCCATCGACCGCGAAACGCCAGCGACGCTGCTCGGCCAGCAGCTGCTGCTGGGTGGCTGCCGCCAGCCGCTCCTCGCGCCGCACCAGCACGAACAGCAGCCCGGCGGTGAACAGCACGAAAAGCTCGCCCTTCCAGGACTGGGCCCGCGTGACCGCGGCCGGGTCGCCCAGCAGCTGCAAGGCCAGCCAGTCAGAGCCCCAGATCCAGAGGCTGGCCAGGGCCAGGTAGCTCAGACCGATCCTGATCGAGGCTGGAGCAGAAGAGAGGCAAGAGACCTTCAGGAATGGGGGCATGAACCAACATGGGATACAAAAGGGCCAGTTTCACATCGTAGCGGGTCAAACTGTGCGCCAGCTGACTTTCCGTTTGCGGCTGTCATCAACGGCAGGCCCGAGCTCATGGCAAGGCGCCCAGGATCGAGCCCGCGACGGCGCTGCCGGCCACGACCAGCCAGGGCGGCAGCTTCCAGGTCTCCAGGGCCAGCCATGCCAGCAGGACCAGGACAAAGTCTGGCGGTGCATGAACCGCGCTGGTCCAGACCGGCTGGTAGAGCGCCGCCAGCAGCAGGCCGACCACCGCGGCGTTGATGCCCGACAAGGCCGCCTGGGTGCGGGTATGGCGACGCAGGGCCTCCCAGAACGGCAAGGCTCCCACCACCAGCAGGAACGATGGCGCGAAGATCGCCAGCAGGCAGACCAGGCCGCCGAGCCAGCCCGTCGGGGCCTGGTTCATCGATGCTCCCAGGAAGGCGGCGAAGGTGAACAGCGGGCCTGGAACGGCCTGGGTGGCCCCATAGCCGGCCAGGAAAGCGTCATGGCCCACCCAGCCGGTCGGCACCAGCTCGGCCTGCAGCAGCGGCAGCACCACATGGCCACCGCCAAAGACCAGGGAGCCGGCGCGGTAGAAGGCATCCACCGTGGCCAAGGCCTGGCCGGGGTAGAGGACCGACAGCAAGGGCAGGCCGGCCAGCAGCGCCAGGAACAGCGCCAGCCAGCACAAGCCGGTACGGCGCCTGAGGGCAATCGGCAAGGGATCATGGACGGGTTCCTGCCGGGGTTGGAACAGCCACAGGCCGGCGAGCGCTGCGCTGGCGATGACGCCTGCTTGAGCCCAGGCCGAAGGCACCAGCAGCACGAGGCCGGTCGCCGCGGCCATCAGGGTGATGCGCGGCGGGTCGGGACAGAGCTTGCGCGCCATCCCCCAGACGGCTTGCGCGACCACCGCCACGGCTGCCAGCTTCAGCCCCTGCAGCAAGCCAGCTGGAATCGCGTCGGCGTAGCTGGCCAGGCCCAGCGCCAGCAGGATGAGGGCCAGCGCGGACGGCAGCGTGAAGCCGGCCCAGGCCGCCAGCGCCCCGGCATAGCCGGCCCGCGACAGCCCAAGCGCAATTCCGACCTGGCTGCTGGCTGGCCCGGGCAGGAACTGGCACAGGGCGACCAGATCCGCATAGCTGCGCTCGCTCAGCCACTGGCGCCGGGCCACGAACTCGGCGCGGAAATAGCCCAGGTGGGCCACCGGACCGCCAAAGGAGGTCAGGCCCAGGCGCAGGAAGATCAGAAAGACAGCCCAGGGGCTGGAGTCTGTCCGGGTGGTCGGTCTCATGCTGGCATCCTGATGGCTGGCGTTGCGGGATCTTGACTATACTACCCCCCAGTTCATATCCAGTCCCTGGCCATGCCCCATTCCCCGCAAGAGAAGAAGCGCGTCATCGCCCGGCTGCGCCGCATCCGTGGCCAGGCCGAGGCGCTGGAGCGCGCCGTCGAGGCTGGCACCGACTGCGGATCGCTGCTGCAGCAGCTCGCGGCCTTGCGCGGCGCGGCCAACGGCCTGATGGCCGAGGTGCTCGACAGCCACCTGCGCGAGACCTTCGGCCAGGCCCACGACGCCAGTCCCAGGCGGGAAGCCGAGATCGAGCAGCTCATGCGCCTGGTGCGCTCCTACCTCAAGTGAGCAGCGCCTGGCTGGCCCGCGCCCCCTTCCCGTTCCTTTTTCGTCCACCCTACCCTGTTCCGGAGACCTTTCCATGAAATCCCGTGCCGCCGTGGCCTTCAAGGCCGGAGAACCCCTGCAGATCGTCGAGATCGACGTCGCGCCACCCCAGAAGGGCGAAGTGCTGGTCCG
>CAZJQH010000136.1:0-5993 GCA_964547895.1 uncultured Chitinophaga sp. | reverse complement strand
CGGGCCTCCTTGTCGGTCAGGCCGATGTCGGCAGACCCAGCGATGGGGCGGCTCTGGGCGGCGGGGGTTGCGGGCTGGGGCGCCTTGGCGCGCTTGGCGATGGTGGCCAGCACCTCGCGCATTGCCTCAGCCTCGCTGGCGCCGCGCTCGATCAGGCCCTGGGCCAGATCTTCGGTGCCGTGCTCACGGCAGAGTCCGGTGATGCCGGCGACGCGGGAGCGCTCATCGGCCGCAGCCTGCGCCCGCACCGCCTCGATGTCGATGGTCGGTTCCATGGGGTTGTTGGGGGTTGGGGGGTTGGGTGCGGCCGGGGCCGCTGTTGCGCCGGGGTCGAGTTGACGCCCGATGCCGACGCTGGAGTCGGCCGGCACGCTGACCACGGACACCTCATGGGGTTGCCACGAGGTGGCCAGAATGCCGTCTTGGCCGTTCTGGCGGAGGGGCGTCGCGTCGATGATGCTGTAGCCCACCGAAACGTTGCGCAGGATGCCGTCACGCACGTCTGCCAGCTTCTCCTCTGCGAATGCGGATCGACTGAACCGGACCGCAACCATGCCGCGGCCGTCGTCCAGCCAGGCGCGCTCAATCACGCCCAGCACTCGGTCCGGGTCGTGATTCCACAGCAGCGGAGCTCCGTCGTTCAGGCGGCTCATGTCCATGGCGCCCTCCGCATGGCTCAGCACCTCAGGCCCGAACCAGCGATCCACGGGCGTTTCGCTGCTGAAGCTGAACTCCAGCGTCCGCGAATAGTCGCCATCCTCGTGCTTGCCGCGGGCGGCCGTGGCGTAGTCGAATGTTGCGACTCGCCGCAGCGGTTGGCTGTTCAGCTCGCGCAGCTCCAGCATGGGCGCCAGTTCACGTTCACGGTTCAGCGTAGCGGCACCGGCCCGGTCGTCCTGCAACGCCTTGACCCGCTCGGCCTTGGCGCTGGCCCAGGCCTGGCCGGGGTCGCCACCCCAGGCCGCCCACGCCACTCGCCCAGGGCTGGGGTAGCCGTCCTCGCCAGGGCTGAACCCCTCGCCCTGCTTGTCCACCTCATGCCTGGCGAACCATGCCGCCATGGTGATCACCGTGTCAGGGCTCAGCTCATCCCCCGACAGGATCTGGCTGGCGCGGGTAGCCGCCACGTCAGTGCCGCCGGGCTGGCCCTCGTCCTTCCAGTCGCGGTAGCGCTGCGCCTCGGTGCGCATGCCCTCGGTCGGCATCAGATCAATCTCGGTGCCGTTGACGTTGGCCATCAGGCGGGGTCCTCTTCGGTGTCATCGTCGAGCTGCTCGGCCTGCTCCGACTCGCCGGCCGTGCCCTCGGGGCTGTAGGCGTCCTGTGGGATGATGCTGCCCGGTGGTCGGGCCTGCGTCAGGCCGGCACCAGAGACCTTGCCAGGGTCGATGTCGAGCGTCAGGCCCAGCTCCTGGGCCCGCGCCCGTTCCTCGGCCAGTGCTGTCAGCAGCTCCTCCAGGTCACCACCGCCGGCGGCCACCACTTCGCCTTGCGTCTTGAATCCGCACCTGACGGCGTCCTTGTAGGCCCCGACCTCCTTCTGTGGGTCAACCCATTCCCATCCCCTCGGGAACCATCGCACCATCGCCAGGCGGCTGGTGTCAGGCGTTGCACCCGGGATCTGCAGCGCCCCGGATTCCAGTGCGGCATCAAGCCACCGCATGAACACCGGCCGGCACAGGTGCTCAATGAGCCAGTCCTGCAGCATCCGCCAGTTCTCGCGGTCCTCCAGCAGGCTTAGGCGGCTGCTGCTGTAGTTGCTCTGGCTGTAGTCGCGGCTGATCGTTTCGTAGCTGCAGCCGATCGCCGCGGCGACAGCGCGCAGCATCCCGCGCAGGAACGGCTCAAACTGGCCGTCTGGCGCGTCCAGCTGCGGCACGCTGACGGTCTCGCCAGGGGCCAGGTACTTGAACACGCCAGGCTCGAAGTTGCTGACACGCTCGTCGTCGTAGACCTCATCGCCCTGCAGCTCGCCCTCTGGGCTCTGGATGAACCCCATCAGGCTGCTGCTGGCGCGGGCCCGAACGACTTCGGCCTGCTCGTATCCGGCCAGGTGGTGCAGCCGCTGGATTGCGGACGCCGTCCATGGCACGCCGCGGGTCTGGTTGGGTCGCTCAGAGATGAACAGGTGCCGCACTTCCGACGCGGGCACCTCAAACACGGCGCCGCCGACGCTGTTCACCAGATCGCCAGGGTGGCGCGTGCGGAACGCATAGGCCACCGGGCGCTGCCATCGGTCGACCTTTACGCCCATGCGCCACTGCTGGCCGTCAGACTCGGCGCCGTGACTTTTGCCCTCGTCGCAGTAGTCCGACTCCAGGACCTCCAGGGCCAGTGGGGTGCGGCCGTTGCCCATCGCCTCCGGGACCAGGCGGATGAACACCTCGCCCGACTCTGCCACCGAAGTGATCGCCAGCCGCAGGATCTCGGCAAACGACAGTCGGCCGGCAACGTGGCAGGTGTCAGCGTGGCACCAGTCCTCCCATGCCCTCTCGATCTGCCGGTTGATGTTCGCGTCAAGCCGGCCGCCGCCTCGCTGCATTGGGACGCGGCCCTGTAGCCGGATGCCGCGGCCCACGACATTCGCGCCGATCGCGCGGATCGCTTGCCTGGCGTAGGGGTTGTCGCGGACCAGCTGCCGGGATCGGTTCCGCAGCCTGATCAGACTGCCGTCGATCTCGGCGTCGGCGCTGGTGCCGGACGTGACCCAGTCGCTGGTGAGGCGGCTGATCATCGCGCCCTCGTAGGCGCGGCGCCTGGGGGCCGTCGGTTCAGGCTTGCGCTTGCGCTTCGCCATCAGCTGAACCTCACGAACAGATTGCCCGGGTTGCCGAGGCCCTGCGCCACCTTCTCGGCGGCGCGCTCACGGGCGACGATCGCCTTCAGTTGCGCCTCGCGCTGCATCAGCTGGCCCAGGTCGTGGGCCGTGAAGCTGCGGCTGCCGATCGTGTACTGCTTCGCCTTCTTGGCGATCAGCTCGCGGATCGCCAGCTGCACGGCCTCCAGGTCCTGCTCGGCCTGGCTGCGACCGTCGAAAGCGCCGGGCTGGCCGGCGTAGTACAGGCTCGGCAGCACCGTCGTCGTGCCGTTGCCGTACGGCACCACCAATGCGCCGCTGGTCAGGCGGGTTTCCCAGTACCAGGTGCCGGCGTCGAATCCGGTCGTGGTGCTGGCGCTGATGGCCATGTTCCAGCCGCCGTCGCTGCGGGCGGTGCCGACCACCGTTGCGCCCTCGTGGTTCACGTCCGTGCGCAGGTAGGTCGTCAGCGTCCAGCTGGCCGACGTGGCTGCGTCGCCGTTCAGGTCAACCCCCGCCGGCTCGATCCACTGGATCGTGGTTCCTGCCCTGATCTCTGCGGGGACGGTCATGGGGTGGCCTCCTGGCCGGACTGTAGCGGCAATGAAAAACCCCCGTCACCGCGACAGGGGCCGATGCCCACGCACTCCACGCTCATCTTACCAGCCCTGCACGAACCCAGCGGCAGGCCGCGGCTGGCGCCGGCGCGGCTGCTCGGCAGGCGCTGCCGGCGCCGGTGTGCCCGCGTCGGCAGACTTGGCCAGCTGCTGCCACATCGTCGCCCGGTTGTAGCGGCGGCGCACCAGCTCCAGCAGGGCCAGGCAGTAGACCGTCAGGTCGAGCGGCTCGTTGCGCGCGCCGGGTGGCTTCTGCCACTCCAGCACCTGAAACCCCTTCACCGTGCGCGGGACCAGTCGTTCGCAGGTGAGCCCTCGCAGGAACTCCTCGGTGGCGTTCTGCCCGAAGTGGACCGCGCCCTCGCGCTTGAGCCTGGCGTAGATGGTGCGCTTCAGGCCATCGGTGCCAACCATGTAGAGCGTCACGCCGCCCTTGATCGTCACGCCGCGAGCGTTGACGTCAACCTTCCGGCCGCGGCTGAGCGGCGGTGACGCTCGGACGCTGGAGCCCTTGAGCGCCACGACGCCATCCCGGGCGTGAGCCCTGCAGTAGGCGTAGGCCTCCTGAGTGAAGTGGCCGCCGGTGTCGACGCCGCAGTGCCGCACCTTCATCACGGTGCCGCCCTCGCGGGGCCAGTCGGTCTCGCGAATCGTTGTCACCTGCTGCCACACGTCACCGGTCGACGGGTCGCCATCAATGCGCTGATGCCAGACCAGCCACTGCTCGTCGTCAGCGCCAAACCCCCAGACCGCAACCTCCAGCCAGGTGTCCTGCACGTCGACGGCCATCAGCAGCAGGACCACGCCAGCCGGGCACCAGCCCGTCTGGTAGCCCTCGGCAGCGGCGCGCTCCATCAGCCCGTCAGCGCTGACCTTCGCCACAGCCTCGTCCTCCCACGCCTCGGCGGCGCGCTTGTTGACCCAGCCCTTCAGCAGCAGCGGGTCGGCCTGGGCCCTCAGGAACTCATCGCGGATCATCCCCCAGCTGTGCCACCCCGCAGGGGCGTACCAGCCCGGCAGGTGAAACCCTGCGGTGATGCCGTCACCCTGGGCGCTCGGCCGCCACTCGGCGCCGATCAGCATGCTGGTCTTGTGGTGCTCGGCGACACGTTCGCCGCAGGCTGGGCACTGGCACCAGACTTCGCCGTCCGGGCGGTCCCAGCGCATGTGTTCGCGCCACTGCAGTACCTCCCGCGATCCGCAGCACGGCATCAGCGCGGCCAGTCGGCGGCGGTCGCTGCGGGTCTCAAACTCTTGCGTGATGCGGCACATGCCGCGGGTGCCTGGCGTGCTGGTGATCAGCACCTTTCCCATCGGAAACGTGCTGGTGCGCGTCTCGGCGTTCTCCAAGGGGTCGCCCTTGTCGTCGGCCTCCAGGGGGTAGCTGCTGACCTCGTCGGCCGCCAGGTAGGCCGCCGGCATCGACTGCAGCCCGCTGCCGCTGTTGGCCCCGGTCAGCACGAACAGCCCCCCGCGGAACTCCTTGAGGAACATCGTGTTACCAGAGTCGCGACTGCGAGACGGTGCGATCAGGTCCGACAGGATCGGTGTCTCCTTCAGCAGCGGGTCCAGGCGCTGGCGGTTCAACCTCTTGGCCATGTCGAGCGTCGGCTGGACCAGCAGCGTCGGCCCGGGCCAGAGGTGGATGATCGCCCCCAACCAGTTCAGCACCACCTCCGTCTTCCCCATCTGGCTGCCGAACATCAGCACCACCCGCCGCCATGGGCTGCTTGGGCTCAGGCAGTCCATCGGCTCGCGCAGGTACGGGGTCCGATCGGTGCGCCAGGGCCCAGGCTCGCTGCTGCCCTTGCGGCTCAGCATCCGATGCTCGTCAGCCCACTCGCTGACCGTCATCGGCGCCGGTGGCGTCAGGCCCTCCAGGAACGCCGCTCGGTAGACCTGTGCCGCGTCAGCCATCGGCCAGTCCTCGCAGGGCCACCCTGATCTCCTCGCTGAGCAGGTGGTGACAGATTCGGCTGTCCTGGGTCGCCGCCAGCTGCGGGGCCAGCCGGTCGGCGATGCCCATCAGCTTGTCGCGCACGGCCCGGGCGAGGTTGAACGCCTCCTTGCGCACGTCGGCGGCTGGCACCAGCTCGCCGCGGCCCTGGAGCGCCTCGAGGCGGGCCTTCTCTGCCTGGTAGTGCTCACGCCTGGCGCGACTCTCGTTCAGATCCGGGATCTCATCCTCTGGCAGTGACTGGATCAGGTCCCGCAGCTGCCGCACGGTCGGCGGGGCTGGGGCAGGTCCAGCGGTGGTAGGCGGTGGCTGCTGCAGGGTGTTGCGGGTCCACAACGCGTCGGCCTTCTCCAGGTCGATCAGCTGCTTGCCGTTCTGCGTCACGACAGCACCAGCGATCCGCCCCGACTTGATGGCGGTCGTCACGGCGGCAGGGGTGACGCCGCGGTGCTTGGCATAGGCGCTCTTGAGAATGAGAGTCATTAGCTAGGCTTTAGCCTTAAGTTAAACCTACTTGCAGGCCCTTAAAGAATCTCAGGGAGGGGCCGAAAGTGCTTGCTATGACTGGGTTTTAGCGGGTCCCGGGCCTCCCGCTAGAAAAAAAGCGCGCCGCAGGATTACC
>CAZJQH010000135.1:0-6027 GCA_964547895.1 uncultured Chitinophaga sp. | reverse complement strand
GCTGCCCGATCGTCGACACCTTCTGGCAGACCGAGACCGGCGGCCACATGATCACGCCGCTGCCGGGCGCCACGCCGCTGGTGCCGGGCTCCTGCACGCTGCCGCTGCCGGGCATCACCACCGCCATCGTGGACGAAACCGGCAACGATGTGCCCAACGGTTCGGGCGGCATCCTGGTCGTCAAGAAGCCCTGGCCGTCGATGATCCGCACCATCTGGGGCGACCCGGAGCGCTTCAAGAAGAGCTACTTCCCCGAGGAACTCAAGGGCTACTACCTGGCCGGCGACGGTGCGGTGCGCAGTGCCGACCGCGGCTACTTCCGCATCACCGGCCGCATCGATGACGTGCTCAACGTCTCGGGCCACCGCATGGGCACGATGGAGATCGAGTCGGCCCTGGTCGGCAAGACCGACCTGGTGGCCGAGGCCGCCGTGGTGGGCCGTCCGGACGACCTGACCGGCGAAGCCATCGTCGCCTTCGTCGTGCTCAAGCGCCCGATCCCGGTCGGCGACGAGGCCAAGGCGCTGGCCAACGAGCTGCGCAACTGGGTCGCCAAGGAGATCGGCCCGATCGCCAAGCCCAAGGAAATCCGCTTCGGCGAGAACCTGCCCAAGACCCGCTCGGGCAAGATCATGCGCCGCCTGTTGCGCTCGCTCGCCAAGGGCGAGGCCGTGACCCAGGACACCTCGACGCTCGAGAACCCGCATATCCTCGACCAGCTGGCACAGTCCAACTGATCCTGCCCTCAGGCTTGATCCAGGCAACAGCCCGCCCCCGGCGGGCTGTTCTTTTTGTGCCGCTCTGGCTACCATGGAGCCAGCAAGTGATGCCGCCGCGGCGGCCAGGAGTCAAACATGTATCTGCTGCTGCTGGGGCTGGTGCTGCTGGGCCTCAAGTACCTGGAAGTGGGGCCGGTCGCTGGCTGGAGCTGGTGGTGGGTGCTGTCGCCCTTCGCGCTGGCCGTGATCTGGTGGTGGTGGGCTGACCGCAGCGGCTACACCAAGCGCCAGGAAAGCAAGAAGATGGACGAGCGCAAGGCGCGCCGGCTCGACGAGGGCCGCAAGCGGCTCGGCCTGCCGCCGCTGGACAAGCGCCGCTGAGGCGGGTGTCGGACAGGCCGGCGGCGCTGGCACAATCGGTGCCATGCTGATCCACCCGCAAATCGATCCGGTCGCCCTCAGGCTCGGGCCCCTGTCCGTGCACTGGTATGGCCTGACCTATCTGGCCGCCTTCCTGCTGTTCGTCTGGCTGGGGCGGCGGCGCCTGCGCCATCCGGCCTATGCCGGTCTGCCGGGGGCGCAGGCCTGGAGTGCGCGCGACGTCGAGGACATCCTGTTCCTGGGGGTGCTCGGCGTGGTGCTGGGCGGGCGCATCGGCTATGTGCTGTTCTACAAGCCGCTGGAATACCTGGAGCAGCCGCTCAAGGTGTTCGCGGTCTGGGAGGGTGGCATGAGCTTCCATGGCGGCATGCTCGGCGTGCTGCTCGCGATGGCCTGGTTTGCCCACAGCCGGCGCCGCTCCTGGCTGGAGGTGACCGACTTCATCGCGCCCTGCGTGCCGACCGGACTGGCGGCCGGTCGCATTGGCAACTTCATCAACGGCGAGCTCTGGGGCCGGGTGGCAGACCCCAGCCTGCCCTGGGCCATGGTGTTTCGCGGCGCCGGCGAGCTGCCGCGCCATCCTTCCCAGCTCTACCAGTTCGCGCTCGAGGGCCTGCTGCTGTTCGCGCTGCTCTGGCTCTATGCGCGCCAGCCGCGCCGCACCGGCGAGGTCTCGGCGTTCTTCCTGGCGGGCTATGGCAGCATGCGCTTCATCGCCGAGTATTTCCGCGAGCCCGATGCCCACCTGGGCCTGCTCGGCCTGGGCCTGAGCATGGGGCAGTGGCTCTCGCTGCCGATGATCCTGGCCGGCGGCCTGCTCTGGCTCTGGACCAGGCGACAGCCTACGGCCTGATCCATGCTGGCGTTCAGCGCAGCACCAGCACCGGGATGTGCGAGTGGGTCAGCACCTGCTGGGTCTCGCTGCCCAGCAGCAGGCGCTTGAGCCCCTTGCGGCCGTGCGAGGCCATCACGATCAGGTCGCACTTGTTGCGCTTGGCCGCCGCGATGATGGCCTCGGCCACCAGATCGGACTTGGCTGTCATGGCCTTGACCTTGACTGTCTTCTTTTGCCCTTCTGACCTGATCGCGTTGACTACCTGCAGTGCCTCGTCCTGCCACTGCTTTTCGATCCGCTTGATCTCCTCGGCATCGACGCCGATACCTCCTTCGAAATAGGTCTGGGGATAACGCGGCACCACCTTGAGCGCGACGACCTCGGCGCCCGTGATGTCGGCCAGGTTCAGGGCATGTTCAACCGCCCGCTCGGAGAGCCGGGATCCGTCGGTGGCGACCAGTATGCGTTGGTACATATGAGCTCCTTGGGCATGGGGCATGATGGCAATTCCCCCAATTCATACCAGTTTACGCAGGCAAGTACCATACTGCACATGGGTAGTCTTGATTCTGCTCAAACACTGCCCTAATACCCTGAGATAATCTCAGCCTATGGCAGATACTCCGGCTCTAGGTGCTGGTCCTGTGCCTGATGCAGGCACGGGAGGATGGCTGCTGGGCCGCCACCGTGGGCCGCTGACCGTCACCGATGATTTCAGCGTGCTCGACGACCCGGTCGAGCAGCAGGACTTCACCCAGGACTGCGAGGTCCAGGGCCGACAGGCCTGCGAGTCGGTGCTGCTGGTGCAGGGCATGTATTGCGCTGCCTGTTCCGACGCGGTCGAATCGGCTGTCACGGGCAAGCCTGGCGTGCTGTCGGCCCAGGTGCATGCCTCGACGCGTCGCCTGGTGCTGCGCTGGGACCCGGCGCTGACCCGGATCTCCGATCTGGCGCGCGCGGTCGGCGACGCCGGTTATCGCTTGCTGCCGCTGCAGCAGGCGCTCAGCGTGAGCGAACGCCAGGCCGAGACCCGCAAGGCGCTCTGGCGCCTGTTCGTGGCGGGCTTCTGCATGATGCAGGTCATGATGTACACCACTCCGATGTACGTCACCGAACCCGGCGAGATCGATGCCGACCTGCTGCACCTGCTGCGCTGGGCCTGCTGGATCCTGAGCGTGCCGGTGCTGGTCTTTGCCAGCGGACCTTTCTTCCGCAATGCCTGGCGCGACCTCAGGCACGCCCGCGTCGGCATGGATACCCCGGTGTCGGTCGGCATCCTGGTGACCTTCATTGCCAGCAGTGGCGCCACCTTCGACCCGGGCGGTCCCTGGGGCCACGAGATCTGGTACGACTCGCTGACCATGTTCGTCTTCTTCCTGCTCGGGGGACGCTATCTCGAGCTCAAGGCGCGCGACCGCACCGCCGGCGCGCTCGATGCACTGATCAACCGGCTGCCCGAGCGTTGCGAGCGTCAGCGCGCCGACGGCAGCTTCGAATCCGTCTCGCTCAAGCGCCTGCAAGCGGGCGACATCGTGCGGGTGCAGGCCGGACAGGCTTTCCCGGGCGATGGTCGCCTGCTCAGCGAGGGCGCGATCGTCGACGAGGCGCTGCTGACCGGCGAATCGCATCCGGTCACGCGCCAGCGCGGCGAGGCCCTGGTGGCGGGCAGCTTCAACCTCGCCGGCGCGGCCCTGCTGCAGGTCGAGCGGCTAGGGCGCGATACCCGCTTTGCCCAGATCGTCCAACTGATGGAGCGCGCGGCGACCGACAAGCCGCGCCTGGCCCAGCTGGCTGACCGCATTGCCGCTCCCTTCCTGCTGGCCGTGTTGCTGGCCGCCGCCTTCTCGGGCTGGTGGTGGTGGCAGATCGATCCCGACCAGGCGATCGCGGTCGCGGTCGCGGTGCTGATCGTGACCTGCCCCTGCGCGCTGTCGCTCGCCACCCCGGTCGCCATGCTGGCCTCGGCCGGCGCGCTTGCCAGGCGTGGCGTGCTGGTGCGCCGCCTGCAGGCCTTCGAGTCGCTTGCCGGCATCGACACGGTGATATTCGACAAGACTGGCACCCTCACGCGTGACCGCGTGGTGCTGCGCGAGGTCCTGACGCGCGACGGCCTGGACCGGCAGGCCGCGCTGGCGCTGGCGGCGCCGCTGGCCAGCGCCTCGCTGCATCCGGTCTCGCGCGCCATCGTGCGCTCCGCCCAGGAGGCTCAGCTGCCCGATCAGGCCTTCAGCGAGGTCAGTGAGATTCCGGGCCAGGGCATGCAGGCCGGGCAGGGCGAGACCCTGCTCAAGCTGGGTTCGGCCCGCTTCTGCGGCCTGGACGAGGCAGAGCTCACCCGTCGTGGGCAGGCCGTGGCAGACCAGCCCTGCGCCTTTCTCTGCGATGCGGCGGGCTGGGTCGCGACCTTCGTGCTCGATGAAGGCGTGCGGGAAGAGGCTGCCGACGTGGTGGCTCGCCTGCACGAGCTCGGCCTGCAGACCCGGCTGCTCTCGGGTGACCGGGTCCAGGCGGCCGAGCGGGTGGCACGCCAGCTCGGCATCCAGGTGGTCGTCGCGCAGGCCAGCCCCGAGCGCAAGCTCGCCGAGGTGCTCGAGCTGCAGCAGCAGGGCCGCCAGCTCGCCATGGTCGGCGACGGTCTCAACGACGGCCCGGTGCTGGCGCGCGCCGACTGCTCGTTTGCCCTCGGCCATGGTGCTCCGCTGACCCAGGCACAATCCGATTTCGTGGTCCAGAGCGGCCGGCTCGACGAAGTGCTGGCCACCGTGCTGCTGGCGCGCAAGACGCTGCAGATCGTGCGCCAGAACCTGCTCTGGGCTGGCGTCTACAACCTGGTGGCAGTGCCGCTGGCGCTGGTCGGCTGGATGCCGCCCTGGCTGGCCGGGCTCGGCATGGCGGCCAGTTCCCTGCTGGTCATCGGCAATGCCATGCGGCTGGCGCGCGAGGCCGGACCGCGTCAGGCCTGATTAAGAGGTTCAAGATGGAATCCATGTATCTGCTCATTCCCCTGTCCGTGCTGCTCGTGCTGGCCATCATGGGCCTGTTCTGGTGGGCCCTGCAGGGTGGCCAGTTCGACAATGTCGAGCGCGAAGGCGAACGCATTTTTCACGGTGATTGACCCAGGTCAATACCCACAATGTCAATAGGGTCGAGACTTCAATTGGTGTTTTAATAGGAGAGTTTGTATGTCAATGACAATGGGGGCCTCTTCAGCAGGGGTCTACAACGACAAGGTCGTACGGCAGTTTGCCGTCATGTCCGTGGTCTGGGGGGTGGTCGGCATGCTGGTCGGCGTGATCATCGCTGCCCAGCTGGCCTTCCCTGAGCTCAACCTGGGCCTGCCCTGGACGACTTACGGCCGGCTGCGCCCGCTGCACACCAATGCAGTGATCTTCGCCTTCGGTGGTTGCGGCCTGTTCGCGACCAGCTACTACGTGGTGCAGCGCACCTGCCAGACCCGCCTGTTCGCCGGCGGTCTCGCGGCCTTCACCTTCTGGGCCTGGCAGCTGGTCATCGTGCTGGCCGCCATCACCCTGCCGCTGGGCTACACCCAGGGCAAGGAATACGCCGAGCTCGAGTGGCCGATCGACCTGCTGATCGCCGTGACCTGGGTCGCCTATGCCATCGTGTTCTTCGGCACCATCGGCCAGCGCAAGGTGCGCCACATCTATGTGGCCAACTGGTTCTTCGGCGCCTTCATCATCGCCGTCGCGCTGCTGCACATCGTCAACAGCATGTCGATGCCGGTCGAGCTGTTCAAGTCCTATTCGCTCTACTCGGGCGCGCAGGACGCCATGATCCAGTGGTGGTACGGCCACAACGCGGTGGGCTTCTTCCTGACCGCCGCCTTCCTGGGCATGATGTACTACTTCATCCCGAAGCAGGCCGAGCGTCCGGTCTACTCCTATCGCCTGTCCATCGTCCACTTCTGGGCGCTGATCTTCACCTATATGTGGGCGGGTCCGCACCACCTGCACTACACCGCGCTGCCGGACTGGACCCAGTCGGTCGGCATGGTGTTCTCGCTCATCCTGCTGGCTCCGTCCTGGGGCGGCATGATCAACGGCATCATGACCCTGTCGGGCGCCTGGCACA
>CAZJQH010000134.1:0-6152 GCA_964547895.1 uncultured Chitinophaga sp. | reverse complement strand
CCGCCATGTCCAACGCCCACTACCTCAAGCCCCTGCTCGAACCGCAAAGCCTGGCCATCATCGGCGCCTCCGAGAGCCCGGACGCGATCGGCCATGTGATCCTGCGCAACATCCTGGACGGCGGCTTCAAGGGCAAGGTCTGGGCCGTCAACCCCAAGTACCAGCAGATCCTGGGCCAGCCCTGCGTCGCCACGGTGCAGCAGATCGGCGCCCAGGTCGATCTGGCCATCATCACCACGCCGCCCAACTCGATGCCGCAGCTGATCGAGCAATGCGCGCGCGCCGGCATCCGGCATGTGGTGCTGATCACCAGTCCGGCCTCCACCGGCCAGGCCTCGCTCGAGAAGCGCATCCTCGACACGGCGCGCCAGGCCGGCGTGCGGCTGCTGGGCCCGAAGTCGCTCGGCGTGATCCGGCCGCGGCTGGCGCTCAACGCCACCTTCACCGAGGCCAGCCCGCTGCCGGGCGAGCTGGCCCTGGTGACGCAGTCGGGCGCGATGTGCGCCTCGCTGCTGGACTGGGCGACGCTGCAGCGCATCGGCGTCTCGTCGGTGGTCGCGCTCGGCAGCGCGCTCGACATCGACTTCGGCGAGATCCTGGACTACCTGGCGCATGACGACGAGACCCGCTACATCCTGCTGCATGTCGAGCGGGTGCGCAATGCGCGCAGCTTCATGAGCGCGCTGCGCTCGGCCACGCGCAGCAAGCCGGTCATCCTGTTCAAGTCGGGCGAGCTGCAGTCCGGGCAGGACACCGATCAGGGCCGGCTGTCGGATGCGGTGTTCGATGCCGCGGTGCGGCGCGCCGGCGTGCTGCAGGTGCGCGGCATCAGCCAGCTGTTCCACGCCGCCAAGGCGCTGGCGACCCACTTCAGGCCGCGCAGCCCGCAGCTGGCCATCATCAGCAACGGCACCGGTCCAGCGGCGATGGCGGTCGACGCGGCGCGCCGTTCCGGCGTGCCGCTGGCCCAGCTGTCGGCCGCCACCGTCGAGGCCATGAAGCCAGGCCTGCCGCGCGACTGGAAGGGCGGCAACCCGGTCGACCTCGGCGGCGACGCCACGCCGGAGCGCTACCTGCAGGCGATCGAGGCGCTGCGCCACGACGAGGGCATCGGTGCCATCCTGGTCATCCTGTCGCCGCTGGCGATGGTGCAGCCGGCCCTGGTGGCCGAAGGCATCGCCCGGCTGGCGGCCGAGTCGCGCGTGCCGCTGTGCTGCTGCTTCATGGGCGGCGAGCAGGTCGCGCCGGCGCGCCGCCTGCTCGAGGAGGCCGGGGTGCCGGTGTTCCGCTCGCCCGAGGCCATGGTCGAGCTGTTCCACGACATCGCCAGCTACTACGACAACCAGAAGCTGATGCTGCAGGCGCCCAGCCTGGGCGAGGATGCCGGCAAGCCCGACAGCGGCAATGCCAGGGTGCTGGTCGACACCCTGCTGGCCCAGAACCGGCGCCAGCTGTCGGCGCTGGAGACGCGCGCCCTGCTGCGCAGCTTCGGGGTGGCGGCCGCGCCAATGATGATCGCGCGCTCGCCGAGCGAGGCGATGTTCATGGCCGAGCAGATCGGGCTGCCGGTCGACATGAGGCTGGACTGCCAGGACCGCGCATTCGACGCCCCGCTGGAACGGCTGAACCTGACCAGCCTGGAATCGGTCCGGCTGGCCTGCCAGGACATCCTGGAGACGGCACGCCGGCTCGACCCCCAGGCAGCCAGCGGCGTGATGCTGGAGGCCTGCCGGGACCGTCCCCATGCGCGCCGGCTCGGCCTGTCGGTGCTGCGCGACCCGGTGTTCGGCCCGGTGATCTCGTTTGGCGCCGGCGGCGACCAGCAGGAGGTGTTCCAGGACCGTGCGCTCGCGCTGCCACCGCTCAACCGCTTCCTGGCGCGCCGGCTGATCGAGTCGACCCGGGTGTTTCGCACCCTCGGCGCCTTCCGGCAGCATCCGCCGGTCGACCTGCAAGCGCTCGAGAACACGCTGCTGGCAGTCTCCGACCTGGTATGCGAGCTGCCCGCGCTGGAAGAACTGGTGATCGACCCGCTGATCGTCGACGAGCAGGGCGCGCTGGCCGGCAGCGCCCGCATGCGGCTGAACCCGGCACTGGGCGCCGGCCAGGCCCGCTACGGCCACATGGCGATCCACCCCTACCCGGCCCACCTGAGCCGCGCCTGGCTGATGCGCGACGGCCGCATGGTGACGGTGCGTGCGGTACGGCCCGAAGACGCCGCGCTGACGCTGGACTTCTTCAACCGGCTCTCGCCCGAAGCGCGCTACTTCCGCTTCATGGAAAGGATCCAGGAACTGCCGCCGGCGCTGGTGGCGCGCTTCACCCAGGTCGACTACGACCGCGAGATGGCCCTGGTCGCTCTGGTCGACGAGCCCGAAGGCATGGCCCAGATTGGTGTTGCCCGCTACTCGCTGACGGCCGACGGCGAATCGGTCGAGTTCGCGCTGGTGGTCAGCGACGACTGGCAGCGCAGCGGCCTGGGCCGGCGCCTGATGGACGCGCTGATGGAGTGCGCGCGCGAGAAGTCGTACCGCTACATCGTCGGCGACGTGCTGAGCGACAACCAGAAGATGCTGCGCCTGATGAGTAGCCTGGGCTTCTCGATCCTGCCGCATCCCGATGGCGCCGACATGAAACGGGTGGTCAGGTCGCTGCAGGAGTGATCCGGACCGGCGTTACAGTGTGGTTTCAATGCAGAGGAGCAAGAGATGATTGTTTTCGTGACTGGTGCTTCGGCCGGTTTTGGTGCGGCCATCGCGCGCCGCTTCGTCCAGGATGGCCACCGCGTGGTGGCGACCGCGCGCCGGATCGACCGGCTGCAGGCGCTGGCTGACGAGCTCGGCGAGGCGCTGCTGCCGCTCGAGCTGGACGTGCGTGACCGCGAGGCGGTCGCAGCCGTCCCGGCAGCGCTGCCGGCCGGCTTCGCCGAGGTCGACCTGCTGGTCAACAACGCTGGCCTGGCACTGGGCATAGAGCCGGCCCAGCAGGCCAGCCTGGACGACTGGCAGACCATGATCGACACCAACTGCACCGGCCTGGTCCAGGTCACGCACGCGCTGCTGCCCGGCATGGTGGAGCGCAAGCGCGGCCATGTGATCAACATCGGCTCGGTCGCGGGCAGCTGGCCCTATGCCGGCGGCAACGTCTACGGCGCGACCAAGGCCTTCGTGCGCCAGTTCAGCCTGAACCTGCGGGCCGACCTGCATGGTACCGGGGTACGCGTCACCGACGTCGAGCCAGGCCTGTGCGGCGGCACCGAGTTCTCCAACGTGCGCTTCCACGGCGACGACGCGCGCGCCGCCAACGTCTACGCCAACGTGCAGCCACTCACCGCCGAGGACATCGCGAATTCGGTGCACTGGATCGCGACCCAGCCGGCCCATGTCAACGTCAACCGGATCGAGCTGATGCCGGTGGCGCAGTCCTTCGCCGGGCTGGCGATACACCGCGGCTGAGGTTTTTCACTTCAGTCATTTTGCAGGCATGATGGGGGCTGTTCAAGCCTGCGCCAGCAGCCAGTCCCATGAAAACCGCCCACCGCCAGCTCTGGCAGCGCTTCCTCGACATCGCCGCACCCTACTGGCGCTCGGAAGAGCGCTGGCATGCCCGCGGCCTGCTCGCGCTGCTGGTGCTGCTGCTGCTGAGCCAGACCGCCTTCGCGGTGCTGCTCAACGAGCAGACCGGCGAATTCACCTCGGCCCTGGCTGCGCGCGACAGCAATCGCTTCTGGCAGGCGATCTGGCTCGCGCTGGGCCTGCTGATCGGCGCCGTGCCGACCTATGCCTGCTTCTACTGGGTGCGCGACACGCTCGGCATCCGCTGGCGGCGCTGGCTGACGCACCGCTTCCTGCAGCGCTATTTCGACGACCATCACTATTACGCGCTCAACGCGCAGGCCTCGCTCGACAACCCCGACCAGCGCATCGCCGAGGACATCAACACCTTCACCCAGCGCTCGCTGTTCTTCCTGATGATCCTGATCGGCGCGGCGATGCAGCTGACCGCCTTCAGCAGCGTGCTGTGGGACATCTCGCGCACCCTGGTCTATTTCCTCGCGATCTACGCCTTTGCCGGCACTTACATCACGCTGCGCGTGTTCGGCAAGCCGCTGACCGGACTCAACTTCCGCCAGCTCAGGCGCGAGGCCGACCTGCGCTTCGGCCTGGTGCGGGTGCGCGAGAAGGCCGAGGCGATCGCGCTCTACCGCGGCGAGCAGCAGGAACTGCAGCAGGTCCGGCACCGCTTTGCCGCCGTCTATGACAACTACCGGCACCTGATCAAGGGCCAGTTCTTCCTCAACCTGTTCCAGTACGGCTACAGCATGCTGACCATCGTGCTGCCGAGCGCCATCATCGCCGAGCGCGTGCTGGCCGGCGAGCTCGAGGTCGGCATGGCGGTGCGCGCCGCAGGCGCCTTCACGGCGGTGCTGGCGGCGATCTCGGTGATTGTGGACAACTTCGAGAGCCTGAGCCGCTTCGCCGCCGGCATCGAGCGCCTCGACGGCTTCTCGCGCCAGCTCGACGGCGAGCCCGCCGAGCCGACGGAAGCGCCTCCCCACCCCGCCGCCGGCCGCATCGAATCGGTGGAAGGCCTGTCCGGCCTGAAGCTGGAGGGCGTGACGCTGCAGACGCCGGGAGCCGAACGGGTGCTGGTGCGGGACCTGTCGCTGGCGGTGGAGCCCGGCAGCAGCCTGATGGTGGTCGGCGCCAGCGGCTGCGGCAAGAGTTCGCTGCTGCGCGCCATTGTCGGCCTGTGGGACAGCGGCAGCGGCAAGATCCTGCGCCCGCATGCCAAGGAGATGCTGTTCCTGCCGCAGCAGCCCTACATGCTGCTGGGTTCGCTGCGCAGCCAGCTGCTCTACCCGCAGCGCGAGCGCCAGGTCAGCGACCAGCTGCTGCTGGAACTGCTCGAGCGCGTCAACCTGCCCGACCTGGCCCGACGCAGTGGCGGGCTCGACGCCGTGCTGGACTGGGAGAAGACGCTCTCGATGGGCGAGCAGCAGCGGCTCGCCTTTGCCCGCCTGCTGCTGAGCCGGCCGCGCTACGCCATCCTGGACGAGGCGACCAGCGCGCTCGACCTGGCGAACGAGCGACAGCTTTATCAACAACTGACCGAATCCGACGTGACCCTGATCAGCGTCGGGCACCGTTCCACCATCCTGAACTATCACAGCCAGGTGCTGGAGCTGTGCGGCGACGGCAGCTGGCGCACCCATGCGGCCCAGACTTACCGCTTCCATCCCTGATCCAACGCTTCCTTGTATTGAATACTCTTTTATTTAATTAAGAAGGTAATCGTAGTAGTAGAGACCCGCTTAGGTCAGTGGACAAGGGTTCTTTGTCCACTGATGTCAATCGACTGGGTTGTGGATAGATTTGTGGATAGATGGCAAGTACGAATCGAGCCGAAGCGGAGCAACTTCAGCCATCAGCGCAAGCCTGTGGACAAACAAAAAACCCCGTGGAAGCTGTCCACAGGGTTGTCGGGGTGCTGATCAGGCCAGATCCTGAGTGCCGGCCAGTTGGCCGGTCCGGTCTTCTTGCCGCTGCCAGCACAGGCAGCGTCGCTGCAGTTCGTCCATGTCCGTAGCCTGGACCGGCCAGAAGTCCGAGAGCTGGTAGTCCCGGAAATAGGCCTTGCCAAGGAACATCAAGGGCGAGGCAGGAAAGCGGCGCCGGGTCAGCGGATAGCGTGCCAGCAGCTCGACCTCGTAATGCCTGGGGTCGCGCTGCAGATGGCTCCACAACTCGTCGATTGCCGGTGCCGGGCCTTCGAGGTACTGCATGAAGCTGTGATCGAAGTAGATCAGCTGGCCCGTGATGCCATGCGCCTGGTTGGAATGCCGGGCGCGCTCCACCAGCAGCATCATGTGCAGGGGCCCGAGCCGGTTCACGATCCGGGATCGGTACAACAGTGCCTGGAGTGCAGTTGCCACGGTCGAAACAGTGTCGGGGCTGAAAAAAGCCCCGCCACCCCTGGACGGGGTGCGCGGGGCTTGCGATCCGGCTAGGCCGAAGATCAGGCAGCCTTCTTGGCCTTGACGGCGACGTCAGCAGCGTTCAGCGCGTTCTGGGCCATGGTGTCGAAGCTGGCGGCGGCCTGCTCGGAAGCCTGCTTGACGGCCTTCTGGACCGACTCGAAAGCGTTGCCGG
>CAZJQH010000133.1:2316-6154 GCA_964547895.1 uncultured Chitinophaga sp. | reverse complement strand
GGATCCGGTCGCCGGCCTTCCCGACGAGCAGGACATCGCCAACGACTACCCCGACCTCGACCTGTTCCATCCCTGGGCGATCAGTGCCGAGGAGGCGGTGCAGATCGCGCTGCGCTGCGAGGCGGCGGCGTTTGCCACCAGCAGGAAGATCAGCAACAGCGAAGGGGCGGATGTGTCGGCCCAGCAGTCGCATTTCTTCACCGAGCACATGCGCGGCGGCGAGCGTGCTCGGCCCGGCATCTTCCGTGGCGGCTACGCGAGCTCGCGCCACAGCTTCTCGGTGGCGCCGATCGCGGGCCGCGGCGCCAACATGCAGCGCGACTTCTGGTTCAGCTCGATGCGCTCGCCGGCCGAGCTGGCCAGCCCGGAGGCAGTCGGGCGCTACGCGGCCGAGCGCGCGCTGGCGCGCCTGAAGCCGCGCCAGGTCGCGACCACCGAATGCCCGGTGCTGTTCGAGGCGCCGCTGGCCGCCGGCCTGCTTGGCGGCTTCGTGCAGGCCGTCAGCGGCGGCGCGCTCTATCGCAAGACCAGCTTCCTGCTCGACAGCCTGGGCACACAGGTGTTCCCCGAGCACATCGACATCCTGGAGGACCCGCACCTGCGCGGCGGCAAGGGCAGTTCGCCCTTCGACGACGAGGGCGTGCGTACCGCGCGCCGATCGGTGGTCGAGGCCGGCCGGGTGCAGGGCTATTTCCTCTCGACCTATTCGGCGCGCAAGCTTGGCATGCGCACCACCGGCAACGCTGGCGGCTCGCACAACCTGTTCCTGAGCAGCCGGCTCACCCAGCCGGGCGATGACCTCGACGCGATGCTGCGCAAGCTCGGCACCGGCCTGTTCGTGACCGAGCTGATGGGGCAGGGTGTCAACTACGTGACCGGCGACTATTCGCGCGGCGCCTCGGGCTTCTGGGTCGAGGACGGCCAGATTGCCTATCCGGTGCAGGAGATCACGATCGCCGGCAACCTGCGCCAGATGCTGCAGGACATCGTCGCGGTCGGCGCCGACGTCTATGGCTACGGTGGCAAGAACGTCGGCTCGATCCTGGTCAGCCGCATGAAGCTCGCGGGCAGCTGAGCGTCGCCTCGGCCAGCACCAGCCGGTCGCGGCCGTCATGCTTGGCCCGGTAGAGAGCGTCGTCGGCCTGCTTGAGCAAGGTCTCCAGCTCGCCCGGGCCGTGTTCCCCGCCCAGCGCAGCGCCCATGCTGATGGTCAGGCGCAGCATGATGCCCTCATGTTGTACCTGGCACTCGCGTACCGCCTGCAGCAGGCGATCACCCATCAGCTGCAGTCCCTCCAGATGGGTCTCGGGCAGCAGGACGCCGAACTCTTCCCCGCCTAGGCGGCCCAGCAGATCGGCCTGGCGCAGCTGGCCTGCCAGGGTCGCAGCCAGCGCCTTGAGCACGGCGTCGCCGGCCGCGTGGCCATGCTGGTCGTTGATGCGCTTGAAGTGGTCGGCGTCGATCATCAGCAGGCAGACCGGGTGCCGGTAGCGTCGGGCCTGCTCGAGCTGCCGCTCGACGGCTTCGGTCCAGGCCCTGCGGTTGAGTACCCCGGTCAGGCCGTCGAGCGTGGCGAGCCGGCGCATCTCGTCTTCGGTCGCCTTGCGCTGCGTGATGTCGCGCAGCCGCAGCAGCAGGAAGCTGCTGCTGCTCCACCTGGCCTGGCTGACCGCGATCTCGACCGGCAATGTCAGGCCGTCGCCGCGCCGCAATTCGGTGTCGATCAGCTGGCCGTCGGGCCCGATCCGGCCCGGGTCTGACAGGATGCGGTCGGCGTACTCTGGTCGTGCCAGCCATTGCCGGGCCAGGCATCCGCGGACTTCGACTGCCGGATGGCCCAGCAGATCGGCCGCCACCGGATTGCATTCCAGTACCCGGCCGTCGCGGGCGTCCAGGATCATCACGCCGTCGCGGTCGCTCTCGAACAGGGCGCGCCGGCGACTGGCTTCGTAGGAGAGGATGCGCCGGGACTGCTCCTGCTGGCGCTGCTGCAGTTCGATCGTGTCGAGCAGACGGTCGAAATGCCTGGCCAGCTGGCCGAGCTCGTCCGCTCGGCCGGCCGCCGCCTCCATTCGCTCGCGCTGCTGGCCCGACTCGACGGCATTGAGCACCTGGCCCATGCGCGCCAGCCTTTGCGTCAGCTGGCGTCCCGCGCGCAGGAAGATCGCCGACAGTCCCAGCATGGTCAGCGCCAGCAGCAGGGCGGCGCTGCCCAGCAGCCACCAGGTCATGCGCGTGTAGGGGGCGTCGGGAAAGGCCGCCACCAGCATGCCGACCGGCCGGCCTTCGCCATCCCGTATCGGTGCGTAGCCGGCCATGAAGCTCTGGTCGCCCCATTGCTGCCGTCCCAGCCACTGACTGCCCTCGCGCATGGCGGCGCTGGCAGCCGGGTCCGCCAGGCTGCCCAGCAGCTCCCGTTCCTGGATCTGGCGCTGCTGGCTGGCGGCTATCACCTGCTGGCCGCTCAACATCAGGCTGAGTCCTTCGCTGTCCTCAGGCAGGCTGCCGATCGGAAAGATGAGCTCGCGCAGATGGTTCAGCAGCACATGGTTGCGGTTGAGCAGGACGACGCCGAACAGTATTGCGTCGGGTGCCTCGACCGTCAACGGCAGATGGGCGGCGGCATGAACCAGCAGTCCGTCATCCGCCGGGTCCTCCGACCCTGCCCCTGTCTGCAGGCGCCGGTTCAGCGCCGGGCCCAGCCAGGCCAGTTGTCCGGCGGGATGGCGTTCGATCGCGGCATGGCTGACGCCATCGCGCGCCTGGCGCAGCACAAAGGAGTCGGGCAGCCGGGCTCCCGGTGGGCAGGGCGTGCTGCAGGCGAGCAGCTGGCCCGACTCGCTGGCCAGGGCCAGGAAGTCGAAGCCGCTGGTGCGCGCGCCGTTCTCGAGTTCGCGCTCGAGCTCGCGCAGCCGTTGTGGCTGATCCGGCCTGATCGCCAGTGGCCAGGACTTGGCGAGCTGCACCACGCGCAGGGCCGCATCGTCCTTGAACTGGTCCAGGTAGTTTTCCGTCGCAGCCAGCTTGCTGTTGAGCTGGGTCTGCAGCAGCATCTCGGCCTTGCTGCCACCAAGCAGGGCGAGTGCCGCCAGCAGCAGCGGAAAAGCCAGCAGCAGGGGCATCAGCCCGAGTGCCAGCAGCCGAAAGCCCAGCGAGGTCTGCCAGCTGTGGCGCACCTGCGCCAGCCTCAGCGCTGCCGCCCAGGCAGCAGCGCTGTTAGCGGCTGCGGCCTTGCCGTGGGCTGAGCCGGGCTGGCTGGACATGTTGGGTGACATTTTTGCAATTATTGAACTGGGTCTTGCTGCCGCAGATCGGGACAATATGAATCATGCAAAATGAAAGTCATGTTGAGCTTACACGTCGTCATCTGGTGCTCTGTTGTGCAGGTCTGGCGCTGGCTGGCTGCGGTCCGAGGCAGCTGGTCAAGCTCGGTTTCATCGGCGGCTTGAGCGATCGCAACGCCGACAACTGGCAGGCCTGCCACAGTGCCGTGGTGCTCGCGGTCGAGCAGTTCAACCGCGAGGGCGGGCTGGACGCACGCCTGGTCGAACTGGTCACGCGCGACGCCGCCCAGAATCCCGAGACGGCCCGCAAATCGGCCCGGGCGCTGTTGCAGGCCGGCGTCGGAGCCGTGATCGGCCCGTTCACCAGCAGCATGGCCGCCGTCATCGTGCCGATACTCGGCCAGGCCGGGATCTTCGAGGTCAGCCCCACCATCACCTCGATGAGCTTCCACGGCCAGGACGGCAACCTGTTCCGCATCAACCGGACCACGCGCGACAATGCCCGCGATTACGCGCGTACCCTGGTCAGCCTCGGTCAGCCTCGGTCAGCCTCG
>CAZJQH010000133.1:0-2216 GCA_964547895.1 uncultured Chitinophaga sp. | reverse complement strand
GGTCAGCCTCGGTCAGCCTCGGTCAGCCTCGCATCGCGCTGGCCCATGACATCCGCAACCGCAACTTCACCGAGTCTTGGCGGATGAGTTCCGCCAGGCGCTCTCATCCAGCCCGGCCGTGCTGGTGGCCTACGAGTCGAGCCCCGATGCCGACTTTGCCGGTGTCATGCAGCAGATGCTCCAGCCCCGTCCGGACGGACTGTCCTTCATCTCGGGCGCGCTCGACGTGGCCAGGCTGGTCCAGCATGCACGCAAGCAGGCGCCGCAATTGCCGATCGGTGCTTCTGAAAGGGCGGCGACCGAGCAGCTGATCGACCTCGGCGGCGCCATGGTCGAGGGCTCGCTGATCGCGCAGAACCATGACCGCGACGATGTTCGCGCCGTTTCCGCGACTTCAGCGAGGCGTATTTCCAGCGCAATCCCGGCTACAGCTCGGTGTCGGCCTACGATGCGGCGACCGTGGTGCTGGCGGCGCTCAGGCACAGGCGCGAGGGCGAGACGCTCCAGGCCTCGGCGCTGCGCAACAGCCTTTCTGCGGGCCTGCAGCATGCGATAGCCTTCGACCGCAATGGCGATACCGAGCGCAAGGTCTATTTCACCCGCATCCAGGGCGGCCGCTACGTCAAGCTGGCCTGGTCGGTGGCGGGGGGCGCCAGCGGGTTCAGTGCGAGGCGCATGGCTCGGGCAGCGGGGCGACCTCGACGGTGGCCTGCCAGAGCGTGCTGATCACCGGCCCGATGCGCTGCGGGTCGGCGCTGGTCCAGAAGCGCTCCCCGCCTGGCGCAGCGCCTTGGCGGAGCAGCCTGAGTGCCTCGAGCCGGCGCGCCAGTTCGCGCGCGACGGCTGGCGATGGGTCGAGTACCTGGGCCTGCTCGCCGGCCAGTGACCGGATCACCGGGGCCAGGAAGGGATAGTGGGTGCAGCCCAGCACCAGCATGTCGGCACCCTGGTCGAGCAGCGGCCGGACATGGCGGGCCACCGCGGCACGGGTGTCTGCGCTGTCGAGTTCGCCGCGCTCGACGCGTTCCACCCAGCCCGGACAGGCTTGCAGCAGGACCTGATGGCCGTTGGCATGGTGTTCGACCAGCCTGGCCAGTCCGGGACTCGCGACGGTCTGCCGGGTGGCGAGCACGCCGACCACGCCGCTGCGCGTGGCCAGGGCGGCCGGCTTGACGGCTGGCTCGATCGCGACGATCGGCAGTTCCGCAAAGGCGGCGCGCAGTTTCCTGATCACGAGTCCGGTGACGGTGTTGCAGGCGACCACCACGGCTTTCACGCCCTGCTGCTGCAGGAAGCCGATGATATGGCGCGACCTGGCCTCGATGTAGTCGATGCTCTTGTCGCCGTAGGGCGCATGGCCCGAATCGGCGACATAGTAGAGCGTTTCCTGGGGTAGCGCGCGCCGGATCTCGCGCAGCACCGACAAGCCGCCGACGCCGGAGTCGAACACGCCGATCGGGCGCTCGCGGTCCTGTGCGCTCGGGTCGGGCATCTGCGCGCTGCTGTCGGCTTCGCGGGCGGGGTTCAGCCGGCCAGCGCGGCCTTGACGGCTGCCGAGACCTGGGCCATGTCGGCCTTGCCAGCCAGCGCGGCCTTGGCGGCTGCCATCAGCTTGCCCATGTCGGCGGCGGTGGGCGCGCGGCCGAGCTCGGCGCTGACCTGGGTCACGACGGCCTGCACGGCGGCGGCGATTTCCTCCGCACCCAGGCGCGCCGGCAGATAGGCCTGCAGCACCAGGGCCTCGGCCTTTTCCTTGGCGGCCAGGTCGTCGCGGCCGGCCTGCTCGAAGGCGGTGATCGAGTCCTTGCGCTGCTTGAGCATCTTGTCGACCACATTGATCACGCCGGCGTCGTCGAGCTGGATCTGCTCGTCGACTTCCTTCTGCTTGATCGCGGCCAGCAGCAGGCGGATGGTCGAGAGACGCTCGGCCTCCTTGGCGCGCATCGCGCTCTTCATGTCTTCGGTGATCTGTTCCTTGAGTGCCATGGTCGTGACTCTGGTCAAAGGGTTTATCTTAGCGTTGGACCGGATCTGTGGGCGGGCCAGAAACGACAAAGCCCGCCTGAGCGTCCTCCAGCGGGCTAGGTAGCGGTCACCGTGACCGCTGCGCTATGCGATGATCGAAGACCGATCAGTACAGGCGCTTGGGCAGCTGCATCGAGCGCACGCGCTTGTAGTGGCGCTTGACGGCGGCGGCCTTCTTGCGCTTGCGCTCG
>CAZJQH010000132.1:0-6233 GCA_964547895.1 uncultured Chitinophaga sp. | reverse complement strand
AGTTCACCTTCTCGGACATCACCGCCTATCGCCTCGACCAGGGCAAGGTGCGCACCATGGCGGCAGTGTCATCGCTGACCGTGGTCTGCTTCTACCTGATCGCGCAGATGGTCGGCGCCGGCCAGCTCATCAAGCTGCTGTTCGGCCTCGAGTACAACGTCGCCATCGTGGCGGTGGGCCTGCTGATGATGGTCTACGTGACCTTCGGCGGCATGGTCGCGACCACCTGGGTCCAGATCATCAAGGCCGGCATGCTGCTGGCCGGCGGCACGCTGGTGATGGTGCTGGCGATGAGCCAGTTCGGCTTCTCGTTCTCGACCATGATCGAGCGCGCCACCGAGGTGCACAAGCTCGGCGCCAAGCTGATGACCCCGGGCAGCCTGCTGGCCGATCCGGTCACCGCGATCTCGATGGCGATGGGCCTGATGTTCGGCACCGCCGGCCTGCCGCATATCCTGATGCGCTTCTTCACCGTCAACGACGCCAAGGAAGCACGCAAGTCGGTGCTGTACGCCTCGGGCATCGTGGCCTACTTCTTCAACGTCATCATGCTGATGGGCTTCGCCGCGATCCTGATCGTCGGCCAGAACCCCGAGTTCTTCGAGGGCGGCACCGTCGGCGGCAAGCTGATCGGCGGCGGCAACATGGTCGCGATGCACCTGTCCAAGGCGGTCGGCGGCAACATGCTGCTGGGCTTCCTGGCCGCGGTCGCCTTCGCCACCATCCTGGCGGTGGTCTCTGGCCTGGCGCTGGCCGGCGCCTCGGCGATCTCGCACGACCTCTATGCCCGCGTGATCAAGAAGGGCCAGGTCTCCGAAGCCGACGAGATCCGCGTCTCCAAGTTCGCCACCATCGGCCTGGGCCTGGTCGCCATCGTGCTGGGCATCCTGTTCGAGAAGCAGAACGTCGCCTTCATGGTCGGCCTGGCTTTCGGCATCGCCGCGGCGGCCAACTTCCCGGTCCTGATCCTGTCGATGTACTGGCGTGGCCTGACCACCCGTGGCGCGCTCGCCGGCGGCTACAGCGGCCTGTTCTCGGCGGTGTTCTTCGTCGTCGCCTCCAAGTCGGTCTGGGTCGACGTGCTGGGCAAGGCCGAGCCGCTGTTCCCCTACACCCAGCCGGCGCTGTTCGCGATGCCGATCGCCTTCCTGGTGACCTTCCTGGTCTCCAAGCTCGACGCCAGCGCCAAGGGCCGGGCCGAGATCGCCGCCTTCGAGGACCAGTATGTGCGGGCACAGACCGGCTTCGGTGCCGCTGCCGCCGCGCAGCACTGATCGGGCCGTGACCTGATCTGCAGGGCCACCGGGCTTGCCTGGTGGCCCCTTGCCTTGCTGGCCTGCAGGAGCGCCCAAGTCCCTGCCGGCCGTTCAGGCGGCCCGCTGCCGCCATAATCTCGTCCATGCGGATCCTGATCGACTTCTTCCCCATCCTGCTGTTCTTCGGCGCCTACAAGCTGCACGACATCTATGTCGGCACCGCGGTGCTGATGGCGGCCACCGTGCTGCAAAGCGCCATCATCTACGCCATGGACCGCAAGCTGCAGACGATGCAGAAGGCCACGCTGGCGCTGGTGCTGGTGTTTGGCGCGCTCACGCTCGGCCTGCACGACGAGCGCTTCATCAAGTGGAAGCCGACCGTGCTCTACACCGGCATGGCGCTGGGCCTGGCCGCCGCGCTGTGGGGCTGGAAGAAGAACGTGCTGCAGTTGCTGCTGGGCAGCCAGTTGCGCCTGCCGGCTGCGGTCTGGAACCGGCTGACGCTGGCCTGGGTGCTCTACTTCATCTTCATGGCCGCCAGCAATGCCTTCGTCGCCCATTTCTACTCGACCGAGACCTGGATGGACTTCAAGCTCTGGGGCTATGTCTTCCCGCTGCTGTTCATCGTCGGCCAGGGCCTCTATGTCGCCCCCTACCTGAAGGACGAACACCGCTCATGAACGCCATCCCCACCGCCGCCGCGATCGAGGCTCACCTGCGCCAGCAGCTCGACCCCAGCCTGCTGGAAGTCGAGGACCAGAGTGCCGCCCACGCCGGCCATGCCGGGGCCAACGGCCTGGGCTACGGCACCCATTTCCGCGTCGCCATCGGCTCGCCCCGCTTCGCCGGGATGAGCCGCGTCGCGGCGCATCGCCTTGTGTATGATGCGTTGTCGCCCTTCATCGAGGCCGGCCTGCATGCCGTCGCGATCGAGATCCGGCGCTGAACCCGAATTTCACTGTCAACCCCTACATGAAAAAAGTCCTGACCGCCGTGGCCCTGGCCACGACCCTGTGCGCATCCGGCTGGGCGCAGAACCTCGCCGTCGTCAACGGCAAGGCCGTCCCCTCTGCTCGCGCCGATGCCATGGCTGCCCAGCTTGCCCAGTCCGGCCGCCCGGTCGACGCGGAGCTCAAGGCCCAGATCAAGGATCACCTGACCAAGCTCGAGGTGCTGGCCCAGGCCGCCCAGCAGATGGGCATCAAGTCCAAGCCCGAATACAAGCAGGCCTCCGAGCTGGCACTGCAGAACGTGCTCGTGACCGAGCTGTTCGCCGCCTTCGAGCGCAAGAACCCGGTCGGCGAGGCCGAGATCAAGGCCGAGTACGACAAGTTCGTCGCTGCCAACACCGGCAAGGAATTCCGTTCGCGCCACATCCTGGTCGAGAGCGAGGCCGAAGCCAAGGCGCTGATCGCGCAGATCAAGGGCGGCGCCTCGTTCGAGGAACTGGCCAAGTCCAAGTCCAAGGACCCGGGCTCCGGCGCCAACGGCGGCGACCTCGACTGGGCCAGCCCCAGCAATTTCGTGCCCGAGTTCGCCGAGGCGATGCAGTCGCTCGGCCAGGGCCAGATGACCGAGACACCGGTCAAGAGCCAGTTCGGCTGGCACATCATCCGCGTCGACGAGGTGCGCCAGGCCCAGCTGCCCCCAATGGAGCAGTTCAAGCCCCAGATCCAGCAGCACCTGGGCCAGCAGAAGCTCGCCCAGTACCGCGCCGATCTGCTCAAGGCCGCCAAGCGCAGCGCCGAACCGCCCAGCGTCAACGGCAAGCCGCTGTCCCAGGCCCGCGTCGATGCCATGCTGGCACAGGTCGCACGCAGCGGCCGTCCTGTAGATGAAGGCGTCAAGGGCCAGGTCGTCCAGCACCTGCTCGACCTCGAGACCTTCGTCCAGGCTGCCGAGAAGGCCGGCGTCAAGGCCTCCAAGGGCTACGAGCAGAAGGCCACCATCGCGCTGCAGCAGGTCATGGCCGGCCTGCTGCTGGCCGACTACCAGCAGAAGGTCAAGGTCAGCGACACCGAGGCCAAGGCCGAATACGACCAGTTCGCCGCCAGCATGGCAGGCCAGCAGGTCGCTCCGTTCGAGCAGGTCAAGCCGCAGATCGTGCAGCACCTGGCGCAGCAGAAGGTCGCCAAGTTCCAGCAGGACCTGCTGCAGAAGGCACGCGTGCAGTAAGCCTCGCTTGCCCCCATGCAAGACAGCCCTTTGAGGGCTGTCTTGCTTTTCCGTTTCAGTGCACCACGCGCCCGAACTGGAACTGGCCCGGCGCCGTGATCGGGTCGACGTCGACCGGGATCTCGCTCCTGGGCGGGAAGCGCCCTTCGAGGATCAGCCTTGAGAGTGGGTTCTCGATGCGCTGCTGGATCGCGCGCTTCAAGGGCCGGGCGCCGAACACCGGATCGAAGCCGACCTTGGCCAGCTCCTCCAGCGCGGCGTCGCTGACCTTGAGCCCGAGGTCGAGCTTGGCCAGGCGCTCGGTCAGCACCTTGAGCTGGATCTTCGCAATCGCCGCGATATGCGCGGCGTCCAGGCCGTGGAACACCACCGTCTCGTCGATCCGGTTCAGGAACTCGGGACGGAAATGGCTCTTGAGCTCGCCCCAGACCGCGTCCTTGATGTCCTCGGCGTCCTGGCCCACCATCGCTTGAATGAGGTGGGATCCGATGTTGGACGTCATCACGATCACCGCGTTCTTGAAGTCGACCGTGCGGCCCTGGCCGTCGGTCAGGCGCCCGTCGTCGAGCACCTGCAGCAGCACGTTGAAGACGTCCGGGTGCGCCTTCTCGACCTCGTCGAGCAGGATCACGCTGTAGGGCTTGCGCCGCACCGCCTCGGTCAGGTAGCCGCCCTCGTCGTAGCCCACATAGCCAGGCGGCGCGCCGATCAGGCGCGAGACCGAATGCTTCTCCATGAACTCGCTCATGTCGATGCGGATCAGGTGCTCCTCGCTGTCGAACAGGAAGCCGGCCAGCGCCTTGCACAGCTCGGTCTTGCCGACGCCAGTGGGCCCAAGGAACAGGAATGATCCGAGCGGACGGTTCGGGTCGCTCAAGCCCGCGCGCGAGCGGCGGATCGCGTTGGCCACTGCTTGAATAGCCTCGTCCTGGCCCACCACGCGCTCGTGCAGCTTGTCCTCCATGCGCAGCAGCTTGTCGCGCTCGCCCTGCATCAGCTTGGCCACCGGAATGCCGGTGGCCCGCGCCACCACCTCGGCGATCTCCTCGGCGCCGACCTGGGTGCGCAAGAGCTTGGGCGCCTTGGCTTCGCCCTCGGCAGCGGCCTCCTTGGCCTGCGCTTCCTTCAGGCGCTTCTCGAGTTCGGGCAGGCGGCCGTACTGCAGCTCGGCGACCTTGTCGAAATTGCCCTTGCGCTTGTAGTCCTCGATCTCCAGCTTGACGCGCTCGACCTGCTCGCGCACCTCGCCCGAAGTCTGGACGCTGGCCTTCTCGGCCTTCCAGATCTGGTCCAGGTCATCGTACTCGCGCTGCAGCTTGGCGAGCTCCTCCTCGATCAGCTGCAGGCGCTTCAATGATGCCTCGTCCTTCTCGCGCTTGACCGCCTCGCGCTCGATCTTGAGCTGGATCATGCGGCGGTCGAGCTTGTCCATCACCTCGGGCTTGGAGTCGAGCTCGATCTTGATCTTGGCCGCCGCCTCGTCGATCAGGTCGATCGCCTTGTCGGGCAGGAAGCGGTCGGTGATGTAGCGGTGGCTCAGCTCGGCCGCGGCCACGATGGCCGGGTCGGTGATCTCCACGCCGTGGTGCACCTCGTACTTCTCCTGCAGGCCGCGCAGGATGGCCACCGTGGCCTCGACGCTGGGCTCGTCGACCAGCACCTTCTGGAAGCGGCGCTCCAGCGCGGCGTCCTTCTCGATGTACTTGCGGTATTCGTCCAGCGTGGTCGCGCCGATGCAGTGCAGCTCGCCACGCGCCAGCGCCGGTTTCAGCATGTTGCCCGCATCCATCGCGCCCTCGGCCTTGCCGGCGCCGACCATGGTGTGGATCTCGTCGATGAACAGGATGATGCGGCCCTCGTCCTGCGCGACTTCCTTGAGCACGGCCTTGAGGCGCTCCTCGAACTCGCCACGGAACTTTGCGCCGGCCAGCAGCCCCGCCATGTCGAGCACCAGCACCCGTTTTTCGCGCAGCGACTCGGGCACCTCGCCATTGACGATGCGCTGCGCCAGGCCCTCGACGATCGCGGTCTTGCCGACGCCGGGCTCGCCGATCAATACGGGATTGTTCTTGCTGCGGCGCTGCAGCACCTGGATCGCGCGGCGGATCTCGTCGTCGCGGCCGATCACCGGGTCGAGCTTGCCTTCCCGCGCGCGCTCGGTCAGGTCGAGCGTGTATTTCTTCAGCGCCTCGCGCTGGCCTTCGGCTTCCGGGTTGTCCACGCTCTGTCCTCCACGCACCGCGACAATCGCGGCTTCCAGCGTCTTGCGGTTCAGGCCGGCCTTGCGCGCGGCATCGGCCAGGTCGGTCTTGGCATCGCTCAGCGCCAGCAGGAAGGATTCGCTGGCGACGAACTGGTCGCCGCGCTTGATCGCGTCCTTCTCGGCCGCCTGCAGCAGGCTGACCGTGTCGCGCCCGACCTGGACCTGCTCCTGGCCTTGCACCTGCGGCAGCTTCCTGATGGCCGCTTCGGCCGCCTGCGCCAGCGCCGCGACGTTGACTCCGGCGCGCTGCAGCAGCGACTTCGGTCCGTCCTGCTGCGCCAGCATGGCTGAGAGCACATGGGCCGGCTCGATGTAGGCGTGGTCGTTGCCCAACGCCAGCGTCTGCGCCTCGCCCAGCGCCTCCTGGAATTTGGTGGTGAGTTTGTCAGCTCGCATCGAAGCCCTCCGTGATGATCAATTGTGTCGGACTTGGGGGTCGCTGGCGAGCATTTCAAGGCCATTTGGGCCGATGTCACGACGGCAACGCGCCAGGTGCTAGCATTCGCGCTCCATGCAGATCCAAGACATCAGGCAGCGCC
>CAZJQH010000131.1:0-6250 GCA_964547895.1 uncultured Chitinophaga sp. | reverse complement strand
GGCGGCGGGTCGAAGCTCTCGGGCGGCACGAACAGCACGTTCTCCATCGCGTAGCGCCACTGCAGCATCACGCTGAGCCGCCCGTAGTCGGCGGTGCTGGGCGCGGCGACCATCCTGTCGATGACTTCCTTCTGCAGCATGAAATGCTGGTCCTGCACCACGTCGGCGACGCCGAGCAGGTGGAACAGGATCGGGCTCGAGATGTTGTAGGGCAGGTTGCCGACCACGCGCATCGGCTCGGGCCGGCTGGCGGCGAGCGCGCGGAAATCGACTTTCAGCACGTCGGACTCGATCACCTTCAGCTGCGGATGGGCGCGCAGCCGCACCGCGAGATCGCGGTCGAGCTCGACCACGGTCAGCTCGCCGAGGCGTTCGACCAGCGGCTGGGTCAGTGCGGCCAGGCCGGGGCCGATCTCGACCACGAACTGGCCCGGCCTGGGCGCGATCTCGTTGACGATGGCCTCGATGATGGCCTGGTCGGACAGGAAATGCTGGCCGAAGCGCTTGCGCGCCTTGTGCGGTGCGGTCACTGGGGGGGCTCCCGGTATTCGATGTAGGCCCGGCCGCGCAGTTCGCGTGCCCAGGTGGCGTAGGCTTCCTCGGCCCTCTGTTCGCGCAGGACGTTGCGCACCCATTCGCGCTGCTCGCGCGCGCTCAGGGGCACCTGGCGGCGCTCCTGTACCTGGATCAGGTGGACGCCGAAGCGCGACACCAGCGGCTCGGACAGCTGGCCGGGCCCGAGCCGGTTCATGACCTGCTCGAATTCGGGCACGAACATGCCGGGGTTGGCCCAGCCGAGGTCGCCGCCGGCGCTGGCCGAGCCGTCCTGGCTGTGCTGGCTGGCCAGTTCTTCGAAGCGCGCCGATCCGTTGGCAATGCGCTGGCGCAGTTCCTTGAGCCGCGCGATCGCCGCTTCCTGGCTCAGCTGGGCACCGGGGCGCAGCAGGATGTGGCGCGCACGCGTCTGCGTGTAGCTGGCCTCGGGCAGGCCGGCGCTGCGCTTCTCGAGCAGCTTGAGGACATGGAAGCCGGCGCCGCTGCGCACGATCTCCGAGATCTGGCCAGGCTGCAGCGAGCGGGTCGCTTCGAGGAAGAGGGCAGGGTAGCGTTCGACGCTGCGCAGGCCGAGCGCGCCGCCCTGGGTCTTGTCGTTGGCATCTGAGAACTCGCGCACCAGCGCCGCGAAGTCGGCGCCGCCACGGGCGCGCTGCGCGAGCTGCTCGGTGCGCTGGCGCAGCTTGGCGACAGTGGCGTCATCGGCGCCCTCGGGCACCCGCACCAGCAGCTGGGCCAGGTTGATCTCGGCCAGCTCCGGGCTCTGGTGCTCGGCCAGGTAGGCGTCGATGTCCTGTTCGCTGATCCGGATCCGGTTGTCGACCTCGCGCTCGCGCAGTCGCTGCAGCAGCATCTCGTTGCGCAGGTTGGCGCGGAAGGATTCGACATCCTGGCCCATGGTCTTGAGCCGCTGGTGCAGCTGGGCCACGCCCAGGCCGTTCTGGCGCGCGACGTTCTCCTCGGCCTGCGCCAGCGCGGCGTCGTCGATCTTGAGGCCCTGCTCGGCGGCGGCCTGCAGTTGGACCCGCTCCAGGATCAGCTGTTCCATCACCTGACGCAGCAGCTCGGAGCGTGGTGGCAGCTGGGCGCCGACGGGCGGTTGCAGCCTGGCCAGGCGGGCATGCAGCTCGTGGTTGGTCACGGGTTCGGAGTTGACCAGCGCCACCACATGGTCGGCTGGCAGGGCCTGCGTCGCCTGGGCTGCGGGTGCCGTGGCGCTGGCGGCCAGGCCGGTAGCGGCTGCAGCCGCTGCGGCAGCAGGCAGGGCTGCGGCCTTGCTCGCGGCCGGCTTGGGCGCTGGCTGGGTCGCCGGTTTCTTGGCGGGTGCCGCGGCCAGGCTGCCGGACAGCAGCAGCGCGGCGGCCAATGCTAGGGATTTATTCATAACGCTCGAAGCGGCTGGGCGGGTTGATTTCTTCCCGCAGGAGTTGATAGCGGGGCACATTGTTGCGCAGGGACTGCAGCGGGCTGGAGCCGATGCGGGTGAAGTCGGAGAACTCCAGCTGGAACATGATGCGCTGGTTGGAACTACTGGTGCTGTGCTGCAGCCGCTCGACCGCCACCCGGGCGATCCAGCAGCCGGCATCGTATTCGAAGCCGGCCAGCAGGTCGACGATCCGGTTCTCGGGCAGGCTGTAGTTGATGCGTCCGACGCTGTACCACTGCTGCGGCCCGAGGCCGCGGCCCGTCACGCCAGCTGGCGTCTGACCGAACAGGCCCTGCAGCGGCCATTGCCAACCCAGGTCGAGCTGGCGGCTGTCTTCAGTGGCAGCCTGGCGCTTGACGCGGTAGGCCGCGTTGAGCACCCGGTAGGGCCCGGGCAGGTAGCGCAGCCCCAGCGTGCTGCGAGTCGATTCGCCGGATTCCGGGTTGTACTGCAGCTCGGCGCTCGACGACCATTGCGGCGTCCAGTTCACCCGTGCGCCCAGCAGCAGGTCGGTCAGTCCGGCTGCGACCGGATCCTCGCCGGGCAGGGTGACACGCTGCTCGCGGAAGCGATAGCGCTGCGCGATCCCCAGGCTCAGCAGCTCGGCGCCGGTGTCGGACTGCAGCAGCCGGCTGGTGGCGCCCAGCGTCAGGGCGTCGAGGTCGGCGATGCGGTCGTGGCCGGCATAGGGGTTGGGCAGATAGACGGTGGCCAGGCTGAAGTCGAACGGCGCACTGTCGTAGCTCGGCAGGTAGCCCTGCTCGCGCCAGGGAGTGCGCGAGTAGTAGAGCCGGGGCTCGAGCGTCTGTACCAGATCGCGGCCGAAGAAGCGCGCCTCGCGCTCGAACTGCAGGCCGCTGTCCAGGCTCAGCGTCGGCACCGCCAGCCCCTGGCTGGACTGGCCGCTGGCCATGGCCTGCTCGAACTGGTACTGGCGCGCATGCAGCTGGACGCCCGGCTTGATGAACCAGCCCGGCGTCTGCCAGGTCTTGGCCAGCTGGGCCACCAGCAGCGCGCGGTCGCCGCCGAGCACGGTCGGGGTCTTGCCGTCGCCGATCTGGACCGCGCGGTCGGTCGCAAATCGGGTGAACTCGGTCTGCAGCGAGCCTTCCCAGCCCTGGCTGCCGAGCAGGCTGAAGGGCGCCGGCTGCAGGCGCGCGGCCAGCGAGGGCACGCGATCGTAGGGCGCGGTGATCTGCGTCGCCGGCAAGGGATCCTGCAGCGTCTGCCAGCTGTAATGTCCGGCCGAGAACGACCAGTCCCCGCTGCCCCAGGACAGCACGGCCTCGCTCGGCAGCAGGCGCTGGGTCAGTAGCTTGCCGGTATGCGGGAAGTCGCGCCAGTAGTTGTCATCGCTGACCTGGTTGAGGTTCAGCCGCAGGCCCATGCCGTCGATGCCGGTCAGGCCGCTCAGACGTTGCCTATGCTGGAGCGACAGGCTCCAGCGGTCGGCCTCGCGCAGCTTGTCGTCCGGCATGAAGGCGCCGCGCAGTTCGCCGCTGTAGTCGGGCTCGAGGTAGCGGAACTCGCCGCCGAGGTCGAGGCCGCGCTTGCTCATCAGCGTGGGCGTGATCGTCGCGTCGCGCTGCGGCGACAGGTTCAGGTAATAGGGCAGCGCCAGCTCGAGGCCGCTCTGGGACGCGATGTTGATGCTGGGCGGCAGCAGGCCCGAGCGGCGCGCGTCCGAGAGCGGAAACTCGACGTAGGGTGCGCCCAGTATCGGCAGGCCCTTGAAGTGCAGCACGCCGCCATGCGCGATGCCGGTGTCGGTCTCGCTGTCGAACTCCATCTTGCGGGCCGAGATCCACCAGTCAGGATGCCAGGGCCCCGATCCGGGCCGCGGACAGGTCGAATAGACCGCGTTGTCGGCGCTGGCGCGGTTCTGGCCCAGGAAATCCAGCCGGCTGGCCTCGCCCTGGCCACCGTTGCGGATCAGGGTGAAGCGCGGCTGCAGGAAATAGCCCTCGTTGCTGTCGAGCTTGAGCTGCAGCTCCGGGCCTTCGTAGATGTTGCCGAGCCGGTTGATGCGGACACCGCCGCTGGCGCGCACGGTGTTGTCAGCCGTGGTGTGCTCGAGCCGCTCGGCTTTCAGCACCATCTCGTGGCGGCGCAGTTCGGCATGGCCTTCGATCAGGGTCCGCACATCGGTCTGGCCCTCGATCTGGTCGCCGGACAGGAAGGTCGGTCCGGCCATGTCAGGACCACCCGGCAGGCGTTCCTGCAGTTGCAGGCTGGGCTGCAGTTGCAGGGCGGCGTCGGCGCTGCCGGCCTCTGCCGCCGCCTGGCCCTGCCATGCGCTGCCGGCGGCGAGCAGGAGTACGGCTCGCACGACGGCGCTGACGGGGCGCAGTCGGTGCTGCGGTGCTGCGGAATGGGGCTCGAAGGGCACGGGTCTGATCGGCTGGAGTTGGCGCGGCGGCGCCGTTCGTAGAATAGCTGGACAATTATCCACGAGGCCCGCTTTGCGGGCGACCGACGCAGGCCAGGCCTGCAGACTGCCTTTCAGATCGTACATGTCACACAAGCCCTCCGCCCAGTCCTCGTCCATCGTCTGGAGCCAGCCCGAGCGCCAGGCGGCCTTTTCTGCCTGGCTGGACCGGGTGGCCGCCGCGCAGGGGCTGCAGGCCGCCAGCCTGCGCCTGGCCTCGGCCGATGCGAGCTTTCGGCGCTACTTCCGCATCGACGCCGCCGACGGCGGCAGCCGGATCATCATGGACGCGCCGCCCGAGAAGGAGAACTGCCAGCCCTTCGTCCAGGTCGCCAGCCTGCTGCGCGAAGCCGGCGTGCGCGTGCCGGCCGTGCTGGACTGGGACCAGGCCGGCGGCTTCATGCTGCTCGACGACCTGGGCGACCGCACCCTGCTGACCGCGCTCGACCCGCTGCGTCCGGCCGACGCGCTGCCCTACTTCAAGGACGCGACCACGGCGCTGCTCGACCTGCAGCGCGTCGCGCGCCCGGACTGGCTGCCGGCCTATGATGCCGCGCTGCTGCAGCGCGAGTTGCAGCTGTTTCCCGACTGGTACCTGGCGCAGCACAAGGGCGTGGCGATCGATGCTGCGATGCGCGCCACGCTGGACAAGACCTTCGCGCTGCTGGTCGAGCGCAACCTGGCAGCGCCGAAGGTGCTGGTGCACCGCGACTTCATGCCGCGCAACCTGATGCTGCCGCGCGCGGGCTTCGATCCGGCCGATCCGACCCGGCGCCTGGGCGTGCTCGACTTCCAGGACGCGGTCTGGGGTCCGATCACCTACGACATCGCCTGCCTGACGCGCGACGCCTTCCTGAGCTGGGAGGAGGACTTCGTGCTCGACGTCACGATCCGCTACTGGGAGCGCGCGCGCAAGGCTGGCCTGCTCGACTTCGAAGGCTGGAGCGGTGACTTCGGCGCCTTCTACCGCGCGGTCGACTGGATGGCGCTGCAGCGCCACCTCAAGGTCGCGGGCATCTTCGCGCGCCTGACGCTGCGCGACGGCAAGCCGCAGTACCTGGCCGACGCGCCGCGCTTCATCCACTACATCCGCAGTACCGCGCTGCGCTACCGCGAGCTGACCCCGCTGCTGCGCCTGATCGACAAGGTCGAGGGCTGGGAAGCGGCGACCGGCTTTGCCTACGGCAGGACCTGAGCGATGCCGCGCATCCATCAGCCGATGCCGCTGCAGGCCGGCTTGCAGCTTGAACTCACGCCCGAGGGTGCCCGCCATGTCCAGGTGCTGCGGCTGCAGCCGGGCGACCCGATCACGCTGTTCGGCGACCCGGCGATCGGCGGCGAATGGGACGCCACCGTGCTCAAGATGGGCCGCAGCAGCGTCGAGGTCGAGATCGGCGCCCACCATGCGGTCGAGCGCGAGCCGGCGCGCGCCGTGCACCTGGCGGTCGGCATGCCGGCCAACGAGCGCATGGACTGGCTGGTCGAGAAGGCGACCGAGCTCGGCGTCGCCAGCATCCAGCCGCTGATGACCGAGCGCACCGTGCTGCGCCTGAAAGGCGAGCGCGCCGACAAGAAGCAGGCCCACTGGCAGGCGGTCGCGATCGCGGCCTGCGAGCAGTGCGGCGGCAACCGCGTGCCACTGATCCATCCGGTGCGTACCTTGGACGACTGGCTGCGCGACCCCGCGCCTGAGGGCCTGCTGCGCGGCGTGCTGTCCCTGGCGCCTGGATCGAGGCCGCTGCTGCAGGTGGCGGCAAGCGAGCCGGCCGCGCCGCTGCTGCTGGTGCACGGCCCCGAGGGCGGCCTGTCGCCGCAGGAGGAGCAGGCGCTGCTGGCGCAGG
>CAZJQH010000130.1:0-6278 GCA_964547895.1 uncultured Chitinophaga sp. | reverse complement strand
GCAGCGTGCCGCCTGGGAAGCGGTGTGGCAGACACCATCGGCGCCGGGTGGATAAACTGCAGCGCATGTCACCCAGTCAAGCCATCCGGAAATGAACGACTACCGGATCCTGTCCATTCCGATGAAAACACGTCCCGACCGCGCTTATCGCAGACCTTCCTCTTCATCCCAGGTCAGGCAAGAGCCCTTGACCGACCGCCGGTTCGAGGACCTGCTGCGGCAAGCCAGTGCCTTCTTTGCCGAGTCCGAAGTAGATCCCGAGGCAGAGCGCCAGGCTGCGATTGCGGAGATCATCGAGACCTTGGGTCGTTACGGTCTGACAGTAGAAGACCTGCGCCATCATGGAAGCTGAACAGCCGAAACACGAACTGCAGAACATTCAGCAGGGTCAAGACTGGCGCCTCGCATGCAAGGTCTCAAGCCCCAGGCTCGCCGCCTCGATGGCACCCGCGACATAACCCGGGAACTGGGGCGACCATTCGCTTCCGATGCCCACCAGTCGCCCCGCCCAGAAGCCGGTGGATGCTCGCATGGCCGGCGCTTCTAGGTGCTGGCCAGCGTTGCCGACATCGGTCTCAGTGGCAGTGTACGGATCCACTGACCAGTCCTTGAACAGTTCCGCCCTGGGGTGCGCCGCCTCGGGGCCGAACAGTCGAGCCAGTTGCGCGCGGCAGTGCGAGCGCAGCACCTCCTCGGTCACGCTCTGGCGCAGGCTTGCCGGCAGCCCGAAGAAACCGAACAGTGCGGCGCTGCCGCCCGGTATCGACGCATCGTGGATTTCGCCCAAGGGGCCGCAGGCGCTGCGCGCTTCGCCCGACAGCCCTTGCTCGCGCCAGAACGGTCGCTCGTAGATGGCGAAGTACTTGGCGTGGGGCGCCATCCAGGTAGCAGTGGCTTGCCAGGCCTGCGCCAAGCTCGGGGGCAGCGCCGGGGTGAATTCGATCCGCTCCACGGCCAGGCGCGGCGGCATCGCCAGCAGCACCTGCCCGGTACGCCAGGTGGTCGTCTGCCCGCTCGCGTCCTCTGCGTCGAGCTCGACATGAGCCTCCGTGCATCGCATGCGCCGCACGGACTGGCCGGTCACGATCCGTGTCCTGTCCAGGCACTGGTGCAGGGCGTCGATCAGTGACCCCATGCCACCCACCAGCCGCATCGAGGGCGGCGAGTTCACATAGCCCCGCATCCGCACGGGGGGCGAATGGGGCGAGCGCTCGACCACCATGTCGCCGGTCTCGTACTGCTCGAAGCGTTCCAGGCCCAGTTGCTGCACCAGCTGGTCCAGCTGCTGCTGGTAGCCAGGCCAGAACCAGGAAGGGCCCAGATCGAAACAGTTTGTCCGGTTCGTCGCGCTGGCTGCCTGGGGGGCCTGCGCAACACCTGGTGCCGATACCGGCACGGACAGGATGCGCCCGCCCAGGGTGTCGCGCGCCTCGATCAGCCGCCAGTCGGTGATGCCCTGCTGTTGCAGTCGCCAGGCTGCATACAGGCCGCTGACGCCGCCACCGATGACGACGATATCTGCCGCTTGCATGGCACTGCCGCTCATGCCACGCCGGGCAGATGACCGGTCTTCAGGTAGAGGGTGACACCCTGCGGTCCTGCCACGAGCGCGGGATAGTGGCCCTGCGGCAGGCGCAGCCAGCTGCCGCACTCATAGACGGCTTCACTCTCGATCAAGGTACCGGCAAGCACCAGCAGCTCGGCACTGGACACGGGTTCAGGAAACAAGGCTTCACCGGCCTGTAGGCGTTGCAGGCTGACCTGTTCGGCCGGATCCGAGAACAGCGGGCAGACCTCGCGTTCACCTGATCGGAGCCAAGCAGACGGCGCGCGGGTATCAATGCGGACCTGGCGGGTTTCACCGGGCAGCATCTGCCAGAGCTTGACGAAGATGGTGGCGCCCGGATCACTGTAGGGCTGATGGCTGGAGCCAGGGGGATTGCGCAGATACCAGCCGGCGGGGTAATGCTCGTCGCCCTCCGAGAAGGTGCCCGACAGCACCAGGATCTCCTCGCCCCCCGGGTGGGCGTGCGGCGGGAAGTGCGAATCCGGCGCGTAGCGCACGATGCTGGTGGCACGGGCCTTTTCTCCACCGAGGCGGTCCAGCATGACACGCTCGACCCCCGGCTGTGGCGATGCCACCCACTGGTAGTCGGCTGGCCTGACGCTGGCTCGGAAGGTGAAATCTGGGTTGACGAGCATGGGAAATGGTTGGAGAGGACAGTCTGGACTCACGGAACCAGCCACTGGCCAGCCCAGCCGCTCTCGCGGGTGAATTGCGCCCGGCGGTGATTAGCCCCCAGATGCAGCAGGTCCAGCGCCCGGATGTTCAGGTGCAGCACGGCAAACACCGACTGGTCCGGGGGGTTGTCGTAGGCGAGTGCGCTGGGTATCGGATGGCCTGGTGTATGACTGCTGGCGTAGGCGGTGCGGGACCGGGCCGGCACCCTGGTCCAGATTTCTGCGACGGCAGCGCCGCTGGCGATTTCCACCTCGGCTTCCACCCGGATCTGCAGGCGCGAACCATCATCCCAGACATGCAGCGCGGCAACCGGTCTTGCCATCAGGTCGGCGATCTTGGACGAATGCAGGTTGGTGTGGATCTCGAGTCGGCCGAGCGACTTGTCTGCGGCACGCAGCACCACGGTGCGCGCCTTGGGCAGGCCATCGGGGCTGACCGTCGCCAGGGTCGGGTGCCGTGCGGGGGCGTGGCGGTCGTGCACGCCCCGCACCAGCCTTTGCCAGGCATGGTCGTACAGGCTGCCGAGCTCGTGGGCCCAGGGATGCGGGTCAAGTTTCATTGGTGGTGCTCGCGTCGCTCGCCTAGCGTTGCGGCATCAGGCATTGCGCTGTCCAGCATCGGTGCTCGGCTTGGGTTTCGCTTCCTCGTCCTGGCGCTCGCTCCCGGCCGGCTCTGGAAAGCACATGCGAGTGCCGTCCCAGCGCTGGCCACACCAGCAGTAGCCCTGGGCGTTGATGATGCAGGTTCCGGTGCCGCAGCAGCGCGTGTCTTCCATGATCGGCCTTCGTGACTTGAACGCCGCCTAGGTTAAGGCAACACTGGTGGCCTGGGTGCGGCATGGGGCATATCGGGACATGAGCACGCATCAATCGACAAATTGAACTCTATGATGTTTCCTGCACCAATAATGTCAGCTTTCTGACTGACAATTGTCGAAAACCACACCACGGACCAGGAATGCCTTCTATTCCACCGCTCCCATTGCACTCGCCCGATTCCCTGGCTGAAAAGCGCGCCGACTTGCTGCAGATCGGCATGCTGACGCTGGGTTTCCTGTTGCTGGTGACCGGCCTGTACTGGTGGCAGCTGTACAGCTCGGGGGACCAGCTGCGCCGCGAGACGCTGGCCCAGGCGCAACTGCGGGCCGCGCAGGTCAACAGCGCGAACTCGCAGATCATCTCGATGCTGATCCACGACATCGATCTCGCGACCGAGGAGCTGGCCCGGCATTACGGACAGGAAAGGCCAGAGTCCTTCGAATACAGGAGCCAGCAGGCGACCCGGCGCCTGCCTGCAGGATCGATGCTGCAACTGGCCGTCATTGGCGCTGACGGACGACTCGAATACTCCAACCTGGGCGTCAGCGAGAGGGTGGACCTCAGCGACCGGGAACACTTCAAGGTTCATCTTGGCAGCGGACCAGACCGGCTCTTCATCAGCCGGCCGGTGATGGGGCGCGTCTCCAAGCAGTGGAGCATACAGTTCAGCCGTCCGATCAGGCGTGACGGCAAGCTCACCGGTGTCATGGTGTTGTCGGTATCACCTGACTTCATCCGGGATTCGCTGGACAGGCTGATGCTGGCATCGGATGATTCGATCGCCATTTTCCGGCAGAGCGGCGAGCTGCTCGCACTCAACAACGACTACGCTGGCCAGATCGGCCAGGAAGCCAGCCTCAGCCTGCCGTTTCTGGCACCCGATGCAGCCAGCGAAGGCTCATTCAATTCGGCCTCCGAAATCGATCAGGCTGAGCGCATCTACCAGTGGAAGCGGCTGCAGGACTATCCGGTCACCATCGTGCTCGGGCTGAGTACCAGCACCGTGCTCAAGCCGATCGAGCGCGCACAGGGTGAGGCGATTTTCCATGCATCCCTGGGCACTCTGCTGCTGTGGGGCAGCGCTGGCATCGTCATCATCCTGCTGCGCCGGGTACAAGTGCACAGCCAGAAGCGCTTCGAGGTCGAGTACGTGGCCCTGCATGACGCGCTGACCGGCCTGGGCAACCGGCATGCCCTGGTCCAGCAGCTGGAGCAGGAGCTCAGGCGCGCCAGGCAGACGGGGAGCAGGTTCGGCCTGCTCTTTCTCGACCTGGACAAGTTCAAGCCGATCAACGACCGTTACGGCCATGGCGCCGGCGACACCGTGCTGCAAGCCATTGGAGCGCGGCTGGCCGGGAACCTGCGCGCCGAGGATTTTCCGGCGCGCATGGGTGGAGACGAGTTTGTCGTGATCGTCAAGCGCTTGCACGACAAGGCCGAGGCCCAAGCCCTGGTCGGGCGCATTGATGCAGCGCTGGCAGACCCCGTCTCGGTAGACGGCGAGCAAATCTCCGTTGGTGCCAGCATAGGGGTGGCCCTCTACCCGGAGGATGGCCAGACAGTCGCAGATCTGCTGGAGTCTGCAGACCGGGTCATGTACCAGGTCAAGCGGGATCGGAAATCCCGCAACACAGCCAGCCAGTGACTGCGCCGTGCTGCCGCCTTGAAGGGTAGGGCAGCACGGTGCGAAGCTCAAGCCAGTGAAACCGGCATTCCGCTGCGCAGGGATTCGGTGATGGCCTGGCCGATCCGGGTCGCCTCGGTCGCATCCGACAGCGTCAGCGGCGGCGCGATCTCGCCCCGGCAGGCCGCGACGAAAGCCTCCATCTCGATCCGGAAGGCATCGGCAAAGCGCGCGAAGAAGTCGGGCAGCGCCGCGTGCTGCACGCCGGCTGCAGTACGGAACACGGTGCGGTCGGCATGGGCGCCATGGCCAACCTGCACCGTGCCGGCGGTGCCGATGACCTCGGTCGTGGTCTCGTGGCCATGCGGCATGGTGCGGCTGGCGTAGAAGACCGCGCGCTGGCCGCCCTCGAACTCGACGATTGCCAGTCCGTTGTCGACATCGCCGCATTCGGCCAGTCCGGGGTGCAGCGCGATCGTCCCGCTGGCGAAGGCGCGCACGGCCCTGGGGTTGCCGAGCATCCAGCGCGCCAGGTCGATGTCGTGCACGCTGCAGTCCATGAAGATGCCGCCCGAGGTCGGCGCGAAGCGCACGAAGAAGCCCTCGGGGTCATTCTGGTCGCAGGTCTGCGAGCGCACCAGGAAGGGGCGGCCGAGCTGGCCAGCGTCGATCGCGGCCTTGGCGCGCGCGTAGCTGGGGTCGAAGCGGCGCACGAAGCCGACCATGGCGATCCGGTCGGGATAATCGCGCGCGACGGCCTCGACCGCCTCGCAGGTGGCGACGTCGAGCGAAAGCGGCTTCTCGACAAAGACATGCTTGCCGGCGCGCAGCGCGGCGCAGGTCTGGTCGGCGTGCAGCGTGGTCGGGGTGACCAGCACGACCGCATCGACCTCGGGGTCGGCCAGCAGGTCGGCGTAGTCGGCGTGGCAGCGCTGGACGCCGAGCTCGGACCGGGCCCAGTCGAGCTCGGCGGGGACCGGGCTGCAGGCGGCGCTCAGGACCGCGCCTGGTGTATGGCGGGCCAGCTGCTCGGCGTGGCGCTTGCCGAGCCGGCCCAGGCCGGCGATGCCCACGCGCAGGGGATTGTTCGACATGATGGTCTGCCCCGATCAGAACAGCACGGGCTGGCCGCTCTGCGCACTGAGCGTCGCGGCGTCGGCCAGCTGCTGGGCCTTGACGCCATCCTCGACCGTGGTCTTGAACGGCTTGCCCGTCTGCAGGCAATCGAAGAAATGCTCGATCTCGAGCCGGTAGGCGGCGGCGTAGCGCTGCAGGAAGAAGGCCTCGGGCTTGTCGGCGCGCACGCCGCTGGCATCCCATTGCACGACCTCGGTCGGCTTGTGGTTGCCGCACTGCAGCAGCCCCTGGGAGCCCAGCAGCTCGAAGCGCTGGTCATAGCCGTAGGCGGCGCGCCGCGTGGTGTTGATCTGGCACAGCCGGCCCCGGCGGGTACGGATGGTCACCGCGGTGCTGTCCCAGTCGCCGGCCTCGCCGACGGCCGGATCGGTCAGCACCGAGCCGGTGGCGCTGAGCCAGGCAGCCTCGTCGCCGTCGGCGCACAGGATCCAGCGGAACACGTCGAGGTCGTGGATCA
>CAZJQH010000129.1:0-6279 GCA_964547895.1 uncultured Chitinophaga sp. | reverse complement strand
GCAGCAACCGCTAACTCGGGGGCGCACGACAGTCAGTTTTCTGGTGTCCGTTCTTTGGGCATCAAAGGCTGCAATGGGTCGAAACCGGTCAGCCAAAGGGAAGCACCGAATGTCGGTCTCCGCTGCAAAGCGGTCACGGGGCAGGAGGGTCAGGCATCTAGCAAAACACAGCCTGCCACTTTCTCAGAGCGCTACGCGCGACAGCATTTCCGGCACGATGAGGTGCTGCATGGTGCGCAGCAGGCGCAACTCCCCTCCCAACTGAGCGCGAACCGAATTGGGCAAACGAATGTTCTCGGCCTCGACCTCCTGCACCAGGGTCTCCAGCGCCTTGGGCAGGCCTGCAATCATCCTGTCCAGTTCCCGCTCTCCGATGCGGCGGGACAGGCCCAATGCCTCGGCTGCCGCCAGCACCGCTGTGCGGCTGACCTCTGCGAAGGTGCTGGCACCCGGCAAGGGGATCATCATCGGTACCGCAGGCCAGGTGGCGCGATGATCGGCAAAAGCCCGGGTATGGTAGACACCAGTGCTGAGCAGGTCGTAGCACGGGCACAGATCGATGCCGTCCGGCCCCACGCTGAACGAGATGTTCTTCAGATGGTTATCGTCATTGGCCACCAGCAGGTTGAACACCAGCCACCGGTACAGCCTCAGGCGTGCGCTGGCCCTGTTGCGGCAACGGGCGATGCAGTCCGACAGTGTGGCCAGAGTGGCCGCGCTGTTCTTGAACAGACGTGACTTGTTCAGCAACTGACAGGCATCGATGATGTGATGACGCCGCACCTGCCCGGCGTCATCCACATGCCGATCAAAACGCTCGACGATATAGACGGGTTGCGGCACATAGAGGCGCCAGACCCGGGGTGTCTGGAGCCCTAGCTTGCTCGCCAGCTGCATCGTGATGTATTCGTTGATGACCGATGCCGGGTAGTCATCGCTGGTGTGATCCGGTTTCAGGATATGTGTGGAAGGCTCGGCTCCCACCGGTTCGAACAGCCGATCGTCACGGTAGACCACCAGCAACTTGTTCTGGGCCCCGGCTACCGACATGCGCTTGGGGGCACCTTTGCTCAGCGACACGCGAGGCAGGTCGCGGATGCGCTGGCTCAAGGCCTCTTCGGTCAGAGCCTGGAGGTCTCCCGACGCCTGTACAGGATGTCCAGGTGGGAGCAGCACCAGAGATCCGGTGGACTCCGCCCCCAGGTATTCGAGCAGGGCAAATGCATCGTCGCCTTTCAGTCCGGCTTCCTTGCTCACCGTCTCGCGCAGCTTTTCTTCCGGCAATAGATTGTCAAAGTACCACTGGACCGGACGCGAGCTGGCTCCATCCACATGACGCAAGTTGGAGCGACTCAAGCCGGGTGCCAGATCGAAGCCTTCCGCCGACGCGGCCCATGCCGGGTCGTATTCGAACGACCAGAGGTCATCACCTTCAGCCAGAACCCCCACCCGATGCTGGTCGAGATACACCGTCAAGGTCCGCATCGCTCAGTCCTGACTGGCTTGACGCTTGCCCACGCCGCCCCTGGCCTTCAGGGCCAGCAAGGCAGGCTCGGCAGCGGGGGGCAGGTCAACGGTCAACTGCAAGCCCATTTCCCCTAGCAGCTTGAGCACCAGGCCCAGCTGGACCGTCTGCTTGCCGTATTCGACATCCGAGACGAATTGCTTGCTGACACCGGCAATGTCGGCCAGGTCGTCGAGGCGCACCTTGGCCCCTTTGCGTGCCGCACGTAGTGCCAGCCCCAGGTCGGCTACCGATTCGACTGTGATTCTCATCATAAATTCCTGCAGAAGCAGGAATTCTTGCACGGATGACTTGGAGAGACAACAAGTTCCTGCGTTTTCAGGAATTTCGAATTCTCACGGGTGTATTCATCCCGGGCTTCCTGCATGACCAGGAATTTCTGCAGCCTGGCCAGGCACTCAGGCACTGAGCAGCGGGCCTCGGCTTCCCCATTGCGACCTTCTCGTCCAGCGTCCCGGGCTCGGCGCTCGATCCTATGACGCCGATCAGCTAACCGCTCTCCAGCGTGTTCAATGAAATGCCGTTAACCGGGTCCAGGGGGTGGTTGAGATGCAGGTGACGATCAGGCCAGGTGCTGCGCGAATGCCCGCGCCCTGCGCAGTGCTTCCTGCTGCCAGCCCTGGCAGCGCTGCTGGAGTCCGTCCATGTCCATGGCCTGGACCGGCCAGAAGTCCGACAGCTGGTGTCCCGGAAATAGGCCTTGCCGAGGAACATCAACGGAGAGCCGGATAAGCGGCGGCGGGTCAGCGGGTAGCGGGTCAGCAGTTCGACCTCGTAATGCCTGGGGTCGCGCTGCAGATGGTTCCACAGTTCGTCAAGTGCCGGGCCAGGGCCCTCGAGGTACTGCATGAAGCAGTGATCGAAGTAGACCAGCTGGCCGGTGATGCCATGCGCCAGGTTGGCATGCCTGGCTCGCTCCACCAGCAGCAGCATGTGCAAGGGCCCGAGGCGGTTCACAATCCGGGATCGGTACAACAGGGCCTGTAGTGCAGTTGCCACGGTCGAAACGGTGTCGGGGTTGAAAAAAAGCCCCGCCACCCCGGAGGGGGTGGACGGGGCTCGTGATCCGGCTAGGAGCCGAAGATCAGGCGGCCTTCTTGGTCTTGACGACGGCGTCAGCAGCGTTCAGGGCGTTCTGAGCCATGCTGTCGAAGCTGGCAGCAGCCTGCTCGGAAGCCTGCTTGACGGCCTTCTGGACCGACTCGAAAGCGTTGCCGGCGGTGGCGACGGCGCTCTGGATGGCAGCAGCGGCCTGCTCGGTGCCCTTCGGGGCGTTCTTCACGGCGCTGTCGACCAGGGCGTTGATCTGCTTCTGGGCTTCGGTGGCGCGGCCTTCAGCGACCTTGGTGAACTGGTTGCCGAAACCGGTGACGATCTCGTACAGCTCGCGGCCGTAGGCGTTGGCCTTCTCGGCGGCGGCCTTGAGGTCCTGGTTCTGCAGGGCCAGCAGGCCTTGCACGTCCTTGACGGCGAACAGGGCTTCGGTCTGGGCAGCGCTGGCAGCCACGTTGGACTTGATGGTCTTGAGGTTGAGTTCAGCCAGGCGCTCGACGCCGTTGACGGCCTGGTTGGCCAGCTCGTAGAAGGCGGCGGCTTGGTCTTTCTGGTTGGAGATGATTTGTTCGACGGTCAGCATGGTGAACTCCTGAGGTTGTGTAAGGGCTTGAGTTGCTGCGCCGCGTCTGGAGTCGTCCCCAGAACTCATGTTGCACTGCAGCATGAATGAATTGTTGGAGGGGATTCCACGTGATGCAAGCCATTTTTGTTGCAGCGCAACAAATTTTCAGCTCAGACCGTTTCAGCTGCCGACACAGCGCCTTCCATCACTGGAAAACCCCTTCGCCAACGCGTGCTCGAAGCTGGCCTTCATCGAGTCCGACAGCAGATGCGGACAGTGGTGCAGCTATCCGGCACCGTCCCGTTGCGAGATTCACGTCGGCCAAGGTCCTGTCAATCGGCCAGGCGCTGGACTGGCGGGTGAGCATCGTCCCGGTGGCCAGTGTCGGAGCCGTGCTTGACGAGTGGCTTGCGGGTTGAGCTGGACCGGTACCGGATCGAGCAAGCGATTCAGTCTGCCCACCCCAGCCGTGCCAGGATCGCGGCCTCCAGCAGCGGCGGGTAGTGGTGCAGCCAGACCGGGCCGAACTCCGTGACCGCACGGCGGCGGATCGCCTCGATCTCGTCGGCCTGGAGCAGCACGCAGGGCGGTATGCCTTCGGGCGGCGCGGGCTCGCGTGGAGGTTCCCAGGGCCCATGGGCCAGCGGGTTGAGGTAGGCGGTGTCGGTGACCTCGACCACGGGCTTGCGCCGGTTGACGGTGAGCTTTTCCGACAGGGCCCGGGCGACCTCGGGCGTGAAGCGCGTGGCGTGCTCGACCCTTCTGACGACCTTGGTCTGGCCGCCCTGGGCCGAGAACCATTCGTTCTCGCCCGTGCGCAGGACATGGCGCCGCTCGATGCGTTCAGTCATCGGTGCCCCCTGCGATCTGCTGCCGGATCAGGCGGGCCAGTCCAAGAAGCTGCTCGTCGGCCAGGCAGGCTCGAAACCGCACCTGTTCCGCCTGGCTGTCGCGCGAGGAGAGCAGGCGGCTGCTGATGGTGAGGCAGTGCCCGTCGACGGGGGCCGGCACGGGCGCGAGATCGGCGAAATAGGAGAAGTCGCCGTTGTCGAAGAGGGTGGTGCGCATGTTGATTCCTTGCAGGTAATGAGAGCGAGGATGGGGTGGAAGTCAGTCAGTCCTCGTCCGCATCGCTGTCCTCGTCTTCGTCACCGGCTTGCGCCAGGTGGGCGAAGCGCGCCAGGACCCGGTCGTGCAGCGCGCGGCCCAGGTAGGGGTAGAACGCCGAGTCGGCGCTGAAGAACCCCAGCATGCCTTCCAGGTCGTCCTCGAAGTTGCACTCCAGGCAGGCGTAGAGATCCCAGGCGCCGAGGAAGAAGTCCAGCAGGACGCCCATGGTCAGGGGCTTGAGGGAAGTCCGCTCGCCATTGCCTGACAGGGTGTCTCCGTCGTATTCGTCCACCACGCGGTAGGCGATGCGCCGGCCCAAGGGACGGGCGTAGACGCTGGTCACGTCCGAGGTGGTGGAGGCGATCCGGATGCGGGCGATCTCGACCTCGGCCTCTCCGGCCGTGGGCAGGTACTCGCCGCCCATGAAGCTGGGATGCAGCCCGCCGATGGCCTGGCGCAAGCCGTCACCGAGACCGTCAGAGAGCAAGGCCGCGGGCACCTGAGCGATCTCGCCAGCCTCGAGTGCGCTGCGCAGCAGCTCGCGCCGCCGCTGACCCTTGACACGGGTCTGCAGCCTGGCCTCGAGATCATGGTCGCCGAAGTAGCTGGCCGGGCGGTAGGCGACCGACCACGCGGGGACCGGCTTACCGGCCCTGGCGCCGGAACGGGAAGTCTTGGATGGGTTGGGCATGGAATGCTCCTCGTCGTCCAGGTTCAACCGCTGGCGTGCGGCAGGCCCGGACGGAGGAGGCCACCGACGCTTTAGCCGCATTTCTCGGTCGCCCGCAAGTGGACATAAATCGGCGACGCCTGTTGTTGACGGGACAGGCTCCCGCTGTTCTGTCTCTAGCCCCAGACGCTCCAGCGACCCGAATGGAACTCGTCGGGCAGCAGCACGCGATCGGGCAGGACCCAGCCCAGGCGAAGGGCCACCCTGACCAGGCTCGTGCGCTGGGGCAGGTCGTAGCAGCACACCCAGTCGGGTATGGCAAGGCCAAAGCGCTGCTGGTAGTCCCGGCGGCACTTCAACCATGCGAAACCGGCGGCAAGACTCATGGCGCCCTCCAGGCTCAGAGTGCAAGCCGACAGGCGACGGGGTCGCGCCATTCGCTGGACAACGAATGAGCAGAAATGCCCGGGGCGGCGAGGCGCTCGCGCCAGGTGGCGATCAGGGCGAGCGAGGCGCGCTCGAAAACGAAGGAAGGCTGGAGCTTGGCCGCAGCGGGGCGAAAGCGAGCGAGTTCAGTCATCGTGACTCTCCTGTTTAGCGGCATTGCCAAGGTGGCGGGGGCCGCAAGCTGGAACAAATCCCCCCGGCCGGTTTGCCTGCACAGGCGGGTCGGCCAGACCCGGAAATGAAAAAGCCCTCACGAGGAGGGCGACGCTGCTGCCGGCTTGGTTGCCTCGGAAGGCCACATCGCACTGGGCAGACCACCTTGCCCCGGTGAGGCAGGTTGGCGCGGGCGTCAGGCCCGACTCGGAATGTGTAATCACTTTAACATGGATCCGGCGATTCAGCAAGCATATCGTCGCATGACCACCAAGTAACCTGAGGATGCGCACAGGCTTCGAAGGACTACACCTTAGTCACGGTAGCCAGGGATACTCATCGGCCTTGCGTGAGCCAGCGCTGCGGCTTGATCGTTCACCCGGACTGACACCGTGCGTGGCACATAGCCGGCCAAGGTCGCGCCTTGAGTGGAGGCGGACCCTTGATCAGGACGCTGGCGTGCAGTCTCCAGCCTGGTCGCTGGTCTGGCCTCTTGGGCTACCTTGACAGCAGGCGCCGGCTGGCTGGGCGTCGAGGGATGGGCCCCGGTTTTCGTCACATCGATCGTGGCAAACCGGACTTCGAGCCAATCCGCCCACTTCGAAGCCCTGCGCATCAGGTCAGCCCGGTACGCCGCGTTGTACTGAGGGGTGCGTGAGTGGTAGTTGGCCGCCTTCATCCAGAGATCACCCTTGTCGTTTCGGATGTGCATCCGCAGCCGCCATGCGGCCAGGTCGAACGAGTAGCAGCCGGCAG
>CAZJQH010000128.1:0-6309 GCA_964547895.1 uncultured Chitinophaga sp. | reverse complement strand
CTGCAGACGCTGCGCCAGATCGAGTTCTCCCTCTACGACATGCTGCTGCACAGCGCAGGCGCCCCGGACGGCGACTTCATGGCCTTGCTGCAGCAGGTGCGCGACGAGGTCGCAGTGCTGCAGCCGCCGGCCTACAGCCGCACGCCGCACACCTTCAGCCATATCTTCGCCGGCGGCTATGCGGCCGGCTACTACAGCTACAAGTGGGCCGAGGTGCTGAGCGCCGACGCCTACGCGGCATTCGAGGAAGCCGCCGCTGGCAACGCTGGCAGCACGCTCGATGTCGAGACCGGCCGGCGCTTCCGGCGCGAGGTGCTGGAAGCCGGTGGCAGCCGCCCGGCGATGGACTCCTTCAAGGCATTCCGCGGCCGTGAGCCACAGATAGACGCGCTGTTGCGGCATCAGGGCATGGCAGGCTAATATCTCGATGCGGGGGCTTGGGCCCCCAAGGGAGATGGGAGCACGCCATGAGCGCCAGAGCGCATCCAGGACGCTTGGCCTTCGGGCTGATCGCACTAGCGATTGCAGCGCAACTGCCCGAGGCCTGGGCTGCGCCGGGAATGCGGCAGCCCTTTGCAGCGGGTCCGGCGACAGACCCCGACGCGCGCGTGCACCAGCGCCTGATCGTCAAGCTCAAGGATGCTGATGCCAGCCTCGATGCGCCGCTGCGGACCCGCAACGCGCAGCTGACGATCTCCAGCCTGGGCAACCGCATCGGAGCTGGCATAGGAGCCGGCGTCGAGGAACCGGCTTCCATGCCGATGGCGCTGCACCGCTCGATCCGCCCGGGCCTGCATGTGGCGACCACCGGCCACCGCCTCAAGCGCGCCGAGATGCAGCAGCTGATCCGGCAGCTGGAGCAGGACCCGCGGGTCGAATATGCCGAGATCGACGAGCGTGTCTATCCCCAAGCGATCCCGAACGACCCGGAATTTCCCAGCCAGTGGAATCTCCAGCTGCCCAGCCAGGCAACAGGAGCCGCCAACCTGCCCGGCGCCTGGGACTTCGGCCTGGGCTCGACGGCTTCCGGCCAGGGCGTGGTCGTTGCCGTGCTCGACACCGGCATCCTCGAGCATCAGGACCTGAGCGACAACCTCATCCGCCAGAGCAACCGGCTGCTGGGCTACGATTTCGTCGACGATCCCCTCAAGGCCAATGATGGCGATGGTCTGGATGACGATCCGCGCGATCCTGGTGACTGGCTGAGCGAAGCAGAGGCCTTGGCACTGGGCTGCGGGTCCGATGCCACCGCCAGCAGCTGGCATGGCACCAGCGTGGCCGGTACCATCGCGGCCGTCAGCAACAACTGGGTCGGCATCGCCGGCATCGCGCCAGCGGCCCGCATCCTGCCGGTTCGCGTGTTCGGCAAATGCGGCGGATACATTTCGGATGTCGCGTCGGGGATCTACTGGTCGGTCGGACTCCAGCCGCCTGATCTTCCGGCCGGATCGGTTCCCCGCTTGCCTGAAGCCTACCGGGCACGGGTCATCAACCTGAGCCTGGGGGCGACGGAAAAGGGCCAGTGCAGCAATACCATGCGGGAAGCGGTCCAGGCAGCCCGCGGCCAGGGCGCGGTGGTGATCGCGGCGGCCGGCAACCGCAGCGGCGACAGCACGGCCCTGACCCAGCCCGCCAACTGCACCGGCGTGATTGCCGTCACGGCCCATACCCGCAACGGCGACCTGGCGGACTACTCCAACCTGGGCGGCGAAGCGGATCTGAGCGCACCGGGCGGCGGCTATGGCCGTCGATACCTGTTTGGAGACGGCGACTTGATCAGCTTGTTGTCCAATACAGGCGCAACCGTTCCAGACCGTGACTCCCTGTATCAGAACGCCGGAACCAGTTTCGCTGCGGCCCATGCCTCGGGCGTCGCGGCGCTGCTGCTTGGACTTGACCCCTTGCTGAGCCCAGGCCAGGTCGGCTGGCTGCTGACTTCGTCGGCGCGGGCCTACCCAAGCGCAAGCTACTGCTACGCGCGTTCGGATTGCGGCACCGGGCTGCTGGATGCGGCCACTGCGGTCGAGCTGCTGCAGGACGGGCAGGTGCCCGCAACGATCGATGAGCCATCCGTCGCTACGGGTGGCGGCGGCGGAGGCTCCAGCGTCTGGTACGAGCTGATGCTGCTGTCAGCCGCGCTGCTGGCGCGCCTGCGACGCAGCCCGAAGGCGGCCTGACAGCCAGATGATCCCGGCCGCGCACAGGCCGCCGGCGAGTCCGGCCGCATGTGACGGGTAGTAGACCGGGAAATCCCAGGCTGAAGGCAGCAGCCCGGTCATCTCGAGTCCGACCTTGAGCAACAGCAGCGCGAGCAAGCCCAGCGGCCAGGGCATTGCAGCGCTGCAGCCGATCACGGAACAACCTGGCAAGCGTAGCCAGCACAACATGGCCAGCGAACCGCCGAGCCACCCATGCAGCGCTCCCGAGAAGCCGGCGTAGTAGGCGCAATCGGCATCCAGGGCCAGTTGCAGCGCAACGCCAACGATCGCGCCCGCCAGCAGGCTCAGCTGTGTCATGCTGCCCAGCATCGAACGCAGCAGCCAGGCAAGCATCAGCAGCGCGGCGGCATTGGCCAGCGCATGCTCCAGGCTCAGGTGCACGAACTGCGCGCTGACCGGCTCCCACCAGGCGCCCTGCTCGAAGCGCTGGCGCAGCAGGCGCCAGGCCTCGGCGGCGCCAGGCCAGGACTGCAGCGCCAGCAACAGCGGTGCCAGCAGCGCCAGCGGCGGCATCGCGCTCAGGCAAGGACGCAGCATGCAGCCTGAAGCGGGGAGCAGAAAGCGATCAGAACTCCAGCGTCTTGACGCCGTCGTGGGTGCCGAGCAGGCAGACGCCGGCCTTCTGGAAGGCGAACACGCCCACCGTCACCACGCCGGGCCAGTTGTTGACCATGTCCTCGAAGGACAGAGGATCCTCGATCTGCAGGCCGGTGACGTCGAGGATGTGCTGGCCGTTGTCGGTCAGCAGCGGTGCGCCGTCCTTCAGGCGCAGCGTCGCGGTGCCGCCGAGCGCCTCGAACTGGCGCGCGATGCGCTGCGCCGCCATCGGGATCACCTCGACCGGCAGCGGGAAGGCGCCCAGCGTGCGCACCAGCTTGGACTCATCGGCGATGCAGACGAACAGGCGCGACTGGGCCGCTACGATCTTCTCGCGCGTGAGCGCGGCGCCGCCGCCCTTGACCATGAAGCCGCTCGGATCGATCTCGTCGGCGCCGTCGACGTAGACCGACAGCTCGTCGACCTCGTTGCAGTCGAACACCGGGATGCCGATCGCCTTCAGGCGCTCGGTCGAGGCCTCCGAGCTCGAGACGGCGCCCTTGATCTGGTCCTTCATGCTGGCGAGCGCGGCGATGAACTTGTTGACGGTCGAGCCGGTGCCGACGCCGACGATCTCGCCGGGCACCACATAGCGCAGCGCGGCCTGGCCGACCAGGGTCTTGAGTTCGTCTTGGGTCAGGGAAGGATTGGTCATGGGGTGCAATCTGGGAGAATCGGAGGATTGGGCCAAGTCAGGCCCGCCTAGACCCGAGATTATCCGATGTCACTGCTGCCCTACTCGCTCGCACGCCCCTTGCTGTTCAAGATGGACCCGGAGGCCGCGCACGAACTCACGCTCGACAAGCTCGAGAAGCTCCAGCACTCGCCGCTGATGTGCCTGGCCTCGCAGCCGCGCATCGACGACCCGGTCACGCTCGCCGGCCTGCAGTTCCCCAACCGCGTCGGCCTGGCCGCCGGCCTGGACAAGAACGCGCGCTGCATCGATGCCTGGAGCGCACTGGGCTTCGGCTTCGTCGAGGTCGGCACCGTGACACCCAAGGGCCAGCCCGGCAACCCCAGGCCGCGCATGTTCCGCATCCCCGAGAAGGAGGCGCTGATCAACCGGCTCGGCTTCAACAACGACGGCCTGGACGCCTTCATCGCCAACGTCAGGAAGTCGAAGCTGCGCCAGAACCCGAAGGCGGGCGGCATGCTGCTGGGCCTGAACATCGGCAAGAACGCCGCCACGCCGATCGAGCGCGCGACCGACGACTACCTCGTCTGCCTGGCAGGCGTCTACCCGCACGCCGACTATGTGACGGTCAACATCTCGAGCCCCAACACCAAGAACCTGCGCGAGCTGCAGAGCGACGAGGCGCTCGACCAACTGCTCGGGGCGCTGGCGGCGCGCCGCACCGAACTCGCGCAGCAGCATGGCGCCTACAAGCCTGTGTTCGTCAAGATCGCGCCCGACCTCGACGAGGCGCAGGTGGCGGTGATCGCCGACACGCTCAAGCGCCATGGCATGGATGGCGTGGTCGCGACCAACACCACGCTGAGCCGCGAGGCGGTCAAGGGCCTCAAGCATGCCGAGGAAGCCGGCGGCCTGTCGGGCGCGCCGGTGCTCGAAGCCAGCAATGCCGTGATCCGCCAGCTGCGCGCGCGCCTCGGCAAGGATTACCCCATCATCGGCGTCGGAGGCATCCTGAGCGGAGCCGATGCGCTGAGCAAGATCGCGGCCGGCGCCGACGTGGTGCAGATCTACAGCGGCATGATCTACAAGGGTCCGGGCCTGGTGACCGAGGTCGCGCGCGCGCTCCAGTCGGGCAAGGCCTGAAGCCATGAGCAGCGCCCACCTGCTGAGCTTCTTCGGCCTGGCGCTGCTGCTGGGCCTGAGCCCGGGGCCGGACAACCTGTTCGTGCTGATGCAGTCCGCCGCCCAGGGCCGGCGCGCCGGCCTGCTGGTGACGCTGGGACTGTGCACCGGCCTGCTCGGCCACACGGCTGCGGTCGCGCTCGGGCTGGCCGCGCTGCTGGCAGCGTCGCCGGCGGCCTTCAGTGCGCTCAAGCTCGCGGGTGCCGCCTACCTGCTCTACCTGGCCTGGGGCGCCTGGCATGCACCGGCGACGGTGCAGGCAGAGGGCGGCACTGCGACCGTCAGCAGGACCTCGGGCTGGCGGCTCTATGGCCGCGGCGTGGTGATGAACCTGAGCAACCCCAAGGTCGCGATCTTCTTCCTGGCGCTGCTGCCGCAGTTCGTGCAGGCCGATGCCGGCCCGGTGCACTGGCAGATCGCGCAGCTCGGCGCGCTCTTCATGTTCGCGACGCTGATCGTCTTTGGCGGCTTCGCCTGGCTCGCGGCCTGGCTGGGCGGCCTGCTGCGCGGATCGGCCCAGGCGCAGCGCTGGCTCAACCGCACGGCAGCGACCGTTTTTGCCGGACTCGCAGCCCGACTGCTTTGGTCGGAAATGTGACATGGCGATGAAAAAGTGACACACTAGGCTAGTCACTTTCACCAGCTTTGCATGACCCAGACCCTCAACACCAACATCCCCCAGGTCACCGAAAACCAGCCTGCCGCCGAACCTCGCAAGCCAGCGCGCAAGGGCCAGGACAAGCGGCGGGCCGTTGCCCGGGGCGACACAGCGCCCGAGCTCGACCGGGCAGCGCTGGCCCGCCATGTGCCGCAGGAGGCCACCAGCGCCGCGCAGGGCAAGCAGCTCGCCGCCGTGCTGGGACTGCTGAACAACAAGTCGCTGAACGCATCGGAGCGCGCAGCTGCCTTGCGCGCCACGCTGGATGGTGCCTCGGACGACGACCTCGGCGTGCTGCGCGAGGCGCTGCTCAACGAGCCGGTGCCGGTCAAGGGCCACCCGGACGACGAGCTCGCTCCCGACTGGCGCGACGGCGGCTACCCCTACAAGCACCTGATGCGCCGCTCCAGCTACGAGGCGCAGAAATACCAGCTGCAGGTCGAGCTGCTCAAGCTGCAGGCCTGGGTCAAGGAGACTGGCCAGCGCGTCGTGATCCTGTTCGAGGGCCGCGACGCCGCCGGCAAGGGCGGCACCATCAAGCGCTTCATGGAGCACCTCAATCCGCGCGGCGCGCGCGTGGTGGCGCTCGAGAAGCCATCCGACATCGAGCGCGGCCAGTGGTATTTCCAGCGCTACGTCCAGCACCTGCCGACCGCCGGCGAGATCGTGCTGTTCGACCGCAGCTGGTACAACCGCGCCGGCGTCGAGCGCGTGATGGGCTTCTGCTCCGACGCCGAATACCAGGAGTTCATGCGCCAGACACCCGACTTCGAGCGCCATCTGGTGCGCAGCGGCGTGCACCTGATCAAGTTCTGGTTCTCGGTCAGCCAGGCCGAGCAGCGCCGCCGCTTCAAGGAGCGCGAGGTCCATCCGCTCAAGCAGTGGAAGCTCAGCCCGGTCGACCTGGCCAGCCTGGACAAGTGGGACGACTACACCCGGGCCAAGGAGGCGATGTTCTTCGAGACCGACACCGCCGACGCGCCCTGGACCGTGATCAAGAGCGACTGCAAGAAGCGCGC
>CAZJQH010000127.1:0-6379 GCA_964547895.1 uncultured Chitinophaga sp. | reverse complement strand
GACTCATAATCCTTTGGTCGTCGGTTCAAGTCCGCCACGCCCTACCAATGAAATCAAGCACTTGGCCCGGTCTTGCGACTGGGCTTTTTGCTTTCTGAGGGGCCGTGGGGCACTGGTGGGGCATTTTGTAAGTCGGTTTTCCTGTTTGATGCCGCACCAGGGGTGCTCGTCAACTGACCGGAAAGTTCAGCGTGAACCGCGTCTCGCCGTCAGTGGAAGCGACCGAGGCCGAGCCGCCATGTGCCTGCACGATGGCGCGCGTGATCGCCAGCCCGAGTCCAGCGCCTTCCGTCTCCGGGTGCGTCCGGGCCTTGTCTGCGCGGAAGAAACGGTCGAACAGGCGCGGCAGCAGTTCAGGCGGGATCGCAGTGCCGTTGTTGCTCACATGCAGCGCCACTGTCGAGGGCAGCAGTTCGATCTCGACCGAGACCAGGCCGCCAGCCGGCGTGTGGCGCAGCGCATTCGAGAGCAGGTTGCTGATGGCGCGCCGCAACATCAGCCTGTCGCCACGGATGCTGGCATGGCCTGATTGCCGCAGCCGGATTTCCTTTTCTTCGGCCAGCGCCTCGTAGAAGTCGAACAGCGCGCCGACTTCGTCTTCAAGCGCGATCTGCTCGGTCCTGGGCAGCAGCAGGCCGTGCTCGGCCTTGGCCAGCAGCAGCATGTCCGACACCATGCGCGCCAGCCGCTGCAGCTCCTCGGCGTTCGAGGCCAGGATGTCGCGGTAGGCGTCGGCATCGCGCCGGCTTGACAGGGACACCTGGGTCTGGGTCAACAGGTTGCTGATCGGGGTGCGCAACTCATGTGCGAGGTCGGACGAGAAGTCCGACAGGCGCTGGAAGTCGCCCTGCAGCCGCTCCAGCATTTCGTTGAGCGAGGTGGCCAGGTCCGCCAGTTCCACCGGCACCGCCTCGGCCGGCATGCGCTGGTCCAGCTTGTTGGCCGTGACGGCCTGGGCCCGGGCCTTCATGGTCCGCAGCGGCGCCAGCCCGGTGCGTGCCGCCCACCAGCCCAGCACGCCACTGGCGACGGCGGCCAGCAGCACATAGGCCCCGAGCGCCAGCTGCAGCGAGTGGATGAAATGCGCATGGTGCAGGGTGTCGACGGCGGCCTGGATGCCGATCCCGGCACCAAGCTGCTCGTGGGGCGGGGCATGGGCCGCCAGGGCGTGGTACTCATGACCGTCATGGGTCCAGGTCAGGATGTCATCGGCCGGGCCGGCTGACAGTTGCTCACTGACATCAGCCGGGAAGCTCAGCGAGGCACTGGCGTAGAGCAGGGCACCGGCTCCGTCCTGCACCCGCACGAACAGGCCTGGATGGTGTCGCAAGGCATCGTCGAGCCGGTTCTGCAGATCGGCGGCCGAGTCCGCGCGGGCGATGATCTCGCTGACCAGGTGGATCTTGTCCTGCAGCGTGTCGCGGTCGAGCTCCTCGAAATGCCGGTCCACCGCCACTGCCATCAGGCTCGCCATGCCGAGCAGCAGCAGCGCCGCCACCAGCGTGTAGAGGGCGGTCAGCCGGGCCGTCAGCGAGAGCCTGCCCATCACGCTTGCGGCTCCGGCGCTTCCAGCACATAGCCCATGCCGCGCACGGTCTGGATCAGCCGGGTGTCGAAGCCCTCGTCGACCTTGGCGCGCAGGCGGCGCATCGCGACCTCGATCACGTTGGTGTCGGAGTCGAAGTTCATGTCCCAGACCTGGGAGGCGATCAGCGAGCGCGGCAGCACCTCGCCCTGGCGCCGCATCAGCAGCTCGAGCAGGCCGAACTCCTTGGCGGTCAGGTCGATGCGCCGGCCGGACCGCGTGACGCGCCGGCGCAGCAGGTCGAGCTCGAGGTCGGCCACCTTGAGCGTGGTGGCTTCCAGCCCGGAGCGGCCGCGGCGCAATATGGTGCGCACCCGCGCCAGCAGCTCGGCAAACGAGAAAGGCTTGACCAGATAGTCGTCGGCGCCGAGCTCGAGTCCCCGGACGCGGTCCTCGACCTGGTCGCGCGCGCTCAGGAACAGCACCGGCATCTGGCGACCCTGCTCGCGCAGCTGCTGCAGCACCTGCCAGCCGTTGAGGCCGGGCAGCATCACGTCGAGGATCAGCAGGTCGTGGTCGCCCTCGCTCGCCAGGTGCAGGCCGTCAGTCCCGTTGCTGGCCAGCTCGACGGCAAAGCCTGCCTCCTGCAGCCCCTGGCGCAGGTATTCGCCCGTCTTGGGTTCGTCCTCGATGATCAACAGCTTCATGGTTCCGGCTCCTGGGTGGAATTCTCGCTGCTCGCCCAGGCTGTCCAGTCGAGATGACAAAGATGTAATCTTCCTGCAATCCGGCTGACGGAATGGAGCTTGCACACTGCGGATCAACATGAATAGAACCGTGGAGCAGGGCAATTGACTTCCAGACTACTAGCCAGATCCGTGGGGCGCTGCCTGGCCGCCGGGCTGCTCGCAGCCCCGCTGTGGGCCCTGGCCCAGGACCCGCCAGCCGCCATCGACTGGCGCGCGGCCAATGACAGCGTCGGCCAGTTCCGGCGCGGCCATGCCGACGTGCTGAAGTGGGAGCAGTCGCGCCAGGCCGTCGAGGCTGGGCAGGCTGCCGCCGTGCCCAGCCTGCAATTGGCCAGCGCTGCCGATGCCGTGCGGCTGGCCTGGCAGGCTCGCCCCAAGCTGGCACAGCCGCTGGCCAGACTGGCGCCAAGCGATGTCGAACTGATCGCCAGCGGGCGCTGGCTGGAGCTCGATCCGGCATTGTCAAGAAGGATCGACCATTTCGACGATGTGATCGAAGCCGCCGCCCAGGCCCGCAAGGCCTGGACTGCGTCGGTCGCCAGCCAGTTGATCGCGGCGCAGATGGAGCAGGCCCAGGCGGCGGCGCAGGTCGCGGACGAGCTGGGCGCGCGCATGGTCAGCGTGGGCAACTGGAGCCGGCTGCAGCAGGCCCAGGTGCAGCTGGCGCGCCACGGCGCGGATGCCGATCTGCGCCGGGCACGCTACCAGGCAGTCCAGGCCCAGGCCAGCCTGATCCAGCTGCTGCAGCTCAACGGCATCCATGCCGCGGTTGGCTTGCCGGCCCAGCTGCCCGAACTGCCGGTCCAGTCCTTGGCACCCGATCAGATCCAGCAGTACCTGGCAAGAAGCCAGGCCTGGCTGCCGCCGGCTGAACGCATCAAGCACCAGGTCAGTGCCGCGGTCGCGCAAGAGGCCTATCTGGCCAGCCATGCCATTGCCCGCAGCGCGCGCGAGGTGCAGAAGCTCAGCGCCCTCATCGCCGAGGAGACCCAGCTGCACTACAACGGCATGCTCAAGAGCAGCTGGGACTTGCTGAACGCCGCGCAGAACCAGTTCCGTGCCGCCGCCGCCGCGCTGGCGGCACAACGCGACTTCGAGCTGGCGCAGGTCGACCTGCAGTGGCTGCTGCTCGGTGGCGAGCCGACCAGTTTCGTCAACCTGGGCGCGGGCAGCGCGAATGCGGCGGCTGCCGCCGGCCATTGAGGCGAACAGAAAATGAACCCCACCCATTCCAGACGTCAATTCTTCGCCGGCACGCTGGCGACCGTCGCCGGCCTGGCCGTCACCCGCTCAGCCTTGGCCGGCCTGCCCGAGCCGGTTATCCAGACCTCGGCCGACACTGCAGCACCCTTGGTGCCCAATACCGGCCGCCCCTACAACCCCGTCGTCACGCTCAACGGCTGGACCCTGCCCTGGCGCATGAAGGACGGCGTCAAGGAGTTCCACCTGGTGGCCGAGCCGGTGGTGCGCGAGGTCGCGCCCGGCTTCAAGGTCAATATGTGGGGCTACAACGGCCAGAGCCCGGGGCCGACGATCGAGGTGGTCGAGGGCGACCGGGTGCGCATCTTCGTCACCAACAAGCTGCCCGAGCACACCACCATCCACTGGCATGGCCAGCGCCTGCCCAACGGCATGGACGGCGTCGGCGGCCTGACCCAGCCTCAGATCCCGGTCGGCAAGACCTTTGTCTACGAGTTCGAGGCACGCCGCCCCGGCACCTTCATGTACCACCCGCATGCCGACGAGATGGTGCAGATGGCGATGGGCATGATGGGCTTCTGGGTCACGCACCCCAAGACCCGGCACCCGCAGATCAGCGAGGTCGATCGCGACTTCTGCTTCCTGCTCAACGCCTTCGACGTCGAGCCCGGCAGCAAGACGCCCAAGGTCAACACCATGACCGACTTCAACATCTGGTGCTGGAACAGCCGGGTCTTCCCGGCCATCGACAGTCTCAACGTGCGGCTCAATGACCGGGTGCGGATCCGGGTCGGCAACCTGACCATGACCAATCACCCGATCCACCTGCACGGGCATGAGTTCACCGTCACCGGCACCGACGGCGGCCCGACCCCGCCGGCGAGCCGCTGGCCCGAGGTCACGGCCGATGTCGCGGTCGGCCAGATGCGCCAGCTCGAGTTCATCGCCGACGAGCCGGGCGACTGGGCCTTCCACTGCCACAAGAGCCACCACACCATGGGCGCCATGGGCCATGCGGTGCCGAACATGATCGGCGTCGACCACCGCGGCCTGGTCGGCAGGATCCAGCAGGTGGCGCCCGACTACATGCTGATGGGCGAGCGCGGCATGGCCGACATGGGCGAGATGGAGATGCCGCTGCCCGACAACACCGCGCCCATGATGACCGGCACCGGCCAGTACGGCCCGCTCGAGATGGGCGGCATGTTCAGCGTGCTCAAGGTGCGTGCGGACCAGAAGCCGGGCGACTACAAGGACCCGGGCTGGTTCAGGCATCCGGCAGGCACCGTCGCGCGCGAGCATGGCGGCGCTGTCGCCGCGCCGACCCGCAGCCCGCACCACGCCATGCCGCATCATGGCCAGCCGCCCGCTGCCTTCGACGCCCGCAAGCCCAATCCGCACGCGGGGCATTGATCTCGCGGCCTTTGTCCACACTGCCTCAACCATCATGAAATACCATCCGATTCAATCCCTGGGCCTCGGCCTGCTGACCGCCATGCTGGTCTCGACCGGTGCATTGGCTGCCGGCAGCCATGCTGGCGGTCACGGCCATGCCAGCGAGGAGACTTCCTACGGCAAGCCCGGCATCGCAGCCCGTGTCAACCGCTCCATCGAGGTCGTGATGAGCGACGACATGCGCTTCACGCCCTCCAACATCCAGGTCAAGCGCGGCGAGACGGTGCGTTTCGTGGTCCGCAATGCCGGCCAGGTCCGGCACGAGTTCAGCCTCGGCACCATGCAGGAACTCGAAGCGCATTACGAGGAAATGAAGAAGTTCCCCGACATGGTGCACGACGAGCCGAACAAGGTCTCGGTCGAGCCAGGCCAGCAGGGCGAGGTGGTCTGGCACTTCACCCGCAGCGGCGCGGTCGATTTCGCCTGCCTGCATGTCGGCCATTACGAGGCTGGCATGAAGGGCCAGGTCAAGGTGGGCCGCTGAACATTGACGGAGGGAAACATGGACAGCATCAACCCGTCGCGGCGCCGACTCCTGTCAGGCGCGGCGGCCATCGGACTCATGGCTGGCATTCCGGCGCTGGCGCAGCCATCCCGCATGATCGAGGTCTGGAAGGACCCCAACTGCGGCTGCTGCCAGGACTGGATCGACCATGTCGAGCAGGCCGGCTTCAAGGCCAAGGTCAACCAGACCGGCAACAACGCGGTGCGTGCCCGGCTGGGCATGCCGCAAAAGTTCGGCTCCTGCCACACCGCGCTGGTGCAGGGCTACGTGATCGAGGGCCATGTGCCCGCGCAGGACATCGAGCGGTTGCTGAAGGAAAGGCCGCAGGCGCTTGGCCTGGCGGTGCCGGGCATGCCGATCGGCTCGCCAGGCATGGATGGTGCCGTCTACGGCGGCCGGCGCGACCGCTACGACGTGCTGCTGGTGCTCAAGGACGGCAGTACCCGGGTTTTCAGCAGCCAAAACACCACGCCCACCAGCGCCCAGGCCGAGCCACTGGCCGAGGGCGAGATCCGCCGCCTCGACCCCGAGACCGGCAAGCTCACCATCCGCCACGGCGAGATCCGAAACCTCGACATGCCGCCCATGACCATGGTCTTCACGGCCAGGGACAAGGCGCAGCTGGCCGGGCTCAAGGTTGGCGACCGGATCCGCTTCGCCGCCGTTCACGAAGGCGGCAAGTACCTGGTCACCGACATCCAGCCGATCAAGTAAGCGGCCAGGTGAGGGCTGGCTGCATCAGAGCAGCCAGGGCAGAAACCGCCGGGTACGCGCACGGTAACCGGCATAGTCCGGGTGTGCGTGTGTCATCCAGGCCTCCTCCAGCATGGCCTTGACCGTCAGCACTGCGGCCAGTGCCAGTACCAGCGCCCAGGCCGATAGGGTCGAAACCGCCAGCGCACAGCCCGCCGCCAGCAACAGCAGGGCGGTGTACATCGGGTGCCG
>CAZJQH010000126.1:0-6497 GCA_964547895.1 uncultured Chitinophaga sp. | reverse complement strand
CCGAGCTGGCCCATGTCGTCCTCGCGGTGGGCGTCGAAGCCGGCGCTGATGAAGACCAGCTGCGGCCGGTGCTGCTCGAGACGCGGCAGCCAGTGCAGCTCGACCAGCTCGCGGATCTCCATGCCCTTGGTGTAGGCCGGCACAGGGACGTTGACCAGGTTGGCGGCATCGGACTGCGCGCCACCCTCGGGGTAGAAGGGGTGCTGGAAGAAGCTGCACATCAGGATGCGCTCGTCGCCAGCGACGATGTCCTCGGTGCCGTTGCCGTGGTGGACATCGAAGTCGATGATCGCGACCCGCTCCAGTCCATGGCGCTCGAGTGCGTACTTGGCCGCGATCGCGACGTTGTTGAACAGGCAGAAACCCATCGCCTTGTCGCGGCAGGCATGGTGGCCCGGCGGGCGCACGGCGCAGAAGGCGTTCTCGAGCTCGCCGGCGATGACCGCGTCGGTGGCGCTGATCGCGGCGCCGGCCGACATCAGCGCGGCCTGGTAGCTGAACTCGTTGAGCGCGGTATCGGCATCCACATGGTAGTGGGTCGGACCGCCGGCGGCGAGGTCCTCCTTCAGGAAGTCGCTCAGGCCACGCATGGCGGCGATGTGCATGCGGCCATGGGCGAGCTCGATCTCGGCCAGCGAGGCCGGCGTCGGCTCGCGGTGATCGAGCGCGTCGAGCACCCCGGTCACGAGCAGCCGGTCCTCGATGGCGGCCAGCCGCTGCGGGCATTCGGGATGTCCTGCTCCCATGTCGTGCTTGCGGAACAGGGGATGGGTGTAATAACCTGTGGCATTCATGGCAGTGCTTCTATTTCATGGCTGAGCCGGTGCAGACAACTCAATCCCAAATCTCCTCTTTATTTGACCAGCTTAACACGGTCATGGCTGGCAAAGCCTTACAAGTGCGCGATTGCGTGATCTGCCTGCTGGCCGGGGGCCACCTGCTGATCGAGGACATTCCCGGCGTGGGCAAGACCACGCTGGCGCAGGCGCTGGCGCGCAGCTTCGGGCTGGCGTTCTCGCGGGTGCAGTTCACCTCCGACCTGATGCCGAGCGACCTGACCGGGGTCTCGGTGTTCGAGCGCGGGCAGCAAGCCTTCGTGTTCCACCCCGGCCCGCTGTTTGCCCAGCTGCTGCTGGCCGACGAGATCAACCGCGCCAGTCCCAGGACCCAGAGCGCGCTGCTGGAGGCGATGGAGGAGCAGCAGGTCTCGGTCGACGGACAGACCCGGGCGCTGCCGCGCCCCTTCTTCGTGATCGCGACCCAGAATCCGCACGAGCAGGTCGGCACCCAGCTGCTGCCCGAATCCCAGCTGGACCGATTCCTGATGCGCATCAGCCTGGGCTACCCCGACCGGGCGGCCGAACTCAGCCTGCTGCAGGGCCAGGACCGGCGCGCCCTGCTGCAGGGACTGCCGGCGTTGCTGGACGCGGCCGGCTTTGCCCGGCTGCAATCCGAAGTGCTGGCGGTGCAGGCCAGCGAGGCCGTGCTCGACTACCTGCTCGACCTGGTCGCCGCGACTCGCAGCGGGCGCTGGTTCGTGCAGGGTCTGAGCCCGCGCGCCGCGCTCGGGGTGCTGCGGGCGGCCAAGGCCCATGCGCTGGTCGAGGGCCGGCGCTATCTGGCACCGGACGACATCGCGGCCATCCTGCCGCAGACCACGGCGCACCGGCTCACGCCGCTGCCCGCCTCGGGTCGCGGGCCGTTCGAGCAGGTGCAGGCGCTGCTGGCGGCCACGCCGCTGCGCTGAGGCCATGATGGCCAGCACTGCCATCCGCAGCAGCGGCGCTGGCCGGTCCTGGATCGGGCACTGGCGGGCCGGCTGGCAGGCCTGGTGGCTGCGCCGGCTGGTGCCCAGCGACGAGCTGGAGCTGACCCAGCGCAATCTCTACATCCTGCCCACGGGAGCCGGGCTGCTGCTGGCCCTGACCCTGCTGGTGCTGCTGGTCGGCAGCATCAACTACCAGCTCAACCCAGGCTATCTGCTGACCTTCCTGATCGCCGGCAGCGCCCTGGTGGCGCTGCACCTGACCCATGGCAACCTCAACGGCCTGCAGTTGCGGCTGCAGCCGGTCGCACCAGTCTTTGCCGGCGAGGCCGCCAGCGTCAGCGTGACGCTGAGCAACCCAGGCCGCCGGATGCGCTGGTCGATCCGGCTCGACTGGCTGCAGCCTGGCGCCCGCGCCGAGCCGGCTGACGGCAACGGCCACTGGACCAACCTCGGCAGCCAGGAAACCGCCACGCTGCAATTGCGCTGCCTGATGCCCAGGCGCGGTCGGCATGGGCTGGCGCCGCTGGTCGTGCAGTCGGGGTTTCCGCTCGGGACCTTCCGTGCCTGGAGCTGGTGGCGTCCGGCCACGCAGCTGCTGGTCTATCCGGCGCCCGAGCCCTCCCCGCCGCCGCTGCCGACCGCCAGCACGGAGCAGGCCGACGTGAGCGGCAAGCCCCGATCAGGCAACCCCGAGGAATGGGATGGGCTGCGGCCCTGGCGGCGCGGCGATCCACTGCGCTGGGTGGCGTGGAAGAAGGTCGCGCAGCAGGCCGGCAGCAGCCAGGAGCACTGGGTCAGCCGCGACCTCGTCCAGCCCGGCGGCGGGCGCTGCTGGCTGGATCTGGCCAGCACCGGCCTGTCCGACCCGGAGCAGCGGCTGAGTCGGCTCTGCGCCTGGGTGCTGGCCGCCGAGGCCCGGCAGCTGGACTACGGCCTGCGCCTGAACGGGCTGGAGATCGCGCCCGGCCACGGCGCGGTGCACCGACACCGCTGCCTGGAGGCACTCGCGCTATGCTGAAGCTGCGCGACCTCCTGGCCAGTCTGCCGCGCGAGACGCGCGACACGCTGTTCCTGCTGCTGGTGATCGGCTGGGTGCTGCTGCTTCAGGCCGGCCATCTGCCGATCTGGTGCAGCGCGCTTGGGCTGGCGCTATTGGTCATGCGCGGCTGGCTGGCACTGGCACAGCGCCCCCTGCCCAGGACAGGCTGGCGCGCGACGCTGCTGCTGCTGGCCCTGGCGGCGACCTGGCTCGAATACCGGACCTTGATGGGTCAGCAGGCCGGCGTCGTGCTGGTGATGCTGCTGCTGGCGCTCAAGACGCTGGAGTTGCGCGCGCGTCGCGACGCCTTCGTGATCTTCTTCCTGGGCTTCTTCGCACTGCTGACGCAGTTCTTCCATTCGCAGTCACTGCCGACCATGCTCGGCATCGTGCTGGCCCTGCTGGGCCTGCTGGCGGCGCTGGTCAACGCCCAGCTGCCGGCCGGACGCCCGCCGCTGCTGCTGTCGCTGCGGCTGGCCGGGCGCATGATGCTGCTGGGCACGCCCCTGATGCTGCTGCTGTTCCTGCTGTTCCCGCGCGTGGCGCCGCTGTGGTCGCTGCCGGCCGATGCCAGCAGCGGGCGCAGCGGCCTGTCGGACCGGATGCAGGTCGGCCAGGTGGCGCAGCTGGCGCTCGACCCGACCATCGCCTTGCGCCTGCGCTTCGAGGGCGAGAGGCCGCCACCACAGGCGCTCTACTTCCGCGGGCCGGTGCTGAGCCGCTTCGACGGGGTGGAATGGCGGCCGGCGCCGATGGGTGCCGAGCCGCCGGCAGACCTGCAGCTTGAAGGCGCGCCGTTGCGCTACGAGGTGCTGCAGGAGGCCGGCCGGCAGCCCTGGCTGTTCCTGCTCGAGGCCACGGCGCAGGCGCCGCAGCTGGCCGGACAGCAGCCCTATCTGAGCAGCGAGCTGCAATGGCTGGTGCGGCGGCCGCTTGGTGAAGTCGTGCGCTACCAGGCCCAGGGCCAGATCCGCTTCCGCTACGGACTGGCACTGCGGGACAGGGAACTGCGGGGCCTGACCGAGCTGCCGACCGGCTACAACCCGCGCACCCTGGCGCTGGGGCAGCAGCTGCGTCGCGAGCTCGAGCAGCAACTGCCTGCGAGCACGGACATCGGCCCGGCGCTGGTTGAACGGGTGCTGGCAAGGCTGCGCCAGGGCGGCTACCGCTACACGCTCGAGCCAGGGCTCTACGGCCGCGACAGCGCCGACGAGTTCTGGTTCGATCGCCGCGCCGGCTTTTGCGAGCATATCGCGGCCGGCTTCGTGATCCTGCTGCGCGCCGCTGGCGTGCCGGCGCGCATCGTCACTGGCTACCAGGGCGGCGAGCTCAACCCGGTCGACGGCTACTGGACCCTGCGCCAGAGCGACGCCCATGCCTGGTCCGAGGTCTGGCTGGCGGGCCAGGGCTGGACCCGGGTCGATCCGACCGCCGCCGTGCAGCCGGACCGGATCAGCGGACTGCAGCGCCTGCAGCCGGCCAGCGCAGGGCTTGCTGCCGGACGGCTGCAGGTCAGCCCGGCGCTGGCGCTGCGCTTGCGCCATCTGCTCGAGGCGGTCGACCAACGCTGGAAGCAATGGGTGCTCGACTACCGGCCTTCGCACCAGCTCGAGCTGCTGCGGCTGCTGGGCTTCAGTCAACCCGAGAGTACCGACCTGATGCGGCTGCTGTCTGGCCTGCTCGCCTTGCTGAGCCTGGTCGGAGCCGGCTGGGCGCTGCGGCGCGCCAGGGTCGGCAGTCCCTGGCTCAGGCTGCTGCAAGCCGCCAGGCGCCGGCTGCAGCGCGCCGGCTACCCGGTGCCAGCGAACGCCACCCCGCGCCAGCTGGCTGCCCTGTTGCAGGCCAAGGTTGGGACTGGGGCCGGCCCAGCGCAGCCCTGGCAGGCGCTGCAGGACTGGCTGCTCGAGCTCGAGCGCCTGCACTACGATCCTTCCAGCCACCGCTCGCTGGCCGAAATGCGGCGGGCCGCCCGCCAGCTGGCCTGGCCGCAGCCAGGGCGCCGGCGCGATCGCGGCGGCAAGGGTGGTGTAGATGGCGACTGAAGCCTGGCCAGTCCCTGCATCAGCCTGGCGCAAGCCCTGCCAGCCGCCGCTTCTGTATTACGCTAGGGCTTTCGCCAGCCCGACCGCCATGCCCGAACTCCTGCCGCCAAGCCCCAGCCGCCCAGCCACCCGCCCATTACCCTGCCAGCCGCGGCGCAGCATCGGGCGGCAGGCTCTCGGGCTACTGCTGGGGCTGGGCCTTGGATTGCTGCTGGCGCTGCCCGATGCCGAGGCGGCTGCGCCCGCCAAGAAAGCCCGCTCCAGCAAGGGCGTTGCCGTCAGCCGCTACGCTGGCCAGCCGGCCGCCGAGCAACTCGCGCAGGAGATCGCCGGGCGGCGCGGCTGGGATCCGGAATGGGTCAGGCACTGGGTCGGACAGGCGCAGCAGCTGCCCGCGGTGATCAGGCTGTCGACCCCGGCACCGGTCGCCGCGGCCAAGAACTGGGCCGCCTACCGGGCGCGCTTCATCGAGCCGTCCCGTATCGAGGCCGGACGGCGCTTCTGGCTCGAGCAGCGCGCGGCGCTGGAACGCGCCGAGATCGACTATGGCGTGCCGGCATGGCTGGTGGTCGGCATCATCGGCGTCGAGACCCTGTACGGCCGCCATACCGGCAACTTCCGGGTGCTCGATGCGCTCGCCACGCTGAGCCTGGACTTTCCCGCCAGCCACCCGCGCGCGGCCGAGCGCCAGGCCTATTTCCGCACCGAGCTCGAGGCCCTGCTCGAGCTGGCGCGCGCGCAGGGCGTCTCGCCCGACGCCTGGCGCGGCAGCTATGCCGGCGCCATGGGGCTGCCGCAGTTCATGCCGGGCAGCTGGCTGAGATACGCGGTGGACTTCGACGGCGACGGCAGCATCGACTTGCACGACAGCCCGGTCGACGCGATCGGCTCGGTTGCCCACTACATGCGCCAGCATGGCTGGCAGAGCGGCATGCCGACCCATTATCCGGTGGCCGTGCAAGCCGAGGGCGAGGCGCTCGCCACCCTGCTGGCGCCCGACATCCGGCCCAGCTTTGCTGCCGCGCGCCTGCATGAGCTGGGCGCCAGGCTGGAGGAACCGGCGCTTGAGCATGCCGGCCCGCTGGCGCTGGTCGAGCTCAGGAACGGCGATCCGCTGCAGGGCGGCAGCGCCCCGAGCTATGTCGCCGGCACCGAGAACTTCTATGCCGTCACCCGCTACAACTGGAGCAGCTACTACGCGCTGGCCGTGATCGAGCTCGGCCAGGCGGTGCAGGCCGCCCTGGAGCAGCCCGCCCCTGCACGCTGAACTCAGACCTGTGCCGGCACCAGGAAGTCGCGGCTGATGCGCCCGCCCAGGTCGTTGACGCGGTCGAGGAACAGCGTCAGGTAGGCGTGCAGGCCGCCTTCCATGATCTCGTCGATGCTGCCGTACTGCAGGTCGGACAGCATCTTGCCGGCGCGGCGCTCGGTCTCGCCCGAGATCGAGTTGCCGACCCGGCCCAGGTTGGTGACCACGCCCTGCAGGCTGGCGTGCAGGCTGCGCGGCATGTCGGCGCGCAGGATCAGCAATTCGGCGACGCGCTCGGGCGTGATCACGTCGCGATACACCTTGCGGTAGACCTCGAAGGCCGAGACGCTGCGCAGGATCGCGCTCCAGTGGTAGAAGTCGTACTCCTGGTCCTGCTCG
>CAZJQH010000125.1:0-6566 GCA_964547895.1 uncultured Chitinophaga sp. | reverse complement strand
TACTCACCGTGAAAGGGTGATGTCCTAGGCCTCTAGACGATAGGGTCAAAACCTGGACTACTGATCTGCTGCAAACCTTGATGGTGGAGGTAAGCGGGATCGAACCGCTGACCTCTTGCATGCCATGCAAGCGCTCTCCCAGCTGAGCTATACCCCCTCTGGTTTGCAACGTTGCAGATTGTACAGCACTTTTTGCTTTATCGATTTAAGTCTTTGCAACTTTCATCTTTATCGCGTTTCGCGTTGCTTGTCTGCATCAGCAAGACTCGCATTGTATAGCGATTTTCAGGCCTTGCGCAAGTTCTGCAAAACTTTTTCGCGCCCCTGCAGGAACAGCACCGCGTCGACCGAAGGCGTCTGCGGCGTGCCCATCACGAGCACGCGCACCGGCATGGCGAGCGCGGGCATCTTGAGACTGAACTCGGCCAGCGTGGCCTTCATGGCGGCGGCAATCGCCTCCTTCGACCATTCACCCTGCGAGAGCTTGTCGGCAAATGCGGCGATCGCGGGCTTGACGGCGTCGGTCAGATGCTTGTCAAGGTCGGCCTGCTGCGGCGCCACCTCGGTGTAGAAGGCCGCGGCCCAGTCGGCCAGCGCGACGGTGGTGTCGCAGCGGTCCTTGAACAATGCGCAGATCGCCTCGAGACGCTCGTCGGCAGCAATGCCGCGCTTGGCCAGTTGTTCGGCGACCAGCTCGGCCAGCTCGGCGTCGGGCGTGGTCTTCATGTGCTGGGCGTTGACCCAGCGCAGCTTGGCCTCGTCGAACTGCGCGGCGCTGCGGCCCAGGTGATCGAGGTCGAACCACTCGAGGAACTGCGCGCGGCTGAAGATCTCGTCGTCGCCGTGGCTCCAGCCCAGGCGCGCCAGGTAGTTCACCATCGCGTCGGGCAGGTAGCCCTCCTCGCGGTACTGGGTCACGGCCTTGGCGCCGTTGCGCTTGCTCATCTTCTCGCCCTGCTCGTTCAGCACGGTCGGCAGGTGGGCGTAGACCGGATGCTCCTTGCCCAGCGCCTTGAAGATGTTGATCTGGCGCGGCGTGTTGTTGATGTGGTCGTCGCCGCGGATCACGTGGGTGATGGCCATGTCGAGGTCGTCGACCACGACGCAGAAGTTGTAGGTCGGCACGCCCACGCTCTCGCCGGGCGCGGCCGGACGCGCGATCACCAGGTCGTCGAGCTCGGCGTTGGCGATCTCGATCCGGCCCTTGACCTTGTCGTCCCAGGCCACGACGCCGTCCTTCGGGTTCCTGAAGCGCAGCACCGGCCGCACGCCCTCGGGGATGGGGGGCAGCACCTTGCCGGGCTCGGGACGCCAGGTACCGTCGTAGCGCGGCTTTTCCTTGGCTGCCATCTGGCGCTCGCGCAGCGCGTCGAGCTCTTCCATGCTCATGTAGCAGGGGTAGACATGGCCGGCATCGATCAGCTGTTGCAGCACTTCCTTGTAGCGCTCCATGCGCTGCATCTGGTAGAACGGGCCTTCGTCATGGTCGAGGCCGAGCCACTTCATGCCCTCGATGATGACATCGACGGCGGCCTGGGTCGAGCGCTCCTGGTCGGTGTCCTCGATGCGCAGGATGAAGTCGCCGCCATTGGCGCGCGCAAACGCCCAGGGATAGAGCGCGGAGCGGATGTTGCCGAGGTGGATGAAGCCGGTCGGCGACGGAGCGAAGCGGGTGCGGACGCGTTGGGTCATAGCGAATCGATGGTGTTGAGGCCGCGTGCGAGGTCGTCCTGCACGTCCTGGAGATGTTCGAGGCCGACGGCGACGCGGATCAGGCCCTGGTTGATGCCGGCGGCCTGGCGCTGCGCCTCGGACAGCTTGCCGTGCGAGGTGCTGGCCGGATGGGTGCAGAGCGTCTTGGTGTCGCCGAGGTTGGTCGACAGCGACAGCACGCGCATCGAATCGAGCACGTGGAAGGCACGCGCGCGCGCCTGCTCGGGGCTGGCGGCCTTGACGTCGAACGAGACCACCGCGCCGCCGCAGCCGTTCATCTGCTTCATCGCGAGTGCGTGCTGGGGATGGCTGGCCAGGCCGGGGTAGTAGACGCGGGCCACGGCCGGGTGGGATTCCAGCCAGCGCGCCAGCTCGATAGCCTGCGCGCTCTGCGCCTTCATGCGCAGGTCCAGCGTCTCCAGGCCCTTGAGCACGACCCAGGCGTTGAAGGGCGACAGCACCATGCCCGAGTTCTTCTGTACCGGCAGGAACTTCTCGCGCACCATCTGCTCTGACGCGCACAGGGCGCCGGCCATGACGCGGCCCTGGCCGTCGAGGTACTTGGTGCCCGAGTGCATCACGATGTCGGCGCCGAACTCGATCGGGCGCTGCAGCGCCGGCGAGGCGAAGCAGTTGTCCACCGCCAGCAAGGCGCCGGCGTCATGCGCCAGGTCGGCCAGCGCGGCAATGTCGCAGACCTCGCCGAGCGGGTTGGTCGGCGTCTCGGCGAACAGCAGCCGGGTCACGCCGGGGCGGATCGCCGCCTTCCAGGCCGCCAGGTCGGTCTGCGGCACGATCGAGGTCTCGACGCCGAAGCGCGCGAACTCGGAGCCGATCAGCTTGAGCGTCGAGCCGAACATCGACTGCGAGATGATCACATGGTCGCCGGACTTGAGCAGGCTGAAGCACATCAGCATGATGGCCGACATGCCGGATGCGGTCGCCATGCAGGCCTGCGCCCCTTCGAGCGCGGCCAGGCGCTGCTCGAAGCTGGTGACGGTCGGGTTGCTGGAGCGGCCGTAGGTGTAGCCCTCCTCCTGGCCGCCGAAGCGGCGCGCCGAGGTCTCGGCGCTGGGCTGGACATAGCCGCTGGTCAGGTAGAGCGCCTCGGAGTTCTCGCCGTACTGGCTGCGCTCGACCGCCAGGCGCACCGCCAGCGTCTCGCGGCGCAGGCCGTCCCATTTCGGATCGGCCATGGCTCAGCCCTCCTGCGAGGAATTGGGCAGGGCCAGGCGCGAGGTGGCGCCGTCGTCTTCCTCGGTACCGGAGCCGACGCGCTGCTCGTTCATGCGCACCGCGTCCTCCGAGCTGACGTCGCCGGTGCAGTAGACGCCGTCGAAGCAGGAGGCCTCGAAGCCGTCGAGGTCGGCGCGCAGCTTGCCCACGGCCTGCTTCATCGCGTCGACGTCCTGGTAGATCAGCGCGTCGCAGCCGATGATCTGGCGGATCTCCTCCAGGCTGCGGCCATGCGCGACCAGCTCGCCCTTGGTCGGCATGTCGATGCCGTAGACGTTGGGGTAGATCACCGGCGGCGCGGCGCTGGCCATGTAGACCTTGTTGGCGCCGGCGTCGCGCGCCATCTGCACGATCTCCTTCGAGGTGGTGCCGCGCACGATCGAGTCGTCGACCAGCAGCACGTTGCGGCCCTTGAACTCGCTGGCGATCACGTTGAGCTTCTGGCGCACGCTCTTCTTGCGCACCGACTGGCCCGGCATGATGAAGGTGCGGCCGACGTAGCGGTTCTTGACGAAGCCCTCGCGGTAGGGCTTGCCCAGGTGCATCGCGAGCTCGGTCGCGGCTGGACGGCTCGACTCGGGGATCGGGATCACGACGTCGATCTCCTCGACCGGCACCATCGAGACCACGCGCTGGGCCAGCGTCTCGCCCATGTTCAGGCGCGCCTGGTAGACCGAGATGCCGTCAATGGTCGAGTCGGGACGGGCCAGGTAGACGAACTCGAACACGCAGGGGTAGAGTTGCGGATGGGCGGCGCACTGCTCGACGCGCATCGATCCGTCGAGGCCGATGAAGACCGCCTCGCCCGGTGCGACGTCGCGCAGGAAGTCGTGGCCGGTGCCCTCGAGCGCGACCGATTCGCTCGCGACCATCACGGTGCCGTCCTTGCCCTGGCCGATGCACAGCGGGCGGATGCCGTAGGGATCGCGGAAGGCCAGCAGGCCGTGGCCGGCGATCATCGCGACCACCGCGTAGCTGCCCTTGATGCGCTGGTGCACGGCGCGCACGGCGGCGAACACCGCATCCTGGGTCAGCGCGCCATGAGCGCTGGCCTGGGCCAGCTCGTGCGCCAGCACGTTGAGCAGCACCTCGGAGTCGCTCTCGGTGTTGATGTGGCGGTGATCGTTCTGGATCATCTCGCGCTTGAGCTGGTCGGCATTGGTCAGGTTGCCGTTGTGCGCCATCACGACGCCGAACGGCGCGTTGACGTAGAAGGGCTGGGCCTCTTCCTCGCTGAAGGCGTTGCCAGCGGTCGGGTAGCGCACCTGTCCCAGGCCGCAGTTGCCCGGCAGCGCGCGCATGTTGCGGGTGCGGAACACGTCCTTGACCATGCCCTTGGCCTTGTGCATGAAGAACTTGCGCTCGAGCTGGGTCGCGATGCCGGCGGCATCCTGGCCGCGGTGCTGCAGCAGCAGCAGCGCGTCATAGATCAATTGGTTGACGGGTGCGTTGCTGACAACGCCGACGATTCCACACATGACGTGATCCTCTAGTAATTTTCAGGGAAAGTAGCGGCCCAGGCTTTGCGGCACGGCATCCTTGAGCAAATGCAGCCCCTGGTCAAGGCGATGTGCCAGGGCCGATGCCTGCCAGGCTTCTTGTTGTTTGATGGGGGTCATGTTGACCACCAGCGCCAGCGCCAGCAACATGACCAGGCCGCGCAGCAGGCCGAAGCCTGCGCCCAGCACGCGATCGACCGGATTGAGTCCGATGGAGCCGACCAGCCTGCTGATGAGCCAGGAAAGCAGTCCGGCGCCAAAGGCCGCCACGACAAAGACGGTGACGAAACCGGCCGCATAGCGCAGCGGTTCGGAAAAATCGTCCAGGGGCAGGCGCACACCGGCCCAGCCGGCCAGCGACTGCGCCAGCAGGAAAGCGGCGACCCAGCCCGCGATCGAGAACAGCTCGTGGACCAGGCCGCGCCACACGCCAAGCAGGACGGAAGCCAGCAGCAGCAGCAGCAGGAACAGGTCTACCGCCGCCATCAGAGCGTGAGGATGGAGGCCGACAGGCCGGTCGCCCTCGCCTTGTCGGCTGCCTTCTGGGCCTCGGCACGAGTGGCGAAGGGCCCGAGACGTACCCGGGTGCGCGGACCGTCGGGCGTGTTGCTGATCTGGGTATAGGTGGTCAGGCCGGAGCTCTCGAGCTTCTGGCGTGCCTGCTGGGCCAGCGCGGGATCGACGAAGGCGCCGACCTGGACGATGAAGCGGCTCTTGGCCGCGCCCGGCTCGGCACCACTGGAGGCCTTGTCGGCCTGCGGCGTCGGCCGGCCCTCGAGCAGCGCCAGCGCGCGGGCGGCATCGTCCGCCTTGGGCGCAGGCTTTGATTCTGCCGGCTTGCGCTCGGCTGGCTTGTCTGCCGTCTTGTCGGCTGGCTTTGCTGGCGGCTTTTCTGCCGGTTTGTCCGCTGGCCTGGGCTCAGCCGGCTTGACGCTGGCAAGGGCTTGCTCCGCCGGCTTGGCAGCGGGCAGCACCTGTGGGCTGGTAACTGGAGGAGCCGGGACCGACTGCACCGGCGCAGCGGCCAGCGCCGGCGCAGGTGGGGTCGAAGCAGTCGGCACAGGCGCGGCTGGAGCAGCGGACGGTGCGCTGGCCACGAGCTCCTCCTTCTCGTCCAGCCCATGCTGGCCGTCGCCAGGAGCGGCAGGCACAGCGCTGGGGAGCGGCTGAGCCGTCTTGCTGGAGGGAATCTCGATCTCGAAGTCGGCCTGTACCGGCCGCGGCTGCGATTCGAACAGGAGCGGAAAGCCGATCACCCCGGCGAGCACCAGCAGGGTGGCGCCGATCAGACGGTGCCGCGCACGCCGGCGCACGGTTTCGATGGAGGTGGGCTCGGTCGGGCTGGAGCCGCCCTGCCCGCCAAATCGGAAATTGAACATTCGCCAGTGCTGTGATGGTAAGGGCCGCGCCAGAGGATGGCAGAGGGATCAGGCGGAGAGATGCTTGGCGTCCAGCCTGGGAACCCCGTTTTGCAGCACGCCGCCCACGGTGTGGAAGGAACCAAAGACGACAATTCTATCAGCCGGGTCCGCCGCCGCAACTGCCGCGTCCAGCGCCGCCTGGGGATCGGGGAAGAGCGCGGACTGCACGCCCGCGCGCGGCAGCGTGCCGCGCCAGATCGCCTCCAGGTCGCTGGCGCGCGCGGCGCGCGGCAGCGGCAGGTCGCAGAAATACCAGCGGTCGATCAGCGGGCTGACGCGCTGGAACATCGGCAGCAGGTCCTTGTCGGCCATGGCGCCGAACACCGCGTGCGTGGTCGGGTAGTAGCCCATCGCGTCCAGGTTCTCGGTCAGCGCCGCGACCGAGTGCGGGTTGTGCGCGACGTCGAACACCAGGGCCGGCTGGCCCGGCACGATCTGGAATCGGCCCGGCAGCTCGACCAGCGCCAGGCCGTTGCGCACCGCCTGTGCCGTGACCGGCAGCAGCGGGTGCAGCGCCTCGACCGCTGCCAGCACGCCGGCAGCATTGACCAGCTGGTTGGCACCGCGCAGCGCCGGATAGGCCAGGCCGGCATAGCGGCGGCTGCGGCCGGCCCAGTTCCACTGCTGCTTGTCGCCGCCGCAGTGGAAGTCGCGCCCGGCGCGCCAGAGGTCGGCGCCGATCTCGAGCGCGCGGTCC
>CAZJQH010000124.1:0-6569 GCA_964547895.1 uncultured Chitinophaga sp. | reverse complement strand
TCCTTGACCGTGGCCTGGTCCAGCCCCATCTCCTCGATGAAGCGGCTGGGCTGGCCCGGCACCATCTCGCGGCCTTTCTTGCGCCGCTTGAGCCAGCTCACCACCAGCGTCTGCTGCGCGCGCGTGATGCCGACATACATCAGGCGCCGTTCCTCCTGGATGCGCAAGGCCAGCGCGGCGCCATCGCCATCGTCGTCGGGCTTGAACGGCAGCAGGCCCTCGTTGACGCCGGCCAGGATCACATGCGGCCATTCCAGGCCCTTGGAGGCATGCAGCGTCGAGAGCGTGACCTGGTCGGCCTCCTGCTCGCGCTCCGAGATGGTGGCGATCAGCGCAATGGTCTGGGCGACCTCCAGCATCGACCTGACCTCGCGCTCGGTCGTTACGCCGCCGCTGTCGTCGATCTGGCCGCCGCAGCGCTGCGCGACCCAGTCGCAGAAGTCGATTACGTTGCCCCAGCGGGCAGCGGCGGCCTTCTCGCTGTCCTCGCTGTCGTAGAGGTATTGCTCGTAGCCGATGTCCTTGAGCCAGTCGCTCAGGAAGGCCTTGGCGGCCTCGGCGCCGCGCGTGTGCTTGGCGCGGTGCTCGAGGTCGTTGAGGTAGCGGCCGAATTCGTGCAGTCCGGCCAGCGCGCGCGCGTTGACCGTTGCCGCCAGCGAGTGCGAAAAGAGCGACTCGAACAGGCTGAGACGGTACTGGGTCGCGAAGGCGCCGAGCTGGGCCAGGGTCTGGTGGCCGATGCCGCGCTTCGGCGTCGTGATCGCGCGCAGGAAGGCCGGGTCGTCGTCGTTGTTGACCAGCAGCCGCAGCCAGGCGCACAGGTCCTTGATCTCGGCGCGGTCGAAGAAGCTCTGGCCGCCCGAGACCTTGTACGGGATCTGGGCCCGGCGCAGCGCGGTCTCGAGCGCGCGCGCCTGGTGGTTGGCGCGGTACAGGATCGCGAAGTCCTTGAAATCCTTGCGCTTGTGGTTCGCGCGCAGGCTCTGGATGCGCGCGACGGCGCGCTCGGCCTCGTGGTCTTCGTTGTCGCAGGCGGTCACCCGCACCGGCTCGCCTTCGCCGAGCTCGCTCCAGAGCGTCTTCGGGAACAGCTTCGGATTCGGGCCGATCACGTTGTTGGCCGCGCGCAGGATGGCGCTGGTCGAGCGGTAGTTCTGCTCGAGCTTGATCACGCGCAGCTCGGGAAAATCCTGTGGCAGTTTCTTCAGGTTGTCGAGCGTCGCGCCGCGCCAGCCGTAGATCGACTGGTCGTCGTCGCCCACCGCGGTGAAGCGGCCCCGCTCGCCGACCAGCAGCTTGAGCAGCTCGTACTGGGTCGCGTTGGTGTCCTGGTATTCGTCGACCAGCACATGGCCGAGCTTCTTCTGCCATTTCTCGCGCACCTCGGCGTGGTCGCGCAGCAGCTTGAGTGGCAGCGCGATCAGGTCGTCGAAGTCCACGCTCTGGTAGGCGGCCAGCCGCTCCTGGTAGCGCGCCATCACCAGCGCGATCACACGTTCGTTCTCGTCGCCGGCCTGCGCGAGCGCCTGTTCCGAGTTCAGCCCGGCGCCCTTCCAGCCGCTGATCGTCCATTGCCACTGGCGCGCGGTCGCGGTGTCGGTGGTACCGCCGCAGTCCTTCAGGATGCTGGTGATGTCGTCGGTGTCGAGGATGGAGAACTGGCTTTTCAGCCCTAGCGCCTTGCCGTCCTCGCGCAGCAGGCGCACGCCCAGCGCGTGGAAGGTGCAGATCAGCACGTCCTTGGCCGCCTTGCCGACCAGCTGGCGCGCGCGCTCGCGCATCTCGGCCGCGGCCTTGTTGGTGAAGGTGATCGCCGCGATGCGGTCGGCCGCCAGCCCGGCCTGGATCAGGCGCGCGATCTTGTGCGTGATGACGCGCGTCTTGCCCGAGCCGGCACCCGCCAGCACCAGGCAGGGGCCGCCGAGGTGATTCACGGCATCGAGTTGGGCGATGTTGAGGCCGGCTGACATGGAGGTTGGGGCAGGAAAAACCTTCGATGATAAAGGCTTGGCGTCTTGCCTGCTGGCGCTGGCTCGCCTGCGGTCTGGGTGCTGGCCGCGCCAGCCGCCTGGAGCGCCAAGGGGACTCAGATCGCCAGCGGATCGACGTCGATCGCCCAGCGCAGCACGCCCTTGGCCTCGGGCTGGCTGCGCGCCAGCTGCAGCTGTTCCTGCCAGGCGGCCAGGAAGGCCTGCAGCGCCGGACGCGAGTCGCTCTCGATCAGCATCTGTGCGCGCTCGACGTTGGCGACGCGCTGGATCGCCATCGGCACCGCCGGGTAGAGCGTCAGGTGCTGGCGTCCGGGCAGGACTTCGCCAGCCTGCGCCGCCAGGTTCAGCAGCGCCTGCGCGGCCTCCTGCGTGCGGGCCTCGGCGCGCACCAGCGCCTGGAAGGAGTAGGGCGGCATCAGCGCATCCTCGCGCTCCTGCAGCTGCTGCGCTGCGAAGGCCGGGTAGTCGTGCTGGGCCAGTGCGGCGAACAGCGGATGCTCCGGATACCAGGTCTGGACCCAGAGCTCGACCGCCGTGCCCTGCGCCGCGACGAAATCGGCGTCGCGCCCGGCACGCCCGGCCGCCTGCAGCAGCAGCGCGAACAGGCGCTCGGGCGCGCGGTAGTCGCTCGCGAACAGGCCGCCGTCGGGATTCACCGCTGCGACCAGGGTGATGCGGCGGAAGTCATGGCCCTTGGCGATCATCTGGGTGCCGACCAGCACGTCGAACTCGCCCTCGTGCATCTGGCCGAGCTGCTGCTCCAGGCTGCCCTTGGCGCGCGTGCTGTCGGCGTCCAGGCGCAGCACCCGGACCGGCCCGCCATCGGTGCGCCGCGCGTCGGCCAGCAGGCTGGCAAGGTGCTCTTCCAGTTGTTCGGTGCCGCGTCCGACCGGTGCGATGTCGAGGTTGCCGCAGTCCGGGCAGGCGTAGGGCACGCGCGCGCTGTGGCCGCAGTGGTGGCAGCGCAGCGTGCGGTCGCTCTTGTGGAACACCGCGTGCGCGCTGCAGTGCGGGCAATCGCTCTTCCAGCCGCAGGCGTGGCAGGCCAGCACGGGGGCGTAGCCACGGCGATTGAGCAGGATCATGCTCTGCTCGCCACGCGCGGCGCGCTCGGCGATCGCCTGTACCAGCGGCGGCGCCAGCACGCACTGCTTGGGCTGGTGGTTCATGTTGACCAGCCGCAGCCTGGGCAGTGCGCCGCCGCCGATGCGCTGCGGCATCTCCAGCTTGAGATAGCGGCCGAGGTCGGCGGCGCGCCAGCTCTCCAGCGACGGCGTGGCCGATCCGAGCAGCACGCGGCAGTGGCCGGGCGCCTGGCCCCGGCTTTCGAGCTGGGCGCGGTAGATCGCGAGGTCGCGCGCCGAGTAGCGCGCGCCTTCCTGGCTCTTGTAGCTCGGGTCGTGCTCCTCGTCGACGACGATCAGGCGCAGCCGGGGCAGGCTGGCGAAGATGGCCATGCGGGTGCCGAGCACGATACGCGCCCGCCCAAGGTGCGCGCGCAGCCAGTTGTCGAGCCGCTGGGCCGGAGTCAGCCCGCTGTGCAGCGCGACCACGCCCCAGCGCGCGAAGCGCTCGGTGAAGCGTGCCTCGAGCTGCGGCGTCAGGTTGATCTCGGGCACCAGCACCAGCACCTGCGCCTGCGGGTCCCGCTCGAGCAGGTCCTGCGCCGTGCGCAAATAAACCTCGGTCTTGCCGCTGCCGGTGGTGCCGAACAGCAGCACTGGCCGGTCGGCCTGGGCCAGGCGCTGCATGGCGGCGGCCTGTTCGCCGCTGAGCTCAGGCGTCGCGAAGGGGGGGGGCGTCGGCCTGTCGGACTCTGGCTGGGCCAGGCTGGCGCAGCCTGCGGTGACCTCCTCAGTCCTGGACGAAGCCTTTTCCAGCTTGTCCAGACGCTTGAGCTTGCGCGCGAGCTGCTCGGCGGTCAGCTCGCGCAGCTGGGGCGGCAGCGCCGCGAGCGCGACTTCGCCCAGGCTGCGCTGGTAGTAGCGCGCAGCGAAGCCAGTCAGCGTGCGCCAGCTGGCGTTGAGCGGCGGGATCCCGTCGAGCACCTGCAGCACATGGCGCACCTGGCCGGGTTCCAGTCCCTCCAGGCTCAGGCCGGGCGATTCCCAGACCAGACCGAGCAGCTCGCGTTGCCCCAGCGGCACGCGGACCAGCGTGCCGGGGTCCAGCGGTCGCTCGCCTGCATAGGTCAGCGCCGGTCCCAGGCCGCTGTAGGCCGGCGTGGTGACGACGACGGCCAGCGGGATCGGAGCGCTGCTTGGGGCGGCAGGATCAGGCATCTTTCGGGTGATCGCTTGGAGTCTGCAGCTTGGCTGCAGTTACGCACAGTTTCTGTGGATAACTTTGTTGGCAACCGGTGCGGGTCTTGCCGGGCGGTGTCGGGTCTGCTTGGCTGGGTTGACTGGGCAAGGCGTCCTTGCCTGAAGATAAATCCATCAAAAACAATGACTTGTGTTGTGGATCAGCAGATTTTTCGGTTTCCGGGGAGGGTGGAAACTATCCCCCGTCGCTGCGACCAAGCTGTGCAAAAGCCGCTGCCTCCCCGGTTTTTCCTGGCGTCGAATCAGGCGCGCGCGCGCATCAGCCGCGAGTGGGCGTGCACCGTGTCGACCAGCACCTTGACGCTCTCGGGCGGGGTGTGCTGGCTGATGCCATGGCCCAGGTTGAAGACATGGGTCGGGCCGGTGGTGTCGCGGTCGGTGTGCGGCGTGCCGAAGCTCTCCAGCACCCGCACCGCCTCGGCGGCGACCTGCTCCGGGTTGGCGAACAGCACGTTCGGGTCCAGGTTGCCCTGCAGTGCCTTGCCCGGGCCGCCGACATGACCGCCGACGCGAGCCCGCGCCTTGGCCAGGTTGACGGTCCAGTCCAGGCCCAGCACATCGCAGTCCAGTCGGTCCATGTCGTCGAGCCAGAGGCCGCCGCCCTTGGTGAAGACGATGCGCGGAATCCGCGATCCGTTGAACTCCCTGGGCAGCTGATCCAGCACGCGCTGGGTGTAGGCCAGGCTGAACTGCTGGAAGTTGCCGTCCGCCAGCACGCCGCCCCAGCTGTCGAAGATCATCACGGCCTGCGCGCCGGCCTCGATCTGGGTGCGCAGGTAGAGCGCGACCGCGTCGGCGTTGATCTCGAGCACGCGCCGCATCAGGTCGGGGCGCTGGTACATCAGCGTCTTGACCATCCGGTAGTCGTCCGAGCCGCCGCCCTCGACCATGTAGCAGGCCAGCGTCCAGGGGCTGCCCGAGAAGCCGATCAGCGGCACCCGGCCATTCAAGGCCCGGCGGATCGAGGTCACCGCGTCGAACACATAGCGCAGCTTGTCCATGTCGGGCACGGCCAGCGCGGCGACATCGGCCTCGCTGCGCACGGTTTTCGCGAACTTGGGGCCTTCGCCGAGCGCGAAGCTCAGGCCCAGGCCCATCGCGTCGGGCACTGTCAGGATGTCGCTGAACAGGATGGCCGCATCGAGGTCATAGCGCTCGAGCGGCTGCAGCGTCACCTCGGTCGCGTAGTCGACGTTGGTCGCCAGCCCCATGAAGCTGCCGGCCTTGGCGCGTGTGGCGCGGTACTCGGGCAGGTAGCGTCCCGCCTGGCGCATCAGCCAGATCGGGGTGTGGTCGGTGGCCTGGCGCAGGCAGGCGCGCAGGAAGCTGTCGTTCTGCAAGGGGGCAAAGCTGCCGGAGGTCGCGTTCGTGCTCATCCCGCCATTGTCGCAGTACCGCTGCCTGCAGTTCCATCCGATGCGGAACGGAAAGCACAGGCCTTGATCGATCGCAAGCCGGTCAGCGTGCGACCAGGGCCTGTTCGACCTCGGCAACGCTGAGGACTTCCGGCAGCAGCCTGGGCGAGGTGCCAGGGCGATAAAGGGCATAGGTCGGCACCCCGTTGCGGCCGACGGCGGCCAGCGCGGCGGTCACGGCCGGATCGCGTCGGGTCCAGTCGGCGCGCAGCAGCACCACGCCCTGGTCGGCGAAGCGCGCCAGCAATCCGGGATCGGACAGCACCGTGCCCTTGTTGTACTGGCAGGTCACGCACCAGGCGGCGGTGTAGTCGACGAACACGGCCTTGCCAGCCGCCTGCAGCCCCGCCATGCGCTCGGGCGACCACCCATGCCAGCTCCCGTCGGCGCCGGGCAGGCTGGCATCCGCCGTCGGCAGGGCTTGTGCCTGCGGCGTCCAGATCCTGGGTCCGGTCTGCCAGAGCAGCCCGATCAGGCCGGCCAGCAGCAGCGGGGCCAGCAGCGCGCGCGTCCTGCCGCGCTGTGAAAGCGCCCAGGCCAGCCAGGCCAGCAGCAGCAAGGCCAGCAGCAGCGTCGCCACGCCGTCGATGCCGGTCTGCTGCCCCAGCACCCAGAGCAGCCAGATCACGGTCGCCAGCATTGGAAAGGCCAGGAACTGGCGCAGCGTCTGCATCCAGGCGCCGGGTCGCGGCAAGGCACGCGCGAAGCCGGGGAAGAAGCTGGCGACCAGATAGGGCAGCGCCATGCCGATCCCGATGGCGCCGAATACCGCCAGCGCCTGCGCCGTCGGCAGGCCGATCGCCAGTCCCAGCGAGGCGCCCATGAAGGGCGCCGTGCAG
>CAZJQH010000123.1:0-6602 GCA_964547895.1 uncultured Chitinophaga sp. | reverse complement strand
CTAGGGTATTCCTACAAGGACATGCCACAGCGCTGACCCGCGCAGCGATTAGCATCAGGGCCCATGACGAGACTGCAACGACTGTTCCCCTTCCTGCACTGGCAACGACCCAGCGCCCAACTGCTGCGCGGCGAAGCCCTGGCCGGCCTGACCGTCGGCCTGATGGTGATCCCGCAAGGCGTGGCCTATGCCGCGCTGGCCGGCATGCCGCTGGTCACCGGCATCTATGCCTCGATGCTGCCGGCACTGGTCGCGGTGCTGTTCAGCAGTTCGGTGCGCCTGTCGGTCGGGCCCACGGCGCTGAGCTGCCTGCTGATCAGCGCCGGCCTGAGCCAGCTGGCCACGCCCGGCTCGGCGCAGTGGGTGGAACTGGCAGTCTGGCTGGCCTTGCTGTCGGGCCTGCTGCAGGTCGCGCTCGGCTTGCTGCGCTTTGGCTGGCTGCTCAATCTGGTCAACGCGCCGGTACTGATGGCCTTCACCCAGGCCGCTGGCCTGCTCATCATCGGCTCCCAGCTCGCCAGCCTGCTCGGGGTGCAGGCGCCCTGGCGCGACTGGCTGGCCTCGCCGGCCATCAACTGGACCTCGCTGGCGTTTGGCCTCGGCAGCCTGGCCCTGCTGATGCTGGTGCGGCGCTGGAAGCCGGCCTTTCCCTCGGTGCTGCTGATCGTGCTGCTGAGCGCCGGCCTGTCCGTGCTGCTCGAATTCGAGGCCAGCGGCGGCAAGGTGGTGGGTTCCCTGCCCGAAGGCCTGCCGGCCCTGTATATGCCGGGACTGCCCTCGCTGGAGACGCTCAGCCAGCTGCTGCTGCCTACCCTCGTCATCACCCTGGTCAGCTTCCTGGAGACCGCCTCGAGCGCCAAGGTCGACAACGAGAAGCAGGGCAAGCGCTGGAACCAGGACCAGGACCTGATCGGCCAGGGCCTGGGCAAGATCGCCTCCGGCCTGTGTGGCGCCTTTGCCACCAGCTCATCGTTCTCGCGCTCGGCCCTCAACCTCTACGCGGGCGCCCAGACTGGCTGGGCCACCATCTTCTCGGTCGTGGTGGTGTTTGCCGCGCTGCTGCTCTTCACGCCCATCCTGCGCCATGTGCCGCAGCCGGTGCTGGCCGCCATCGTGGTGGTGGCGGTGCTGGGCCTGATCAAGCCGCGCGAATTCCTGCGGCTGTGGCGGATCTCGCGCATCGAGGCCGGCATCGCGGGCAGCACCTTCGTCATCACGCTGCTGGCGGCGCCGCAGCTCTACTGGGGCGTGCTGGCTGGCGTGCTGATGGCGCTGAGCCATTTCCTCTACCAGCGCCTGCACCCGCGCATCATCGAGGTCGGCCGGCACCCGGACGGCAGCCTGCGCGACCGCCACCTCTGGACGCTGCCACCGCTGGCCAGCCGCTGCTATGCGCTGCGCATGGACGCGGCGCTGGACTTCGCCTCGGCGGCGGAGTTCGAGCGCGCCATCGTCGAGCGGCTGGCACAGGCTCCCGACACCCGTCATGTCTGCCTGTTCGCCCAGCCGATCAACCGGATCGACGCCACCGGGGCCGACATCTTCCTCAAGCTCAGCGCCCAGCTGCAGGCGCACGGCATCACGCTGCACATCAGCGGCATGAAGCTGCCGGTGGAAAAGGCCCTGCACAAGGCCGGCTGGCGCAGCCAGGGCTCGCACCTGCGCCTCTACCGGACCGAGCTGGACGCCGTCCAGGCCCTGGCCAGGCTCGAGCCCGAGGCAGACGACATCGCTGCGGCAGCGATCTGACTGCGCCGCAGGACTTCAGGCGCTGACGATCCAGCCTTCGAGCGGATCGAACTGCGGCAGGCCCCAGCGGGCATGGCCCTGGCGCCGCTGCTGCAGCGCCCAGGCCGCCTGCAGCAGGCACAGCAGCGCATCCAGCCGGTCGCCGCTGGCGTCAGCCGCCAGTTCGGCCTGCTGCTGTGGATCCAGTTGCAGGCTCAAGCCGGCATCGCGCAGCAGCGCCACCTCGCCGGCCAGCAGGGCGCGCAGCAGCTGCTCGCGCGCCTGCAGGCGTTCGGGGGTCTGCTTGGCCCTGTCGTCGCTCTTGTAGCTGCGCGCGCCCAGCACCGAGCGCGCCAGCAGGCCCGGATAGGCCTCGAGCGCGATGCGCTGCGGATCGGCCTGGTGCAGCCCAGGCAGCGACACGCCGGCATCGAGCAGCAGCGGCACGCCCGCGTGCATCATGAAGGCCACCGGCGGATTGACCCATTTCATGCTCGGACTCGATCCGGCCGGCCGGTCGGTGGCGCGGTGCGCGAACTTCCCCCCTACCGGGCGCGCGGTACAGAAGGCCGCGAAGGCGGCTCGGATCTCGTCGCGCCCCAGCGCCGCATAGTGGCGCATGCAGGCCAGCCAGTCGGTCGGCCAGCCCAACGTCTCGACCAGTTCGCGCGGCAGGCCGAACGGCAGGTCGAAGCCGCCGACCCATCGGCCTGACTCAGCCAGACGCACGCCGAAGGATTGCAGCGTCTCGAAGGTCTCGATGCGATCCAGCCTGATGCAGTTGCCGTCGAGCCGGCCGATCGCCAGCACCACCGGCTTGCGCCGGCTCGGGGCGCTGCTGAAGTCGCAGCCCCAGAGCTCGGGAGCTGAAGCAGTCAAGGGCAGGTCAGGCGCGGCCGATGATGGATGCGGTCGCCATCAGCTCCTCGAGCAGCGCCAGCGACACCTTGCCCGAGACCGAGTAGGGGTCGAACTCGGGCTTTTCCGAGTACTTCAGCACGATCGAGGTATTGAGCTTGCTCAGGTTGACCTGGCCCATGGTCCAGCCGCCGAAGCGCCGCTCGCTGATCTCCTCGTAGTGCAGCAGCTCGACGTCCTTGTGGCGTGGATCCTCGATGATGTGGTTGTAGAGGCGGTTGACGGCCTGACGACCACCCTCGATCGCCTGCAGGAAGACGCCACCGCCATAGCACAGGATGCCGGTGATGCCATTGTTCAGGTTGTGCTGCCTGGCCGAGGCCAGGATGGCATGAATGGCATCGGTGCTCTCGGGCTGCACCGCACGGCTCACATACAACAGTCGCACCAGCATGTTTCAGCTCCTACGGGGAATCAGGGCCAGGAATTCGCGGCGCAGATCGCTGTCCTTGAGGAAGACACCGCGCATCACCGAGTTGATCATCTTGCTGTCCATGTCCTTGACGCCGCGCCAGGCCATGCAGTAGTGGCTGGCCTCCATCACGATCGCCAGGCCATCGGGCTGGGTCTTTTCCTGGATCAGGTCGGCCAGCTGCACCACCGCCTCTTCCTGGATCTGCGGACGGCCCATGATCCACTCGGCCAGGCGCGCATACTTGGACAGGCCGATCACGTTGGTGTGCTCGTTGGGCAGGACGCCGATCCAGATCTTGCCGATCACCGGGCAGAAATGGTGGCTGCAGGCGCTGCGCACCGTGATCGGGCCGACGATCATGAGCTCGTTGAGATGCTCGGCGTTGGGGAATTCGGTGATGCTGGGCGCATTGACATAGCGGCCGGCAAACACTTCCTTCAGGTACATCTTGGCCACGCGGCGCGCGGTTTCGCCGGTGTTGTGATCGTTCTCGGTGTCGATCACCATGCTGTCGAGCACGCCCTGCATCTTGACGGTGACCTCGTCGAGCAGTGCCTCGAGTTCGCCCGGACGGATGAAGTCGGCGATGTTGTCGTTGGAATGGAAACGCTGCTTGGCGGCCTGCAGTCGTTCGCGAATCTTGACGGAAACCGGAGTTCCCTCGTCCTGTCTGGCGTCAGTCATGTCTTGTTGCACTTTCATGAGCATCGCTGCATGCTAACACCGCAAGCCGCGCCCTGCCCCAGTCGGGGAAATCTCTTCCTAGTAGCGCTGGCCGAGCAGGAACAGCGCGCTGCGCATGACACCGAACGCGATCCGGTCGAAAAGCCGCTGATGCCAGGGTCGCTGGCGCAGCTGCTGGTACTCGATGCGCGCACCGGCGGTCTGCATCAGGTGGTCGAGCCGCTGCCACAGGCTGCGCGCGAAGGCGTGATCGCGGGTGACGACATTGGCCTCGCGCGCCAGCAGCAGGCTCAGGGGGTCGAGGTTGGTCGACCCGACCGTGGCCCAGCGCCCGTCGACCACCGCCACCTTGGCGTGCAGGGCGCTGGGCGCATACTCATGGATCTCGATGCCGGCCTGCAGCAGCCAGTCATAGACCGGCCGCGCGGCGTGGTATTGCAGGAAATGCTCGTAGCGGCCCTGCAGCAGCAGACGCACCCGCACGCCACGCGCCGCTGCCAGCGTCAGCGCCCGGCGCAGCTTGCGGCCCGGGATGAAATAGGCGTTGGCGATCACGATCTCGCGCCGCGCCTGCGCGATCGCCTTCAGGTAGGCGCGCTCGATGTCGTGCCGGTGGTGCACGTTGTCGCGCAGCAGCAGGGCGGCCTGCTGCGCCTTGCCCCTGGAACGATGGCCGTCGGCCTGCCAGCGGGGCCGGCCGGCGCGCAAGGCCTCCCAGGCGGCGCGGAACTCGTGCTGGCGCGCCCGGCTGACTGCCTGCATGCGCCACCAGAGCTGCTCCATGCTCTCCAGCATGTCGGCCACCAGCGGCCCGCTGACCTGCAGCGCATAGTCGAGCCGGGGTCGCTCGAGCCGGCCCAGCGCGACATCGTCGTGGTCGTCGATCAGGTTGATGCCACCGCAGAAGCCCAGCTCGCCGTCGACCACGCACAGCTTGCGGTGCAGCCGGCGCCAGCGGCTCGGGATCAGCAGGCCGACATGGCCCAGCGGCAGATAGGTCCGGTGCTGCACGCCGGCGCGCTCGAAGCGCTCGCGCCAGGCCCTGGGCATCCTGGGCGTTCCCACGCCATCGACCACCAGCCGCACCGTGATGCCGCGCCGCGCCGCGCGCTCCATCGCCTCGGCCACCTGCAGCGCGCTGCCGGCGAACTCGAAGATATAGGTCTCGACATGAACCAGCTCGCGGGCGCGCTCGATCGCCGCCACCATGGCCGGGAACAATTGCCCCCCGCCTTCCAGCAGATGCAGATGGTGCCCGCCGCGCAGGGGAGACTTCACGCCCGGCTCCCGCAGCCGCCCCTCATTCGAACGCCAGTTCCGCTATCAGCGGCAGGTGATCCGACAGCCGCGCCCATTGCCCGCCATGCGGCACCTGCGCCGACCGGGGCTGCAGGCCGCGTGCATAGATGCGGTCCAGGTGCAGCAGCGGCAGCCGTGACGGATAGGTCGCGTGGCGGATGTCCTCGAAGGTGCGCAGGCCGAAGCGCGCCATCGCCTGGTGCAGGCGCTCGCCCCAGTCATTGAAGTCGCCCGCCACCACCAGCGGCTCGTGGCGCGGCACCTCGCGCTCGATCATGGCGCCGAGCTGCTGCACCTGGCGCTCACGGCTGGCATGGATCAGCCCCAGGTGCACCACCACCACATGCAAGGGCGCACCCTTGACGTCAAGCTGCACATGCAGCAGGCCGCGCTGCTCGAAGCGGTGGTCCGACACATCGTGATGCCCATGGCCCAGCACTGGCCAGCGTGACAGCAGCGCATTGCCGTGCTCGCCGTGGCGGGTAATGGCATTGGTCCGGTAGACCGACTGGTAGCCCGGCGGCGCCAGGTGCTCGGCCTGGCCGGCCTGTGGCCAGTGCACGAAGCGGCGCTGCATCTGGCGGTTGAAGCCGCGCACCTCCTGCAGGCAGACGATGTCGGCGTCCAGGCCGCGCACCGCCTGCTGCAGGTTGTGGATCTCGAGCCGGCTCGCAGGGCCCAGGCCCTGCACGCCCTTGTGGATGTTGTAGGTCACGACGCGCAAGCTGCTCATGCGGGAAATCATGCCACGGACAAGCTGGCTGTGGCGCTGCCGGACGCCGTAAAATGCAAGATTGATGGCAATGTAACCGGCATGGCCCTGAACACTACTCTAGACAAAGGTTGAAGAAGATGACCGCAGTTCCCTCGATGTCCGACCGCGACGGCAAGATCTGGATGGACGGCCAGATGGTCGACTGGCGCGATGCCAAGGTTCATGTCCTGACCCACACCATGCACTATGGCTGCGGTGCCTTCGAGGGCGTGCGCGCCTACAACACCGTCAACGGTCCGGCCATCTTCCGCCTCGAGGAACACACCGAGCGCCTGTTCAACAGCGCCAAGATCCTGCGCATGAAGGTGCCCTTCACCAAGGAGCAGCTCAACCAGGCCCAGCTCGACATCATCCGCGAGAACAAGCTCGAGAGCGGCTACATCCGCCCGCTGGTCTGGATCGGCGACAAGAAGCTGGGCGTCTCCCCCAAGGGCAACACCATCCACGCCATGGTCGCGGCCTGGGCCTGGGGCGCCTACCTGGGCGAGGAAGGCATGAAGCGCGGCATCCGCGTCAAGACCTCGAGCTACACCCGCCACCACGTCAACATCACCATGACGCAGGCCAAGGCGGTCAGCAACTACACCAACTCGATCCTGGCCAACATGGAAGCCACCGACGAGGGCTATGACGAGGCGCTGCTGCTGGACTCGGCCGGCTTCGTCTCGGAAGGCGCGGGCGAGAACATCTTCGTGATCAAGAACGGCGTGATCTACACCCCCGACCTGTCGGCCGGCGCGCTCAACGGCATCACCCGCAACACCGTCTTCCACATCGCCAAGG
>CAZJQH010000122.1:0-6625 GCA_964547895.1 uncultured Chitinophaga sp. | reverse complement strand
TCTGGCCGCGGATATGGCCCGAGACCACCGAGACCGCGCCGAACTCGCCCATGGCACGCGCATTGCACAGGATGACGCCGTAGATCAGGCCCCACTTGATGTTGGGCAGCGTGACATGCCAGAAGGTCTGCCAGCCAGTCGCTCCCAGCACGATCGCGGCCTGCTCCTCGTCATTGCCCTGCGCCTGCATCAGCGGGATCAGCTCGCGGGCGATGAAGGGGAAGGTCACGAACACGGTCGCCAGGATGATGCCCGGCACGGCAAACACGATCTTGATGTCGTGCTCCTGCAGCCAGGGACCCAGCCAGCCCTGGGCGCCGAACACCAGCACGTAGATCAGGCCAGCGACCACCGGCGAGACCGAGAACGGCAGGTCGACCAGCGTGGTCAGGAAGGCCTTGCCCTTGAACTCGTACTTGGCGATGGCCCAGGCGGCGGCAATGCCGAACACCAGGTTCAGCGGCACCGCGACCAGCGCCGTCAGCAGGGTCAGGCGGATCGCCGACCAGGCGTCGGGGTCCTTCAGCGCCTCGAAGTAGGCCGATGCGCCGTTGCGCAGCGCCTCGGTGAAGACGGCTGCCAGCGGCAGCACCAGGAACAGCGCCATGAAGGCCAGCGCCAGCCCGGTCAGCGTCCAGCGCACCAGCGGCGACTCGGTGGTGCCAGCCTGCACGCGCGAGGGTTTGTTGTTGACGGAACTCATGCCGGGGCTCCCGAACGGCGACGCTGCCAGCCCTGCAGCGCGTTGATGACGAGCAGCAGCACGAAGGAGATGCCGAGCATGACCGAGGCCACGGCGGTGGCGCCCGCGTAGTCGTACTGCTCGAGCTTGCCGATGATGATCAGCGGCGTGATCTCGGACACCATGGGTACGTTGCCGGCGATGAAGATGACCGAGCCGTATTCGCCCAGCGCGCGCGCAAACGCCATCGCGAAGCCGGTCAGCAGCGCGGGCAGGATGGAAGGCAGGATGACCAGGCGGAAGGTCTGCCAGCGGGTCGCACCCAGGCAGGTCGCGGCCTCTTCCAGCTCCTTCTCGGCGTCCTCGAGCACCGGCTGCACCGTGCGCACCACGAAGGGCAGGCCGATGAAGATCAGCGCGATCACGACGCCGTTGGGGTTGAAGGCGAGCTGGATGCCATGCGGCTCCAGGTACTGGCCGATCCAGCCGTTGCCCGCCAGCAGCGCGGTCAGCGAGATGCCGGCAACAGCAGTGGGCAGCGCGAACGGCAGGTCGACCAGCGCGTCGACGATTCGCTTGCCGGGGAAGGAATAGCGCACCAGCACCCAGGCCACCAGCAGGCCGGCGACCACGTTGACGCTGGCCGCCAGCAGCGAGGCGCCGAAGGTCAGCCGGTAGGAAGCCAGCACGCGCGGCGACGCCACCGCAGCCCAGAACTGGTCCAACGTCAGGCTGAAGGTCTTGAACAGCAGCGCCGACAGCGGCACCAGCACGATCAGGAACAGGTAGAACAGGGTGTAGCCCAGCGTCAGCTGGAAGCCGGGCAACACCTTCTTGGCTTGGGCCATGGATTACTTGCCTTGGGTGTAGAGCTTGTCGAACTGGCCACCGTCGTTGAAGTGCACCTTCTGCGCCTCGGCCAGCGAGCCGAAGTACTGCTCGACGCTGAACAGCTTGATCGGCTTGAGCTGGGCGCCGTACTTCTTCAGGATGGCCGGGTTGCTCGGGCGGATCGCGTGCCTGGCCGCGATCTCCTGCGCCTCGTCGCTGTAGAGGTAGTTCAGGTAGGCCTTGGCGGCCTCGGCCGTGCCCTTCTTGGCCACGGTGCGCTCGACCACGGCCACCGGGTTCTCGGCCACGATGCTGACCGAGGGATGGATGGCGTCGACCTTGCCGGCGCCGAATTCCCTGTCGACCGACACCACCTCGGACTCGAAGGTCACCAGCACGTCGCCGATATTTCGCTGCAGGAAGATGCCGGTGGCGTCGCGACCGCCGCGCGCCAGCACCGGCACGTTCTTGTACAGCTTACCGACGAAATCGGCCGCCTGCGCGTCGCTGCCACCCTTGGCGCGCACCGAGCCCCAGGCCGCGAGGTAGGCCATGCGGCCGTTGCCGCCGGTCTTGGGGTTGACGACCACCACCTGCACGCCGGGCTTGACCAGGTCGTCCCAGTCCTTGATGCCCTTGGGGTTGCCGTTGCGCACCAGGAACAGCATGGTCGAGCTGGTCGGCGCTGCCTCGTGCGGGAAGCGCTTGCGCCAGTCCTTGGCGACCACGCCCCTGTCTGCCAGGAAGTCGATGTCGGTGGTGGTGTTCATGGTCACCACGTCGGCATCCAGGCCGTCGGCCACGGCGCGCGCCTGGGCGCTGGAGCCGGCGTGCGACTGGTCGATCTTGATGTCCTTGCCCGTGCTCTTCTTGTAGCTGGCGACGAAGGCGGCGTTGACGTCCTTGTAGAACTCGCGCGAGACATCGTAGGAGACGTTGAGCAGGCTGGTCTGGGCCGAGGCCAGCGAGCTGGCGGCCAGGGCGACGGCGGCAAGGGCGGTACGCAGGGTGGTTTTCATGAATCTGGCTCCGGAATAGGGGGAATGGCGGCATTCTGGCCGACCCCCTTAAATTCCCAAACTACTTATTTCTTGTTTTCTTATTCTTCTTATGAATAAAAAGCGGACTGACTCGACTTGACAAGGCGTTCAGGACCGCCCTATTCGCCCTGAGCTCAGCAGTTGCCGAAGGCCTTCAGCACCTCGTCACGCGTGAGCGTCGGCACGAAGGTCTCGATGAAGCCGAAGGCGAAACCCGGCAGCCAGAGGTTGCGCCGCATCCCGAGCCGCGTGACATTGACCTGGAACAGGTGGCCGGCATCGATCGCGCGCAGATGCTGGTCGCGCTCCTCGTCGATGGCGATCGAGGCGACGATGCCCACCCCCATCTCGAGCTCGACATAGGTCTTGATCACGTCGGCGTCCATCGCGGTCAGCACCACGTCGGGCAGCAGTCCGGCGGCGGCGAAGGCCTGGTCGATGTGCGAGCGGCCGGTGTAGCCGAGCTCGTAGGTGATGATCGAGTAATGCGCCAGGTCCTGCAGCGTGAGCTCGCGGCCCAGCGCCAGCAGCGGATGGCCGTGCGGCAGCACGACGCTGTGGCTCCAGCGGTAGCAGGGCAAGGTGACCAGCTGGTCGTAGCCGGCCAGGGCCTCGGTCGCGATGCCGATGTCGGCCTCGCCCGAGATCAGCATCTCGGCCACCTGTTTCGGGCTGCCCTGGTGCAGGTGCAGGCTCACGCGCGGCCAGCGCTGGCGGAAATCCTTCACCACATGCGGCAGCGCGTAACGCGCCTGCGAGTGGGTCGCGGCGATCGACAGCCGGCCCTCCTCGCGGCCCTGCAGCTCCTGCCCCGCGCGCTTGAGGCTGTCGGCGTCGAGCAGCACGCGCTCGACGATCGGCAGCAAGGCCTTGCCGGCCGTGGTCAGCCCGAGCAGGCGTTTTCCCGCACGCTCGAACAGCTCGACGCCGAGCTCCTCCTCGAGCTCGCGCACCTGGCGGCTGACCCCGGGCTGCGAGGTGTGCAGCGCGGCAGCCACCTCGGTCAGGTTGAAGCCGCAGCGCACCGCCTCGCGCACCGAGCGCAGTTGCTGGAAATTCATCGCTTGCTGTAGATCTGGTCGAAGCTGGCGCCATCAGCGAAATGCGCCTGGGTCGCCTTGCTCCAGCCGCCGAAGGCCTGGTCGATGGTGAACAGGTTCAGCTTGGGGAACTGCTTGGCGTACTTCGCCTGCACCTTGGGCGAGATCGGGCGGTAGAAGTTCTTCGCGGCGATTTCCTGGCCCTCGTCGCTGTAGAGGTAGTCGAGATAGGCCTCGGCCACCTTGCGCGTGCCCTTCCTGTCGACGTTCTTGTCGACCACGGTCACGGCCGGCTCGGCCAGGATGCTGATCGAGGGGTAGACGACGTCGAACTTGGCGCCGAACTCCTTCTCGAGCAGGTAGGCCTCGTTCTCCCACGAGATGAAGACATCGCCCTGGTTGCGCTGCGCGAAGGTGATCGAGGAGCCGCGCGCGCCGGTATCGAGCACGGGCACGTTCTCGTACAGCTTCTTGACGAAGTCGCGCGCCTGCGCCTCGCCGCCGTACTTGCGCTTGGCGAATTCCCAGGCCGCCAGGTAGTTCCAGCGTGCGCCGCCCGAGGTCTTGGGATTCGGCGTGATGACCTTGATGCCGGGCCTGGCCAGATCGTCCCAGTCCTTGATGCCCTTGGGATTGCCCTCGCGCACCACCAGGATGATGGTCGAGCTGTAGGGCGAGCTGTTGTGCGGCAGGCGTTTCTGCCAGTCCTGCGGGATCAGCTTGCCGTTGCTGTGCAGCGCGTCGGTGTCGCCGGCCAGCGCGAGCGTGGCGACGTCGGCATCGAGCCCGTCGATGATGCCGCGCGCCTGCTTGCCGGAGCCGCCATGCGACTGCTTGATCGCGACATCCTGGCCGGCCTTGGCCTTCCAGTACTTGGCGAAGGCGGCATTGAACTCGACGTAGAGTTCGCGCGTCGGGTCATAGGACACGTTGAGCAGCTCGACCTTGCCCTGGGCGAGCGCCGGACCCAGCGAGGTGGCGAGTGCGGTGGCGGAGATGGCCTGGATCAGCCAGCGGCGGCTTGCTTGCATGGTGGTCTTCCTTCGGATCAGGTTGCGTTGAATGCGATGATCCGGGGAATCCCTGCAAACAGGAACGAATAAAAACTCAGTTGCAAATTACCTATTCAACTAAACCAACCATCCGACAGCTTCAGGCTCCGGCCTGGTTCCGCATCCAGTCGGCCGTGTTGAAGAAGCTCTTCTGCAGCTGGACCCGCAGCCCCTCGGGCACGCCGGTCTCGGCCATCGCCTGGTCCATGCAGGCGACCCACTGGTCGCGCTCCTGGATGCCGATGCTGAACGGCATGTGGCGCATCTTCAGGCGCGGATGGCCGAAGCGGCTGATGTAGTGGTCCGGACCGCCGAGCCAGCCGCACAGGAACCAGAACAGCTTCTGGCGCGCCTCGTCCAGCGCCGGGCCGTGGCTGGCGCGCAGCTCGCGGTAACCGGGCTCGAGGTCCATCAGGTCGTAGAAACGGTCGACCAGCGCCTGCACCGCGGGCTCGCCGCCAATCCACTGGAACGCGCTCTCGTACTGCCGCATCGGCTGCTGGCCGGCCGTCTTGTCGTCTTCTTGCATGGCGGCGTTTATACCGCGACCGCAAAGCGCCTGCCGCCCGGCGGGATCAGCCGGCCCTCAGTCAGCCGCGCGGCGCAGCGTCTGTGCCACCGGGGTGCGCAGCACGCCGCGCAAGCCCCACCAGCCGGCGGCCAGCGCGAGCAAGGCACCCGCCAGCGCACCGGCCAGCGGCACCCAGGGCGTCGGGCGCCAGTCGAGCTCGAACACCTGGCGCGCCAGCACCCAGCCGACCGCCACCGCGACTACCGAGGCCAGCAGCCCGGAGAGCAGGCCAGCGCCGAGCAGTTCGGCGCGCTGGACCCGGCGCAGCAGGCTGGAACGCGCGCCCAGCGCGCGCAGGACGGCGAACTCACGCTCGCGCTCACCACGGGTGGCGGCAATCGCCGCGAACAGCACCACAAGACCGGCCAGCAGCGTGAAGCCGAACAGCGCCTCGACCGCGCGGATCACCTGCCCCAGCACCTCCTCGACCTGGGCCAGCGTGTTGCCCAGATCGACCAGCGTCACGTTGGGAAACTCGCGCAGCAGCGCGGCATCGAAGCCGGGCTGGGCCGGGGCGCGGAAGGCCGTGATATAGGTCTGCGGCACGCCGGCGATCTCGGCGACCGGATAGAGCGCGAAGAAGTTGACCCGCATCGAGCTCCAGTCGACCTGGCGCAGGCTGGTGACGACCGACTCGCGCTGCATGCCGGCGATGTCGAAGGTGACCCAATCACCCAGCTTGAGCCCCAGCGTCTCGGCCAGGCCGGACTCGATGCTGATGCCGTCGGCCTCGCCGGCACGCCAGCGCCCCGCCGCCAGCGGGTTGTGGCCCGGCAGCTCGGTGCTGTGCGAGAGGTTGAACTCGCGCTCGACCAGTCGCCGCGCGCGCTCGTCCTGGTAGTCCTGCGCGCCGACCGGCCGCCCATTGATGCCGACCAGCCGGCCGCGGATCATCGGGTACCAGTCATAGCGCTCCACGCCCTGGCGCTGCAGCGCGGCACGGAAGGCCTGGTCCTGGCCAGGCTGGATGTTGATGACGAAGCGATCGGGAGCGTCGGGCGGCGTCGCGGCGCGCCAGCTCGCGATCAGGTCGGTGCGCAGCAGCACCAGCAGCACCAGCGCCAGCAGGCCGACCGACAGCGCGCTGACCTGCACCACCGCATAGCCCGGCCGCGCCGTCCATTGCCGCAGCGCCAGGCCAAGCCAGGGCGACAGGCCGCCGCGACCGGCAAGCCCCCGCAAGCCCCGCACTGCCAGCCAGGCCAGCGCGGCGAACAGCAGCAGCGCAAGCGCAAAGCCGCCGACCGCAATCGAACCCAGCTTGAGGTCGCGGCTGGCCGCCAGCAGCAGGACGGCAAAGCCCGCCGCGCCCAGCCCCAGCACCGCGAGCGACAAGGGCTTGGGGCTGCCGAGCTCGCGCCGGATCACGCGCAGCGGCGGCACGCGCGACAGCTGCAGCACCGGCGGCA
>CAZJQH010000121.1:0-6636 GCA_964547895.1 uncultured Chitinophaga sp. | reverse complement strand
GCAGACATGAAAAAAGCGCCCGAAGGCGCTTTTTTCATACTGGTGCAAGACCGCTGCAATAAGCAGTCGATCAAGCGCCCAGCTTTTCCTTGATGCGGGCCGACTTGCCGCTGCGCTCGCGCAGGTAGTACAGCTTGGCACGACGGACGTCACCGCGGCGCTTGACTTCGATCTTGGCGATCAGCGGGCTGTAGAGCGGGAAGGTACGCTCGACGCCTTCGCCGTTCGAGATCTTGCGAACGATGAAGGACGAGTTCAGGCCGCGGTTGCGACGGGCGATCACGACGCCTTCGTAGGCCTGGACGCGCTTGCGGGTGCCTTCGATCACGTTGACGCTGACGATCACGGTGTCGCCGGGAGCGAAAGCGGGGATTTCCTTGTTCAGGCGAGCAATTTCTTCTTGCTCGAGGGTCTGGATCAGGTTCATGGTTTTCCTCGAATTCCCGTTCATATACGGCTACGCTAGGGGCCCCGACTCAAAAGCGAGTCAAGGCGGCCGCCAGAGGACCGGAAAGCCTGCGATTATAGCCCGAGCTCAATCCTTGTCCAGACCCTGCGCGTGCAGCCACTGCAGGTCGGCGCGGCTCAAGGCCCCGCGCTCGCGCACCGCGGCCAGCACGTCGGGGCGCCACTGCGCCGTCTGGCGCAGTCGCTGCTGACGACGCCAGGTCTCGATCTGGCCATGGTGGCCTGACAGCAGCACCGGCGGCACCGACGCCTCGCCCTGGGGGCCCTGCCAGACCTCGGGCCGGGTGTAGTGCGGGCAATCCAGCAGGCCGTCGAGCGCGGGGTTGAAGCTGTCCTGCTGGTGGCTGCCCTCGTCGTTGAGCACTCCGGGTTGCAGCCGCGCGACCGAGTCGAGCAGCGCCATCGCCGGGATCTCGCCGCCCGAGAGCACGAAGTCGCCCAGACTGAGCTGGACGTCGACGCAGGCGTCGATGAAGCGCTGATCCAGGCCCTCGTAGCGGCCGCAGACCAGGATGGCGCCCGCACTGGAGCAGAATCGCTCGACCACCGGATGCGCGATGCGCTCGCCCAGCGGCGAGAACAGCACGGTCAGGACTGGCTCGGCGCCGGGCAGATCGGCACCGCGGTCGGCGCGGATGGCCTGCCAGCAGCGCAGGAGCGGATCGGCCTGCATCACCATGCCGGGTCCGCCGCCAAACGGGCGGTCATCGACGCGGCGGTAGTTGCCCTCGGCAAAGTCGCGCAGCTGCCACAGGCGCACGTCGACCTGGCGCGACTCGAAGGCGCGCCGGTTGATGCCGTGGCTCAGCAAGGGAGCGAACAGCTCGGGGAATAAGGTGATGACGTCGAAACGCATGGGAGGCGATGAGCGCCTGCAGCGCTTCAGTAGTCGGGCTGCCAGTCGACAGTGATGCGCTTGGCCGGCAGGTCGACGGAGTCGACGTAGACCGAGACGAAGGGGATCATGCGCTCGAGCTGCTTGTCGCCTTCGCTATATTCGAGGCAGAGCACCGAGTGCGGGCCGGTCGGCAGCAGGTCGCGCACGACGCCCAGGTTCACGCCCTCGCGGTTGACGACGTCAAGGCCGATCAGGTCGACCCAGTAATACTCGTCGTCGCCCTTGGCGGCGGGGAAGTCGGCGCGCGAGACGTAGATGCGCGCACCCTTGAGTGCTTCGGCGGCGTTGCGGTCGGCGATCGGATCGATGCGCGCCACCAGGCCGTCGGCATGGGTCTTGACCTCGTCGACAGCGACGGTCACGACACCGGAAAATGCGTCGAAGCCACGCGCGAAGCGGGCTTCGGGGGGAAGCAGGAACCAGCGCTTGGCAGCCAGCAGCACCTCGGGATCGGCGCTGTGCGAATGCAGTCGCACCCATCCCTTGATGCCCCAGGCTTCCTGCACCCGGCCGAGCTCCACCGCATCAGGCGGCAGGGCGGCTGGTTCGAGGCCGGGCAGCTTGGCCATGCTTAGGCGGCCGGAGCAGCCTTGGCGGCTTGCTTGACCAGACGTGCGACGACGTCGGAGGTCTGGGCGCCGACGCCAGTCCAGTAGCTCAGGCGGTCCTGGGCAATGCGCAGGGGCTCTTCGCCGCCACGGGCCAGCGGGTTGTAGAAGCCGATACGCTCGATGAAGCGGCCGTCACGACGGTTTGCCTTGGCGGCAACGACGATGTTGTAGAACGGGCGAGCTTTGGAGCCGCCGCGGGAGAGTCGGATCACGACCATGGTTTGTCCTTCGGGTGGTTGGCACGATATGCGCCGAGTTTTCCGCAACGCCTGAGACACCGACTGACCACCCGGCCAGCGAAACGTTGCAAAGCCGCAGATTATAGCCGGATCGGCCCCGAGCTACCAGTGGCCCTGGCCAGGCGTAGCAGGGCGGAATCAGCCGCCTGGCGCCATGGCCGTCAGCAGCATCACGGCGCTGAGCGTGAGCAGGCCCAGCACGGTCGACAGGCCGACCACGGTGGTGGTGAGCTCGCGCTCGGACTGGTAGCGCTGCGCGAACAGGTAGACGTTGGCGCCGGTTGGCAGCGCCGCCGCCAGCACGACGACCTGCCAGGCCAACCCACCGAGGCCGGCCAGCCAGCCACCCGCTGCCACCAGGGCCGGCAGCACCAGGTTCTTGGCCAGCACCACCGGCAGCGCAGCGCGCCAGTGGCCCGCGACCGGGGTGAAGGCCAGGCTGATGCCGACCAGCACGAGCGACAGCGGGCCGAAGGCGTTGCCCAGCAGGCGCAGCGGCTGGTCGATCAGCGGCGACAGACCCCAGCCGGTCTGGGCATAGAGCAGGCCGCAGACGATGGGCAGCGGAACCGGGTGCAGCAGCGAGCTGCGGATGGCCGAGCCGGCAGTGGCCAGCAGGCGCGGCGGCCGGCTGCCGGCCTCACGCGCCTGGCGCGCCTGCGCCAGTTCGACCAGCACGGTGGCCGAGCTCAGCAGGATCAGCGAATGGACCGCGACCAGGGTCAGCAGCGTTACCAGGCCGGCGCGGCCATAGGCCAGCTCGACCAGGATCAGCCCGATCATGACGGTGTTCGAGAAGCTGCCGCCCAGCGCCAGCACCACGCTGCGCGGCGTGAAGCCACGCCAGGCAATCTGCGCCAGCAGCCAGAGACCGGCCGCCGGGAAATAGGCCAGCACTGGCCGCAGGTCAAGCTGCTCGAAGCGCACCGCGCTCATGGTGCGAAACAGCAGCGCCGGGATCAGCAGCAGGAAGACCAGGTTCGACAAGCCGCGCATGGCCTCGGGCCCGATCCAGCGCAGCCGACCGGCCAGGAAGCCGGCGCCGATCAGCAGGCAGACCGGGGTCAGCGCGGCGACGACAGGCTGCTGGGCGAGCTCCACCCGGTCAGTCCCGCAGCCAGTCGGCGAAGGCCGCGCGCAGCTTGGCGACCTTGGGCGCGGCCACCGCCAGGCAATAGCCCTGGCTGGGGTTGCGCTCGAAGAAGTCCTGGTGGTAGTCCTCGGCCGGCCAGTAATGCGCCAGCGGCTTGACCTCGGTCACGATGGTGCGGGCAAAGATACGCTCGCGCTCGAGCCCGGCAATGAAGTCGCGCGCCACGGCCAACTGCTGCTCGTCGCTGCAGTAGATGCCGCTGCGGTACTGGGTGCCGAGGTCATGGCCCTGGCGATTCAGCTGGGTAGGATCGTGGATGACAAAGAAGATGGACAGGATCTGCTCGAGCGGGATCACGGCCGGGTCGAACTCGAGCTTGACCACCTCGACGCAGCCGGTCTCGCCGGTGCAGACCTGCTCATAGCTGGGGCGCTCGGCCTGGCCGTTGCAGTAGCCTGACTCGACGTCGAGCACGCCGCGCACGCGCACGAACACCGCTTCGGTGCACCAGAAGCAGCCGCCGCCAAGGACGATGGTGGAACGCGATGACATGGAATGGACCTTTCAGATGCTGGCTCAGGATGGGCGTCGGCTGTCGACGCGCTTTGCAGCCGCGATGTTAGCGGCTGCCGAAATGCCATCATTCTGGCCAGGATTCATTCCGCCTGGGGTATAGTCAATCCCTGTCCACACAGCGATATCGGCATCGCGGCCGGGCCCACCAGCGGGTCGGACGGCCCCGGACGCCCACTCCCTCAGGATCACCGTCATGAAATCGTGGAAACACTGGGCCTTGCTGGCCCTGGTGGCCGTGGCGCTCGCGCTAGGCCTGATGCGCGCCCTCGGCAAGCGCGAGCAACAGCAGCAGGCGGCCCAGCAAGCCGCGGCCCAGGCCCGGATGCCGGCCGAGCTCGAACTGCCGGCGCGCGACCTTCATGTCGCCGACCAGGTCGAGCTGGTGCGCACCCTGCCCTTCACCGGCACGCTCAAGGCCGTGCATTCGGCGGCGGTGAAGGCGCGCGTCGCCGGCGAACTGCGCGAGCTCGAGCTGCGCGAGGGTGATCCCGTGCGCGCCGGCCAGCTGCTCGCCCGCATCGATGCCACCGAGGCGCTGGCCCGGGTGCAGCAGGCCGAGCAACAGGCGCTCGCCAGCGAGGCGCAGCAGGCCATCGCGCAGCGCCAGCACGACAACAACCAGGCGCTGGTGCAGCAAGGCTTCATCTCGGCCACTGCGGCGCAGAACTCGGCCGCCAGCCTGGACGCGGCGCGCGCCAACCTGAAGGCGGCGCAGGCCGCGCTGGCGATCGCGCGCAAGTCGCTGGCCGACACCGAGCTGCGCGCGCCCATCAGCGGCCAGGTCTCGGCCCGGCTGGCGCAGAACGGCGAGCGGGTACCAGTCGACGCGCGCGTGCTCGAGATCGTCGATGCCGGCGCGATGGAGATCGAGGCCACGCTGCCGCCAGCCGACGCGCTCGAGCTACGCGTGGGCCAGACCGCCGACTGGTCGATCGAGGGCATGGCCCAGGCATCGGCGGCCCGGGTCGCGCGCATCAGCCCCAGCCTGCAGACCGGCAGCCGCAGCCTGCTGGCCTACCTTAGCGTGCCGGCGCAGCCAGGCCTGCGCCAGGGCCTGTTCGTGCAGGGCCGCATCCACCTCGGCAGCGTCAGGGCGGTCGCGGTGCCGCTGTCAGCACTGCGCCACGACAGGCCGCGCCCCTACCTGCAGCTGCTGCGCGACGGCAAGGTGGTGCACCTGAGCGTCGAGCCCGGCGTGCAGGGCCGTGCCGCCGACGAGGACATGGTCGCGATCGAAGGCCTGCCCGCGGGCAGCCTGGTGCTGCGCGCCAGCGCCGGCGCCCTGGCAGAGGGCACGCCGGCGCGCGCCGCGCAGAAGGTAGCGCCAGCCGCCGCCAGCGACCGCTGAACGGGAGCGATTTCCATGTGGTTCACCCGCGTCTCGCTGCGCAACCCGGTCTTCGCGACCATGATCATGCTGGCCTTCGTGGTGCTGGGCGGCTTCGCGCTGCAGCGGCTGCAGGTCGACCAGTTCCCCAAGGTGGACTTCCCGACCGTGGTGGTCTCGACCGCCTATCCGGGCGCGGCGCCCGAGATCGTCGAGTCCGAGGTCACGCGCAAGATCGAGGAAGGCGTCAACACGATTGCCGGCATCAACGCGCTGACCTCGCGCAGCTACGAGGGCCAGTCGGTCGTCATCATCGAGTTCCAGCTCCACATCGACGGGCGCAAGGCAGCCGATGACGTCCGCGAGAAGGTCGCCGTGCTGCGCGCCAGCCTGCGCGACGAGGTCGAGGAGCCCCGGGTGCAGCGCTTCGATCCCTCGAGCCGGCCGATCTGGTCGGTCGCGATCCTGCCCGATGCGAGCCAGGGCGAGACGCCCAACGCGGTCGAGCTCACCAACTGGGCCGAGCAGGTGTTCAAGAAGCGGCTCGAGAACGTGCGCGGCGTCGGCGCAGTCACGCTGGCGGGCGCCAGCCGGCGCACGATCCGGGTCGAGCTGCAGCCGGCCGGCCTGGAAGCCTTTGGCGTCACGCCGGAGCAGGTCGTCGCCACGCTCAAGCAGGAGAACCAGGACCTGCCGGTCGGCGCGCTGCGCTCGCTCGAGCGCGAACGCGTGGTGCAGATCGAGGCGAGAGCCGAGCGGCCGCAGCAGCTCGAGCGCCTGATCGTCGCGCGCCACCATGGCCAGCCGGTCTATCTGGGCCAGGTCGCGCGCGTGGTCGACGGTGCCCAGGAACTCGACAGCCTGGCGCTCTACAACGGCCAGCGCACCCTGCTGCTGCAGGTGCAGAAGGCCCAGGACGAGAACACGCTGGCGGTGATCGACGGCCTCAAGTCCGTGCTCGGCGAGATCCGCGCCGAAGCGCCGGCCGGGCTCCGGCTCGAGCCGATCGGCGACACCGGACGCCCGATCCGGGTCTCGGTCGACAACGTGCGCCGCACCCTGATCGAGGGCGCTGCCCTGACGGTGCTGATCGTCTTCCTGTTCCTGAACTCCTGGCGCTCGACCGTCATCACCGGACTGACGCTGCCGATCTCGCTCATCGGCACCTTCCTGTTCATGCACTGGTTCGGCTTCACCATCAACATGATCACGTTGATGGCGCTGTCGCTCTGCGTCGGCCTGCTGATCGACGACGCGATCGTGGTGCGCGAGAACATCGTGCGCCATGTGCAGATGGGCAAGTCGCCCTACCAGGCCGCGCTCGAGGGCACGCAGGAAATCGGCCTGGCGGTGTTCGCGACCACGCTGTCGATCGTCGCGGTGTTCCTGCCGATCGGCTTCATGCAGGGCATCATCGGCAAGTT
>CAZJQH010000120.1:0-6685 GCA_964547895.1 uncultured Chitinophaga sp. | reverse complement strand
AGGAATACGCCCAGATCATCAACGACCAGAGCAAGCGCCACCTGACGCTGCGCGGCCTGTTCGAGTTCAAGGTCGATCCGAGCAAGGCGATTTCGGTCGAGGAAGTCGAGCCGGCCAAGGAAATCGTCAAGCGCTTCGCCACCGGCGCGATGTCGCTGGGCTCGATCTCCACCGAAGCCCATGCCACCCTGGCGGTCGCGATGAACCGCATCGGCGGCAAGTCCAACACTGGCGAAGGCGGCGAGGATCCGGCGCGCTACCGCAACGAGCTCAAGGGCATCCCGATCAGGAAGGGCGAGAGCCTGGCCTCGATCATCGGCGCCGACAAGGTCGAGTCCGACATCGAGCTGCAGGAAGGCGACAGCCTGCGTTCGCGCATCAAGCAGGTGGCTTCGGGCCGCTTCGGCGTCACCGCCGAGTACCTGGCCTCTGCCGACCAGGTCCAGATCAAGATGGCCCAGGGCGCCAAGCCGGGCGAGGGCGGCCAGCTGCCGGGCGGCAAGGTGTCCGAGTACATCGGCTTCCTGCGTCACTCGGTGCCGGGCGTCGGCCTGATCTCGCCGCCGCCGCACCACGACATCTACTCGATCGAGGACCTGGCCCAGCTGATCCACGACCTGAAGAACGTCTCGACCCATTCGAGCATCTCGGTCAAGCTGGTGTCGGAAGTCGGCGTCGGCACCATCGCCGCCGGCGTGGCCAAGTGCAAGGCCGATCACATCGTGATCGCCGGCCATGACGGCGGCACCGGCGCCTCGCCGCTGTCGTCGATCAAGCATGCTGGCGGTCCGTGGGAGATCGGCCTGGCCGAGACCCAGCAGACCCTGGTGCTGAACCGCCTGCGTGGCCGCGTGCGCGTCCAGGCCGATGGCCAGATGAAGACCGGCCGCGACGTCGTGATCGGCGCGCTGCTGGGCGCTGACGAGTTCGGCTTCGCGACCGCTCCGCTGGTCGTCGAGGGCTGCATCATGATGCGCAAGTGCCACCTGAACACCTGCCCGGTCGGCGTCGCCACCCAGGATCCCGAGCTGCGCAAGAAGTTCAGCGGCAAGCCCGAGCATGTCGTCAACTACTTCTTCTTCATCGCCGAGGAAGTGCGCCAGATCATGGCCCAGCTGGGCATCCGCAAGTTCGACGACCTGATCGGCCGCTCCGACCTGCTCGATACCCGCAAGGGCCTGGAGCACTGGAAGGCGCAGGGCCTGGACTTCAGCCGCCTGTTCGCGCAGCCGGCAGTGCCGGCCGACGTGCCGCGCCTGCATGTGGCCGAGCAGGACCATGGCCTGGAGAAGGCGCTCGACAACGTGCTGATCGCCAAGAGCAAGGCCGCGATCGAGAAGGGCGAGAAGGTCCAGTTCATGGAAGTCGCCCGCAACGTGAACCGTTCGGTCGGCGCGATGCTGTCGGGCGCGATCACCAAGGTCCACCCCGAGGGCCTGCCGGATGACACCATCCGCATCCAGCTCGAGGGTACCGGTGGCCAGTCCTTCGGCGCCTTCCTGTGCAACGGCGTGACCCTGTACCTGATCGGCGAGGCCAACGACTACACCGGCAAGGGACTGTCGGGCGGCCGCATCGTGGTGCGTCCGAGCCTGGACTTCCGCGGCGTGGCCCAGAGCAACATCATCGTCGGCAACACCGTGATGTACGGCGCGACCACCGGCGAGGCCTTCTTCAGCGGCGTCGGCGGCGAGCGCTTCGCGGTGCGCCTGTCGGGCGCCACCGCAGTGGTCGAGGGCGTGGGTGACCATGGCTGCGAATACATGACCGGCGGCACCGTGGCCGTGCTGGGCAAGACCGGCCGCAACTTCGCTGCCGGCATGAGCGGCGGCATCGCCTACGTCTACGACGAGGACGGCCAGTTCGCCTCGCGCTGCAACACCGCCCAGGTCGCCCTGGACAAGGTGGTGCCGGCGACCGAGCAGCAGGCCATCGGCGACGTCGCCACCTGGCACCGCGGCCAGACCGACGAGGAGCAGCTCAGGAAGCTGCTCGAGGATCACCTGCGCTGGACCGGCAGCAAGCGCGCCCGCGACCTGCTGGACAACTGGGCCGAGGCCCGCGCCAAGTTCGTCAAGGTCTTCCCGACCGAGTACAAGCGCGCCCTGGGCGAGATCTACGCCCGCAAGCAGGCCCAGGCTGCCAAGGCTGAGTCTGTCGCCGCCAAGTAATCCTCGAATCACTCAGTTCAGGCGGCGGGGCCTTAGGCCCTGCCGCCGCAAAGGAAAGAAAATGGGAAAAGTCACCGGCTTCATGGAGTATGAGCGCATCGAGGAAGGCTACAAGCCCGTCCCCGAGCGCCTGAAGCACTACAAGGAATTCGTGATCGCTCTGAGCGACGAGCAGGCCAAGGTCCAGGGCGCCCGCTGCATGGACTGCGGCACCCCGTTCTGCAACAACGGCTGCCCGGTCAACAACATCATTCCGGACTTCAACGACCTGGTCTACCACCAGGACTGGCAGAACGCGAGCACGGTGCTGCACAGCACCAACAACTTCCCCGAGTTCACCGGCCGCATCTGCCCGGCGCCCTGCGAGGCGGCCTGCGTGATCAACGTCAACGGCGACCCGGTCGGCATCAAGTCGATCGAGCACGCGATCATCGACAAGGCCTGGGAGAACGGCTGGGTCCAGCCGCAGCCGGCCAAGGTCAGGACCGGCAAGAAGGTTGCCGTCGTCGGCGCCGGCCCGGCCGGCCTGGCGGCCGCCCAGCAGCTGGCGCGTGCCGGCCACGACGTGACCGTGTTCGAGAAGAACGACCGCGTCGGCGGCCTGCTGCGCTACGGCATCCCCGACTTCAAGTTCGAGAAGTCGCACATCGACCGCCGCGTCAAGCAGCTCGAGGCCGAAGGCGTCGTGTTCCGCACCAGCGTGATGGTCGGCACCCTGCCCGAGGGCTCCAAGGTCACCAACTGGGCCAAGGAAAGCATTGCGCCTGAGCAGCTCAAGCAGGACTTCGACGCCGTGCTGCTGACCGGTGGCTCCGAGCAGTCGCGTGACCTGCCGGTGCCGGGCCGCGAGCTCGACGGCATCCACTTCGCGATGGAGTTCCTGCCGCAGCAGAACAAGGTCAACGCCGGCGACAAGCTCAAGGGCCAGCTGCGTGCCGACGGCAAGCATGTGATCGTGATCGGCGGTGGCGACACCGGTTCCGACTGCGTCGGCACCTCGACCCGCCATGGCGCTGCCAGCGTGACCCAGTTCGAGGTCATGCCGATGCCGCCCGAGCAGGAGAACAAGCCGCTGGTCTGGCCCTACTGGCCGCTCAAGCTGCGCACCAGCTCCAGCCACGACGAGAGCGCCGAGGCCGGCCTCCTCAAGCGCGAGTTCGCGATCTCGACCAAGGAATTCATCGGCAAGAACGGCAAGCTGACTGGCCTCAAGACCGTGCATGTCGAGATGAAGGACGGCAAGCTGGTCGAGGTCCCGGGCACCGAGAAGGAATACCAGGCCGACCTGGTGCTGCTGGCGATGGGTTTCGTGAACCCGGTGGCTTCCATCCTCGACGGCTTCGGCGTCGAGAAGGATGGTCGTGGCAACGCCAAGGCGACCGAGGCGATCGACGGCGGCTACGCGACCAGCGTGCCCAAGGTCTTCGCCGCTGGCGACATGCGCCGCGGCCAGTCGCTGGTGGTGTGGGCGATCCGCGAAGGCCGCCAGGCCGCGCGCGCGATCGACGAGTTCCTGATGGGCTCGACCCAGCTGCCGCGTTGATGCACCAGGGGGTATGGAATAATTCTGACTAGGGTTTTCCTGTATCCCTTATCATATGGAAGCCGGTTTGACCGGCTTTCTTCATTTCTGAGTCCTCCCATGTCACAGCAGCACCTGGTTGAAATCCGCGACCTCACCTTCGGGTATGGGGACGGCCGCGTCGTGCTCGAGGACATCAGCCTGCATGTGCCGCGCGGCAAGGTCACGGTGCTGATCGGCGCCTCGGGCGGCGGCAAGACCACCTTGCTGCGCCTGATCGGCGGCCAGAACAAGGCCGTCAAGGGCCAGGTGCTGTTCGACGGCCAGGATGTCGGCGCTCTGGACCGCGACGGCCTCTATGCGATGCGCCGCCGCATGGGCATGCTGTACCAGTTCGGCGCCCTGTTCACCGACCAGGACGTGTTCGATAACGTGGCCTTCCCACTGCGCGAGCACACCAATCTGCCCGAGGCCATGATCCGCGACATCGTCCTGATGAAGCTGCAGGCGGTTGGCCTGCGTGGTGCGCGGCACCTGATGCCGAGCGAGCTGTCGGGCGGCATGTCGCGCCGGGTCGCGCTGGCGCGCGCGATCGCGCTCGATCCCGAGCTGGTGATGTATGACGAGCCTTTCTCGGGGCTGGACCCGATCTCGCTTGGCACCGCCGCGCGCCTGATCCGCCAGCTCAACGACACGCTCGGGCTGACCAGCCTGATGGTCTCGCACGAGCTCGACGCCACTTTCGCGGTCTGCGACCATGTGATCGTGCTGGCCAACGGCCGGGTGGCGCAGCAGGGCACGCCCGACGAGATCCGCGCCAGCGAGAATCCGCTGATCCGCCAGTACGTCACCGCCTCGCCCGAGGGGCCGGTGCGCTTCCACTATCCCGGCCCGACGGTCGAGGAGGATTTCGGCCTCTCGGCCGGGAGCTTCGCATGAAGAATCGCCTCAATCCGGCCGAACTCGGGTTTGCGCTGCGCAGCTGGCTGGCCGACCTAGGCCATGGCGCCCGCCTGTTCATCCGCCTGCTGCTGGGCACTTTCGGCAGCTGGCGCCGCTTCGGCCTGATCCGCGACCAGATCCATTTCCTGGGCAACTACTCGCTCGCGATCATCGCGGTCTCGGGCCTGTTCGTCGGCTTCGTCTTCGGCCTGCAGGGCTACAACATCCTGGAGCGCTACGGCTCGACCGAAGCGCTGGGACTGATGGTGGCACTGAGCCTGATCCGCGAGCTCGGGCCGGTGGTGACCGCGCTGCTGTTCGCTGGCCGCGCCGGCACCTCGCTGACCGCCGAGATCGGCCTGATGAAGGCCGGCGAGCAGATCAGCGTGATGGAGATGATGGCGGTCGACCCGATCGACCGCGTGCTGGCGCCACGCTTCTGGGCCGGCGTGATCACGATGCCGCTGCTGGCAGCGGTGTTCAGCGCCATGGGCATCATTGGTGGCTGGGTCGTCGGCGTGCTGATGATCGGCGTCGACGGCGGCTCGTTCTGGAGCCAGATCCAGGGCGGGGTCGACGTCTGGGCCGACGTCGGCAACAGCCTGCTCAAGAGCCTGGTGTTCGGCATCGCGGTGACCTTCATCGCGCTGCAGCAGGGCTACGAGGCCAGCCCGACGCCCGAGGGCGTCTCGCGCGCGACCACCCGCACCGTGGTGATGGCCTCGCTCACCGTACTGGGTCTGGACTTCATCCTGACCGCCATGATGTTCGCTGTTTGATTCAAGGGAGAGCCAATTGCAACGCTCCAAAGTCGATGTCTGGGTGGGTCTGTTCGTGCTGATCGGCGCGGCCGCCATCCTGTTCCTGGCCCTGCAGTCGGCCAACCTGCTCAACCTGAGCTTCGAGCAGACCTATCGCGTCACCGCCAAGTTCGACAACGCCGGCGGCTTGAAGCCGAAGGCGGCGGTCAAGAGCGCCGGCGTCGTGGTCGGTCGCGTCGAGGAGATCCGCTTCGACGACCAGAGCTTCCAGGCCGATGTGGTGCTCGCGCTCGAGAAGCGCTATGCTTTCCCGAAGGACAGTTCGCTCAAGATCCTGACCAGCGGCCTGCTCGGTGAGCAGTATGTCGGCATCGAGCCCGGCGCCGACGAGAAGAATCTGGCCCAGGGCGACGTGATCCGGCAGACCCAGTCGGCCGTCGTGCTCGAGAATCTGATCGGACAGTTCCTCTACAACAAGGCGGCCGACGCCGGCTCTGGCCAGGCGCAGTGAGCGTGATGGGTGCACAAGGGGGAATGACATGAATCGGTTCACACACCACAGGGCCCGGCTTGCGGCGGGGCTGATCGGCCTGTCCGTGTTGGCGGGCTGCGCGAGCGGTCCCACGGCGGATCCGCGCGATCCGCTCGAGCCGCTCAACCGCAGCATCTACCAGTTCAACGAAGGCATCGACCGGGCCATCGTCAAGCCGGTCGCCACCGCCTATGTCGACGTGACGCCCGGCCCGGTCCGCGCCGGCGTCGGCAATTTCTTCGACAACCTGCGCGACGCCTGGTCGGCGCTCAATGCCGCACTGCAGGCGCGGCCGCGCGAGGCGGCCGAGAACACCATGCGCTTTGCGGTCAACAGCACCTTTGGCCTGGTGGGGGTGCTCGACGTCGCGTCCGAGATGGGGCTGGAGCGCACCACGCTGGACTTCGGCCAGACGCTGGGCCGCTGGGGCGTGCCATCCGGTCCCTACCTGATGCTGCCCCTGCTCGGGCCCTCGACCCTGCGCGACACGGCGGCGCTGCCGGTCGACGGCCAGGGCGATGCGCTGGGCTCGGTCGGCCATGTCCCGACCCGCAACGAGCTGACCGTGCTGCGCATCGTCGACAAGCGCGCCGGCCTGCTGCGCGCCGGCGAGATGCTGGAGGAGGCGGCCCTGGACCGCTACAGCTTCGTGCGCGACTCCTACCTGCAGCGACGCCAGAGCCAGATCGGCCGCCAGCCGGCCGAGGAGCGCTACGACCTCGATTGAAACAGTTGCAGGCATTTGTAAGCCGGATGC
>CAZJQH010000119.1:0-6719 GCA_964547895.1 uncultured Chitinophaga sp. | reverse complement strand
GCGTCGCGCGCCAGCGTCGAGGGGTTGCAGCTGACATAGACGATGCGCTGCGGGAACTTCCAGCCTGCGGCCTCGGGCGGCAGCGGCTCGGTGCCCTCGGCGCCGATGCGCGCCTGGTGGATGTCGGCCAGTGCCTTGGACAGCGCAAAGGCGCCCTCGCGTGGCGGGTCGACCAGCCACTTGTCGGCCTGGCCGTCGGCCACCAGCATGGCCGGTGTCATCTCGAACAGATTGCGCGCGACAAAGCTGGTCGGCGCCAGGCCGCCGCGCTGCTGCTGGTTGCGCTCCAGGTTCTGGCGCGAGCGCGCCACCAGCGCCTCGCTGCCCTCGATGCCCAGCACCTCGCGCGCCTGGGTCGCCAGCGGCAGCGTGAAGTTGCCCAGGCCGCAGAACCAGTCGATGACGCGTTCATGCTTCTCGACGGCGAGCAGGCGCAGCGCACGCGCCACCAGCACCCGGTTGATGTGCGGGTTGACCTGGGTGAAGTCGGTCGGCTTGAAGGGGTGGACGATGCCGAAGTCGGGCAAGGCGTAGGACAGCGGCGCCGGCTCGGGCTCGGTGTCGAGCAGATGCACGGTGTCCGGGCCCTTGGGCTGCAGCCACCACTGGATGACCTGGCCGTTGACGCTGTGGCGCAGCGCGAATTCGCGCAGCAGCAGCAGGTCGGAAGCCGACAAGGGCTCCAGGTGCCGCAGCACCAGCGCGGTGACCTGGTCGCCGCAGGCCAGCTCGATCTGCGGGCAGGTCTCGCGCGCCTCCATGCCATGGATCAGCGCGCGCAGCGGCAGCAGCAAGGCGCTGACATGGGGTGGCAGCACATGGCACTCGCGCATGTCGGCGACATAGCGGCTCTTGCGCTCGTGGAAGCCGACCAGCACCTCGCCCTTCTTGTGCACATAGCGCACCGACAGGCGGGCGCGGTAGCGGTAGCCCCAGGCCGGGCCGGCGATCGGGCGCAGCAGGCTCTCGGCCTTGACCTTGCCGAGGTGCCAGAGGTTGTCCTCGAGCACGCGCTGCTTGACCGCGACCTGGGCCGCAGGCTCGAGGTGCTGCATCTTGCAGCCGCCGCAGGCGCCGGCATGCAGGCCGAAATGCGGGCAGCGCGGCTGCACACGCAGCGGCGACTCGCGGTGGATCTCGGTCAGCTGGGCCTGTTCCCACTGATTCTTCTTGCGCGTGGTCTGGGCACTGACGATCTCGGTCGGCAGCGCGCCGTCGATGAAGACGACCTTGCCGTCGGGCTTGCGCGCGACGCCCTGGGCGTCGAGGTCGATCGAGGTGACTTCGAGCCAGCCCTCGGGCAGGGCAGGATTGGCCGCCGTCTCGGCGGTCTGGTTTTCTTGTTGCATCAGGTGTGTTTCAGCGGGAGGGCAGGAACTTGAGCGGATCGACCGGCTTGCCCTGGCGGCGCACCTCGAAGTGCAGCTTGACGCGGTCGGCGTCGCTGCTGCCCATCTCGGCGATCTTCTGGCCCTGGCGCACGTTCTGGTCTTCCTTGACCAGCAAGGCCTGGTTGTGCGCGTAGGCGGTCAGGTAGGTGTTGTTGTGCTTGAGGATGATCAGGTTGCCGTAACCGCGCAGACCGGAGCCGGCATAGACGACCCGGCCGTCGGCGGCGGCGAGCACCGGATCGCCAGCCTTGCCGGCAATGTCGACCCCCTTGTTGCGCGCCTCGTCGAAGCGTTCGATCACGCTGCCACTGCCTGGCCAGGAAAAGCTGAGTTCCTCGGTTGCCATGGCGGCAGGCTCCTGCTCGGACTGGACGGCGGGCTTGGCTGTGCCATCACCGTTCCTGGCGCTGAGCGGGCGCGGCTTGACGCGCGCGTCCGGAGCACCCGCCGTGACCGGTGCCGCGACGGCGCCTTGCTGCAACGTGGTGGCGGTAGCAGGCTGGGTCACGGGCGGCACCACGCGCAGCACCTGGCCGACCTCGATCAGGTTGGGGTTCTCGAGCGCGTTCCAGCGTGCCAGGTCGCGTGGATGCTGCCCGGTTTCGAGTCCGATGCGGGTCAGGGTGTCGCCGGGACGCACCGTGTAGTAGCCGGGCTTGCCGGCGTTCTCCTGTCCGGGCAGGGCTGCCGTGGCAGTCACGGTCTTGCCTGCCGAGCCTATCGACCTGTCGCTGACCGGCGCCTGGCCGGGCTCGTCAAGGCTGGTGGTGCTGCAGGCCGCCAGCAGGGACAGACCGGCAGCCAGCGCGAAATGCACTGGCCAGCGGGCCGTCACGACTTGTTGAGGCGACGCTGCGCCGCAATGCGGAACCATTCGGTCCATCGTATACCTCTGCTATAAATGAACAAGACCCGACTTTCAAGTCAGGCTATCCCGGATTTTAGAGGGACAAAGTGGACAGCTTCCAGCACGGTGCGGATAAAACCCTGCACGGCGCGCTCGATGAGCACCAGATGCTGATGCCCATGCCCCTGCTCGGCCGGCGTCACCAGCCGTCCGCCCGGGGCGAGCTGGTCCAGCCAGGCCTGCGGAATCAGATGGCCGCCGGCGGCACAGATGATCAGGTCATAGCCGGCGCCGGCCGGATAGCCGAGCATGCCGTCGCCCAGCATCAGGTGCAGGTTGCGCAGGCGCAGATGGCGCAGATTGTCGCGCGCCTTCTCGTGCAGGGCTCGCAGGCGTTCGATGCTGTAGACCTCGTGCGCCAGCCGGCTCAGCAGCGCCGCCTGGTAGCCGCAGCCGGTGCCGATCTCCAGCACCCGGCGCGGCCTGCCCTCGCGCCCGCCCAGGCCAAGCTCGAGCATGCGCGCGACCACGCTGGGCTTTGAAATCGTCTGCCCCAGGCCGATCGGCAGGCTGGTGTCCTCGTAGGCCTGGTGGACAAAGGCCGAGTCGACGAAGCGATGCCGCTCGACCTGGGACAAGGCCTGCAGCACCTCGGGCTGGCGAAGGCCCTGGGCGGCGAGCCGGGCCACCATGGCCTGGCGCACGGCGCTGGAGTCGAGCCCGATCCCGCTCGGCGCGGGGATGGCCGCCTGCGGCGCAACAGCCGCCCTTTGAGCCTTTGCCGCGCCACTAGCCGGAGTCACCAGCTGTCCCAGGCTGAGCGGAAAACCCGGCCGCGGCCGGGATGGCGCAGTCGCGACTGGCTGGCCCGCGGACTTGGGAGGCGACTGCCGGGAACTCATGGCGTGCCAGCCTGTCTCAAGCCTTGCCAGGGTTCAAGCTGGCCGCGGCCTGCGACCAGGGGTCCAGCTGGCCATGGTCGGTCAGGTCGATCTGCAAGGGTGTGAGCGAGACATAGCCTTCGCGGGTGACGTGGAAGTCGGTGCCCGCGCTGTCGTCCAGCGCCGGGCCGGCCGCTCCGATCCAGTACATGGTCTCGCCGCGCGGATTGAGCTGCTGGATGACCGGCTCGGCAGCGTGGCGGCGGCCGAGCCGCGCGACCTGCCAGCCCTTGACCTGCGCCCGCGGCAGGTTGGGAAAATTGACGTTGAGCAGCCAGGGCCTGGCATGGCCGCCGGCGGGTGTGGCGATGCCGCCAGCGTGCTGCGGCCTCATGGCCTCGATCGCCGGCGCGAGCGACTGCACGAACTCGCGTGCCAGGACGGCGGCATCATCTACATGGGCCCAGCCCTTTTCCACCTGGGAGAAGGCGATCGCCGGCACGCCGAACAGATAGCCCTCCATCGCGGCGCCGACCGTGCCCGAATAGATGGTGTCGTCCCCCATGTTGGCGCCGTTGTTGATGCCAGAGACGACCAGATCGGGCCGGTAGCCGAGCAGTCCGGTCAGTGCGATGTGGACGCAGTCAGCCGGGGTGCCGTTGACATAGCGAAAGCCGTTGGCGGCGCGCGTCACGTAAAGCGGGGAATGAAGCGTCAGCGCATTGGACTTGGCGCTGTTGTTGAACTCGGGCGCGACGACCTCGACCTCGGCGACCGCAGCCAGCGCCTCGTACAGTGCGACCAAGCCGGCGGCCTGGTAGCCGTCATCATTGCAAAGCAGGATTCTCATCATGGCCATTCTAGTGGCAGGACAAGAGTTTGCACGAGCCGGCGCGGGCCGAGCGGCTATCGCTCAGTCACGGCGCTCCAGCAGCTCGAGCGCGGCGGGAAAGTCATAGCTGCGCATGAGCTGGGCGAACTCGGCATGACGTTCCCCCAGCGCAGCGCGCAACAGCGGCTGCTGCTGCTCGAACAGTTCCAGGCTGTCGACATCGTCATCACGCAACAGGCCGAGCAGGCACTCGCGCAGGCCCAGCCACTGCTCCGAGGCACCCGCCTCGCCCGCTGCCGGCAGGGCTGGCTGCTGCTCGATGACCAGGGGATGTGGCCAACGATAGGAAGCCCCCTGCTGCTGCTCCGGCTGGGCGCCGAGGCAGCCCAGCAGTGCGCTGAAGCGGAACACCGAGCCCTGGCCTGGCTCGCTGTCGAAGCCGACCTCACCCCCCATCAGCTCGACCAGCTGCCTGACCAGCACCAGCCCGATGCCGGCGCCACCATGGGCACGCGTGCTGGAAGCATCGCCCTGCGCGATATGCCGGAACAGTCGCTCGCGCAGCGCCTCGTCCACCCCGATGCCACTGTCGCTGACCTCAAAGCACAGCAGCACCGCCTGCGCATCGCGGCGCAGCAGGCTGATCTGCAAGGTGACCGAGCCCTTGCGGGTGAACTTGAGCGCATTGTCCAGGTAATGCTGCAGCGCCTGGCGCAGCCGCCTGGGGTCGCCCACCAGCTGCAGCGGAACCTCGGCGGCGACGCTCATGCTGAAGTCCAGCCCCTTGGCCTGCGCCTGCGGCGCCAGGCGAGCACCGAGCTGGTCGAGCAGCTCGTCGAGCCTGAAGACCACGTTCTGCAGCTGCAGGCGGCCGCTTTCGAGCTGGGCGTAATCCAGCATGTCGACGATGATGTCGTGCAGCTGGCGCGCGGCCTGCTGGACCTGCTGCAGATGGCCCCGCTGCTGCGGGCTCAGCTCGGTCGCGGCGACCAGGTGCAGCATGCCCAGGATGCTGTTGAGCGGGGTGCGCAGCTCGTGGCTGACGTTTGAGAGGAAATCAGACTTGGCGCGGTTGGCGGCCTCGGCGGCGTCACGCGCCTGCGCCAGCACCTGCTCGGCCCGCTTGCGCTCGCTGATGTCGCTCGAAACCCCGCAGACCGCGTAGATGCGGCCGCTGGCATCGCGCAGCGGCAGCTTGACCGTCGCGAGCACCACCTCCCGCCCGTTGAGCGAGCCGGCCCACTCGGTGGTGACCCGTTCGCCCAGCTTGAGCACGCGCTGGTCGCTCTCGCGCGCCAGGCGGGCGCGCTGCGGCTCCAGCAACTCCAGGTCGTCGCGCCCGAGAATCTCGCCCGGCTGCAAGCCCATGGTTTCACAGGCCTGGCGGTTGACGTAGCGGTAGCGGAAATCCAGGTCCTTGATGAAGATCGAGGCGTCGACGCTGTCGAGGATGGTGTTGAGCTTTTCCTCACCCTCGCGCAGCGCCCGCTGCTGCTCGAGATGGCGGCGGGAATAGTCATGGAACAGCCGGCCCATCCAGCGCGAGAACCAGAGCGAGCCACCAACGGCCAGCACGCTGGCCAGCAGCAGCACGGCCAGCAGCAGCAGCGACTGATCGCGCCCGACCAGTTGCTGCTGCTCGAGCTCCTGCTGGACCGGCGCGGTGAGCTCGTCCTCGAGCATGGTCGCCACCAGCACCCAGCCCCAGGGCTGGTAGGGGCGTACCAGGGCGGTCTTGCGCCTGAGAGTGCCCGATGCGGGATCAGGCCAGTCGTAGCTCAGGTAACCGCCGCCCTGCTGGGCCAGCCTGGCGACCCGGGCCACCACCTCGGACTCCTGGGCGGGCAGTTGCCCGACCGGCTTGCCTTCCAGATCGGGAGCGGTCGGAATCAGCAGCGGCTGACCTTGCAGGCTGGTCACGCCGATATGGCCGGTACGACCGAAGCGGGTGGCCCGCAGCCGGTCCAGGGCCTCGCGCCGCTGCTTGTCGTCCCAGTAGTGCAGGTAGTCGCCAATCCCGATCACCCAGTCGTAGGGAGCGAAATGGCGCACATAGGACAGCTTGTCGGCCATCTGCCTCGGGTTCTCGAGCGAGTACCAGCGGTAGCGGGCCCAGCCCTCGCCGCGCGGCTTGCGGGCCGCCTCGATCAGGCTGCCCATGATGGGACGGCCGGTGTCGTCCTGGTTGTCCAGGCTTAGCTTGCCCTCGAGTTCGGGATTGGGCGGCAGCAGGCGGATATGGCCCTGCATGTCGTTGACAAAGACATAGCCCCGACCCTCGAAGAAGCGGGTGGGCCGCAGCGCAGCCAGGATCAGGCGCTGGACCTCGGAATCGGGACGTCGGCCCTGTTCGCGCTCGTAGAGGCCCTGCGCGACGCCATAGGCGGCATCGACCTGGTCCACCAGGCTGCGGCGCAGGTCCGACTCGGCGCGTCGGCGGGTGAAGTCGATCACGCCCAGCACGCTGTCCATCTCGCTCGCCAGCCTGGCCTGCACCTGCTGCTGGGCAGCGATCTCGATGTTGCGCAGCGCGGCACGATGAACCTGCCAGCCTTGGAACGCGAACAGTCCCGACAGCAGCAGGATCAGCAGAAAGACGATGGCCAGCGTGCCCAGCAGATGCAGGCGCGGCAGATTCTTTTCGTCGGGAACCAGTTTCATCCAGGCAGTTCTCAGGCGGTCACGGCTTCAACAAGCCAGGAGGCCAGCTAGTTTAGCGGCAACCCTGAGCATACGGACAAGAAAAAAGACCGGAAGTCGGGATGACT
>CAZJQH010000118.1:1340-6737 GCA_964547895.1 uncultured Chitinophaga sp. | reverse complement strand
GGCAGGAAGGCGTCCTGCTGGCTCTTGTTGAAGCGGTGCACCTCGTCGACGAAGACGATGGTCGCCTGCGGCTGCAGGCCGTCGCGGGCATGCTCGGCGCGCTCGACCGCCTCGCGGATGTCCTTGACGCCACCGAGCACCGCGCTGATCGCGATGAACTGGGCGTCGAAGGCCTGCGCCATCAGGCGCGCGATGGTGGTCTTGCCGACCCCGGGCGGGCCCCAGAAGATGCAGCTGTGCGGACGACCCGACTCGAAGGCGATGCGCAGCGGCATGCCGGGGCCGAGCAGGTGCTGCTGACCAATGACTTCGCCGAGGCTGTGCGGGCGCAGCTGCTCGGCCAGGGGGACATGAGGCTTGTTCACGCCAGCTATTGTGACCCGAAGCGGCACTCCGCCACATCAGCCTCCTATCCCGGCCCCGGTTGTCATGGCCAGTTTTGTGAGGTTTACAGGTGGCCTGGCAGGCTGGAAGATGGACGTTTTCAAGACTGAAGGGTGGTCACCCATGAAGCTCCACTACGATGCCCGTCTCAAGGCCAACGTCGTGCTCGACGAGGCCAACCGCCTGCGCGCCATCAACCACCTCGACGAGTTCCGCGAGGCTGGCGGACTGAAAGGCAGGGCGGCGGCGGCTGCCTATCTGCGCGATCTTTCCGGCGACTTCGGCATCGGGGAGGACGCGCTGCGCCATCTCGACCAGGCGGCCAACTATCTCGACCCGCGCGAGGCGGCGCTCGAATACCGGCGTGACGAGGAAAAGCGCCTGTTCGACACCGAGACCTACGCCTTCCGCCAGACCTGGCTCAACACCCCGGTCTGGGCTGCCGGCGTCACCGTCACGCTCAAGCAGGCGCCCACCCGCGTCATTGCTGCCACCGACAGCAGCGCCAGCGGCATCGACGCCAGGCTGCCGCCCGCCGAGGCCATCGAGCGCTACCGCCAGCTGTTCGCCAGCAGCGAGAAAACGGGCAGCACGCGCGTGCGCAAGGCAGTGGCTAGCGCCGAAGCCGGCGCAGCGAGTGCCGCGCTGCTGGGCGATATCCTCGGCAAGCCGGCCAAGGCCACCAAGGCCGCGACCAGCCAGCAGGAAATCCTGCCGCAGCTGATCCGCGGCCGCTTCTTCGTCTACCGCTACCAGGCCGCCCAGCGCACGCAGGACGAGGGCCCCAAGCCAGCCGCGGTCACACATGCCACCACCCACGCCAGCGCAGCGCACAGCGAGGAACAGTCGCTCTGCGGCAACCCGCCCACGCTGCCCCTACCCGCAGTACCCAAGTCGATCCGCGAGGGACAGTGGTGCCTGGTCGCCGAGCTCGTGGTCCGCTACCCCTGGGAAGGCAGCCCGATGAACTGGCGCATGCTGGTCGACGTCGAGACCAACTCGGTGCTCTACCTGCGCGCGCTGACCTCGGGCGTCAACGGCCTGGTCTTCCTGCACGACCCGATCACCAGCACGGGCGACCCGGCCAACACGCCCGACGCCAGCAACGCCGAGCTCAATCCGCACCGCAGCAGCGTGACCCTGCCCAACCTGAACCCGCCGACTGGCGGCAAGCAGTACCTGCAGGGCAGCCTGGCGACGCTGACCGACCTCGAGCTCAAGGACATCGACCCGCCAAGCCGCAACGTCGGCCTCAACTTCGACTACGACGCGCGCACCGACAACTTCGCCGCCGTCAACGCCTACTACCATGTCGACCGCTTCTTTCAGCTGGTCGAGGAGCTCGGCTTCCCGCTCGCGAGCTACTTCGACGGCACTGCCTTTCCGGTCGAGGTCGACCACCGCGGCAAGGGCAACGCCACCGACCAGGGCAACACCGTCAACGCCCACTGCGTCGGCGACGGCGACGGCATCGACCACTGCTGCTTCGCGCTGGCCGACCTCGGCGACACGACCCACCCGATGGGCATCGCGGCCGACTGGCGGGTCGTGCTGCACGAGCTCGGCGGCCACGGCATCCTGCACGACCATGTCGGCGGGCCCAACTTCGGCTTCGCGCACAGCGCGGGCGACAGCTTCGCGGTCATCCTCAACGACTACCTGTCCGAATGGCACAACGGCGCAGCGATCGACCGCTTCCTGCTCTCGCCCTTCGTGCCCTCGGTGCCGCGGCGCTCGGACCGCAGCGTCGCGGCCGGCTGGGGCTGGGGCGGCTCCAACGATATCGGCGGCTACTCGAGCGAGCAGATCCTCTCGACCACGCTGTTTCGCGCCTACCGCTCGATCGGCGGCGACTCGACCAGCCTGGCGCGGCGCGAGTTCGCCGCCCGCTGCATGGCCTATCTGATCCTGCGCGCGGTCGGCCAGCTGACGCCAGCCAGCAACCCGGCTTCGCCAGCCCAGTTCCTGGCCGCACTGCAGACGGCCGACGCCGGCAACTGGACCTCCGAGGGCGTGTTCGGCGGTGCCTACGGCAAGGTGCTGGCCTGGGCCTTCGAGAAGCAGAACCTCAACGGCGGCGCCGTGCCCGCTGTCGACTGCTACATCGACGACGGCCGCGCCGGCGAATACCCCTACCAGGCGGTGCACTGGAACACGACCACGATCTGGAACCGACGTGCAGCCGACGGGCTGCCCGGCCACCAGGAAGCCGCGCTCGGCGAGACCAACTACGCCTACGTCAGGATCAGGAACCGTGGCAGCCAGGTCGCCCACAACGTCATCGTCAAGGCCTTCCACTGCAAGCCCTCGGCCGGCGTGCTCTGGCCCAACGACCTGCAGCCGATGAGCACGGCCCAGCTGTCGGCCGGCACGCTGCAGCCCGCCAGCGCGGAGGAGAAGATCGTCGGCCCGTTCGAATGGACGCCAGTCAGCAATGCCTGGGGCCATGACTGCATGCTGATGATCGTCTCGGCGACCGGCGACCCGAGCAACGTCGACAACTTCACCGCGGGCGAGGTAATCGAGGACTGGCGCCTGGTACCCAACGACAACAACGTCGGCCAGCGCAACGTCACGCTGGTGCCGGGCGGAGGCGGCCTGGCGGGCCTCAAGGCCGGGCTCCACGGCAAGGGCTTCTGGGTCGGCAATCCGGGCCGCACCAGCGCCCTGATCACGGTCGAGATCGAGCTGCCGCCGCTGCTGGCAAGGCGCGGCTGGCGCGTCACCCTTGCCGGCCTGCCGAGCAACGGCCTGCGCCTGAAAGCCGGCGAGCAGCGCCTGCTGAGCTTCGAGCTGCACGAGGGCACGAACTTCACCCGCGCCGAGGCCGCGGCGGAAAAACTGCGCGACATCGTCGTCAGCGCCAGCGCCGACGGCGCCGTGATCGGCGGCATGGTCTACCACCTCGACCCCGAGATCGAGCGCCCCTTCAACGACATCGAGCCCGCCAGCGGCAAGGGCAAGTGCCGCGAGCAGGCCAGGCAGCTGCTCGAATGCCTCGACCTGCCCGCCGGCGACGTCGGCTGCGTGCGGGTCAGCCGCATCTCGCTCGACATCGAGATGAAGCGCGGCGACTGCTGCGACTGAGCAGGGGGTGATGGCTGCCCGCACCCAACAGGATGACCGCCATGAAACCCTGGCATGAAGCCGCAACGGCCAATAAAAGGCGCCATCGGCGGGGACTGGGCAGGATGGTCGCCGCGATCGGACTGCCGATGCTGTGCGCCGGCGCGCTGGCACAGGCTCCGGTCGAGGCGCTCAAGGCCTACGGCGCCGATCCGACCCAGACCTCGGTCTCGGGACTCTCGTCCGGCGCCTACATGGCGGTGCAGCTGCAGGTGGCCTACTCTAGGGACATCATCGGTGCTGGCGTGATCGCAGGCGGCCCCTACTACTGCGCGGGAAATCTGTACCGCACCTGGTTGCCGATCGATAAGCTCGAGCACTGCATGGGCAAGAGCCCCTCCCTGCAGGAGGACGCAGACCGGGCGAGCCAGGCCTTGCGCTCCCTCGCCGCCCAGGGCCTGATAGACGACGTTGTCCATCTCGCCGACCGGCGCATCTATGTCTTCCACGGCAGCCAGGACCAGGTCGTGCTGGAGCCGGCCACCAGGGCGACGGTCTCGTTCTTTCAGCAAGCCGGGGTCAGGCACCTCAAGTACGAGAACCGGCTTGACGCTGGCCATGCGGTGATTTCCCCCGGCCAGGGCAACGATTGCCCGGAAAATGCGAGCCCCTACATCAGCCACTGCCAGCTCGACGACACGGGGCAGCAGTACGACCAGGCCGGCGAACTGCTCAAGCATATCTACGAGGTACCGGACAAGGCCGCGCTGAATCCACCCGGCACCGCGTCCTCCGGCAGGATCGTCGCCTTCGACCAGCGCCCCTACGCCAGCGGCGCCAGCAACATGGCTGACACAGGTTACCTCTATGTGCCGCAGGCCTGCGCCGAGGCAGGATCGAACTGCAAGGTGCATGTCGCCTTGCACGGCTGCCTGCAGTCCGACGAATCCCTGCAGCAGACCCAGCGGCCCGAGCGCTTCCACCGCGATGCGGGCTACAACCGCTGGGCCGAGACCAATCGCCTGCTGGTGCTCTACCCGCAGGTCAACCGCTCGGCATTCTGGTGGCCCAACAACCCCAATGGCTGCTGGGACTGGTGGGGTTACAGCGGCTACTGGTGGAGCAACGACTACGCCTACAAGTCAGCGCCGCAGATGAAGGCCATCATGCGGATGGTGAACCGCCTGACCCAGCCGCGCGACAGGCAATGACCGCGCGCAAGCACTGGCCAGACCAGATGCCAGGGCTTAGCATAGGCAACAGGATTTCATTTTCGCCATCTTGAGATCATGAGATCCGAACTCCATCCAACCACCAGGGAGAAAACATGAGCCGACTCATCGTCAACGCACTTTCCGAAGACACCATCGCCGCACCCGGCAACCGCCAGCCAAACTACATCGTGGTCTCGGTCACCGACACCAATGGCGTGCCGGTCACGGGCCTGGGCGCTGTCAACTTCAAGGTCGATCCAGTCATCGTGGGCCCGGGCGGGGCGCTGGTCAACATCACGGGCGTGACGGCTGGACGACTGCCGGGCATCTATCTGGTCAACGTGGTGCCGATCCGCACCGAGACCTGGAAGGCAGGCGGCTACATCTTCGCCGTAGCGGTCGAGAGCGGCATCAACCGCGGCCAGACCCTGGCCAGCGTACTGATGGACTGAAAGCATTCCAGCGGGGCCGACGCCGACCCTGGGTAGACCAACAACCGGGGAGCAAACCGACATGACAGACTGGAAACCCGCTGCGCTGCGCCATCTGGCGACCAGGCAAGCTAGGCAGGCCACAGGCATGACCCTGAGCGTGCTGTTGCTGGCAGCGTGCATGAAGGCAGCGCCGCCCGACATGCCAGCGAGCGAGCCAGTGGCTGCACCCGCCCCTTCAGAGCCCGAGTCGACCTCTCCATCCGGACGGCCGGACGGCCCCGTGCGCAACGGCCACCCGC
>CAZJQH010000118.1:0-1240 GCA_964547895.1 uncultured Chitinophaga sp. | reverse complement strand
TACCTGCCGAGCGTCCGCAGGCCTCGCCTGCTGCGCCCGCAGGGCCGGCAAGGACGGCACCAGTACCCGCGCCGCCCCCGGCCAGCGATGCCGAGGACTACAGTCTGCAGATTAATGCCACCCGGGAACTCAAGATTCCCGGCCCTCCCGGAAAGCTCTCGGTATGGATCGGGCTCGCACGCAACGCGCCGGCCGTCAGCAGCAGGGACGTGAGCGCCTCCAGAAGCCTTCGCGAAACCGGCCGCACGGCCAAAATCACGCCGATTGCGCTTGGCATGGATACCGACCCGCCGACCGGCTGCCTCAAGATCGATCCGGATGGCTCGGAAAAGATCTTCAGCCTGCGCCCCAGGAGCCGGGGCAGCTTCCAGGTTGGCGCCAGCGTGGAACTGTTCAACTCCGACGATTGCAGCGGCACGCCGGTACCGAAATCATCCGAGCTGATCACGGTCAAGGTGAAGGTGGGATACGCCAGCCGGGTGGACGAGCTCGCCGCCACGGCATGGCAGGCCTTGCTCGACTTCTGGGCCCAGGCCCTGGCGCTGGTCTCGGCCCTGCTGCTGTTCCTGCTCAGGAAGCAGCTGGCCGGCTGGTTCGGCTTCAGGCAGCAGAAGTGAGTCCGTCCAGCGTCTTGACGCTGGGCTCGACGTCGCGGATCAGCCGCTGCGGGTGCGAGAAGCACAGGAAGCGCTGGTTCAGCGCGCGCCCGATGGCGCACAGGCCAACCCGCTCGGCGACCTCCAGCCCCATCTGCGTCGTGCCGCTGCGCGAGACCACGACCGGAATGCCCATCTGCGCCGACTTGATCACCATCTCGCTGGTCAGCCGGCCCGTGGTGTAGAAAACCTTGTCGTCGCCGCGCATCGCCGCGGCGTCCTGCAACCACATCCAGCCCGCGATGGTATCGACCGCGTTGTGGCGGCCGACATCCTCGACGAACAGCAGCAGCTCGGGTCCGCGGAACAGCGCGCAACCATGGACAGAGCCGGACTGCCTGTAGACCGAGTCCTGCTCCCGGATCTGGCGCACGATCTGGTAAAGGTCGGACTGGCGCACGCGCGCATCGGGTGGCAGTTCGATGCGATCGACCTCATCGAGCAGGCCGCCGAACACGCTGCCCTGGCCGCAGCCGGTCGTGACGACGCGCTGCGCGGTGCGCTGCTCGAGCGCCTCGATGCCCTGGCGGGTCCTGACGGCGGCAGCGCCGACCTCCCAGTCGACCGTGATCGACTCGATCTCG
>CAZJQH010000117.1:0-6756 GCA_964547895.1 uncultured Chitinophaga sp. | reverse complement strand
GGTTGATGCCGGGGTTCTTCTGCAGGCAGTTCTCCATGCCGGTCTGGCCCTTGGCGCGGTCGCCGTAGCTGTCGGCCATGCAGACCACCTCGGCCGGCTTGGCCAGCTCGTTGCTCTTGGCGTCGAGCGAAGACAGGCCGTAGCCCTTCAGGAAGCCGTTGTGGCGCTGGGCACCGACCGGGTGGCCCGGGAACAGGTCGAGCGTGGCGATGACGGGCTTCTTGCCGGCCAGCGCGGCCTTGGCGTAGGCGCCGATCAGCTCGCCGGCCTTGTAGTTGTTGGTCGCGAACAGCGCGTCGGTGGCGTCCTGCGGGTCGGTCGGGCTGTCGAGCGCGATCACCATCACGCCCTGGGCGCGTGCCTTCTTGATCGCCGGCACGATGGCCTTCGAGTCGCTCGGGGTGATCAGGATGGTCTTGGCGCCGGCAGCAATCATGTTCTCCATCGCGGTGACCTGGCCGGCGTTGTCGCCGTCGCTCTTGCCCGCGGCGCTCAGCAGCTTGGCGCCCAGCTTCTTGGCCTCGGCGTCAGCGCCTTCCTTCATCTTGACGAAGAAGGGGTTGGTCTCGGTCTTGGTGATCAGGCCGATGACGGGCTCGGCGGCTTGGGCGGCAAAGGCGGTGGCGACCGAAGCGGCGAGCAGGCCCAGACGGATCGTGGTGGTGGAAAAAGACATTCTTGCTCCTCGTTGGCGAGTGGTGGATCGCTCTGGCCGTGGACTCGACCAGTAGCGCACGACAAGGGTAAGTCACCGCCTGCCGTGCCGCTAGTGTGCAATAGCTCAAAGACTAAATCAACCTGATTTAGTTAGTACTTTCCCTAATAAACATGTATCTCAGTTACGGCGACACTCGCTGCAAGCGGGCCGCAGCCGGCCCTGACCGAAGGAAACAGAATGACAGCACCGATCGTGATCCTGGGCGAAGCGCTCATGGACTGCATCACGCAAGACGATGGCAGCCTGCTGCCCCTGATGGGCGGCAGCCCCTTCAACCTGGCCCGCGCCGCGGCGCTGCAGGGCGCCCGGGTGGGCTACCTGTCGCCGTTCTCGACCGACAGCTTCGGCCAGCAGCTCAAGGCGCTCTGCCTGGCCGATGGCGTGCAGGCGCTCAGCCCCGACAGCCCGCATCCGACCTCGCTGGCGGTGGTGACATTGCGCGCAGGCCAGCCGAGCTACGGCTTCTACCGCGAGGGCATCGCCGACCGCGACTACAGCGTCGAGCAGGTGCTGCGCACGCTGCAGACCCTGCCGGCCGGCGTGCTGCACACCGGCTCGCTGATGCTGGTGCCGCCCGAGAACGAGAAGATCATGGCCGTCATTGCCGGCGCGCGCCAGCTGGGCTGGACCATCAGCATCGACGTCAACCTCAGGCCGCGCGTCGCCGCCGACCTCCCTGCCTACTGTGCTGCCGTGCTGCAGGCGGTCGAGCTGGCCGACTGGGTCAAGGCCAGCGACGAGGACCTGGAGATCCTGGGCTTCGGCCAGGCCGGTCTCGAGTCGGCTGCCGAGCTGCGCCAGCGCTTCGCGCGCGGCGCCAACCGGCGCGTCGCGCTGACCTTCGGCGGCAGCGGCGCCTACCTCTGGGTCGAGGGCCGGCAGGCCAGCGCTGCCGCGCCATCGATCAGCCTGGTCGACACGGTCGGTGCGGGCGACACCTTCTGGGGCAGCTGCCTGGCGGACTGGGCGGGCCAGCCCGATGCTGCCGCCCGGGTGGAGCAGACGCTGCAGCGCGCGATGCAGGCGGCCGCGATCAACTGCGAGCGCAAGGGATGCCAGCCGCCGCGACTCGCCGAGCTGGGGCAAAAAGAAACCATCATGTAACCCTGTTTCAGGCATATCATTCAAAAACAAGTAACATAGTTACAAACTCATCGCATCCGAACATGAACGCTGCTGCCACCCCTCCCCTCGACATCGTCATCTTTGGCGGTTCTGGCGACCTGTCCTGGCGCAAGCTGCTGCCCTCGCTCTACATGGCCGACCTGCATGGCCGCCTGCCGCAGGACTGCCGCATCGTCGGCGTCGGCCGCAACGACTGGAGCCGCGAGCAGTACATCGCCTTCATCGACAAGACCTCGCGCGCCCATGTCGACCAGCAGGCCCTGCAGGAACCGGCCTGGCAGGGTTTCCTGCAGCGGCTTGACTTCGTCTCGCTCGACGCCAACGCGGGCGCCGACTACGAGCGGCTCCACCAGGCCTGCCAGCCCGGCTCGACCAAGGTGTTCTACCTGGCGACCTCGCCGCTGCTGTTCAGCAACATCGCCGAGCACCTCGACCGCGCGCAGCTGATCGACCAGCGCAGCCGGGTCGTGCTCGAGAAGCCGCTCGGCCATGACCTGCCCTCGGCGCAGGCGATCAACGAGGCGGTGGCGCGCCATTTCCAGGAAGGCCAGATCTACCGCATCGACCATTACCTGGGCAAGGAGACGGTGCAGAACCTGATGGTGCTGCGCTTTGGCAACGCGATCCTGGAGCCGCTGTGGCGCGCGCCCTACATCAAGAGCGTGCAGATCACCGCGGCCGAGACGGTCGGCGTCGGCACCCGGGCCGGCTTCTACGACCAGACCGGCGCGATGCGCGACATGGTGCAGAACCACCTGCTGCAGCTGCTGTGCATCGTCGCGATGGAGGCACCGATCTCGCTCGATCCGGACGACATCCGCAACGAGAAGCTCAAGGTGCTGCGCTCGCTGCGCAAGATGACGCTGGCCGACATCCAGCGCGACACGGTGCGCGGCCAGTACACCGCCGGCGTGGTCGACGGCCAGCAGGTCAAGGGCTACCTGGCCGAGGCCGACGTGCCCGAGTCGAGCCACACCGAGACCTTCGTCGCGATCCGGGCCCAGATCAACAACGCGCGCTGGGCCGGCGTGCCCTTCTTCCTGCGCACCGGCAAGCGGATGCAGAAGCGCCATTCGGAGATCATCATCGAGTTCTCCGAGCCGCCGTTCTCGATCTTCGCCGACCAGCCGGCCGCCTCGCACCCGAACCGGCTCATCATCACGCTGCAGCCGGAGGAGTCGGTCAAGCTGCAGATGATGGCCAAGGAGCCGGGCTCGGGCATGAAGATGCGCCCGGTGCACCTGAACCTGGACCTGCAGTCGGCCTTCACCGAGCGCCGCGCCGAGGCCTACGAGCGCCTGCTGATCGACGTCATCAAGGGTCGGCTGACCCACTTCATGCGCCGCGACGAACTGGAGGCGGCCTGGAAATGGGCCGATCCGATCCTGGAGGGCTGGAAGCAGCTGGCCGACCGGCCCAAGCCCTATCCGGCCGGCAGCTGGGGGCCGGCTGCCTCGTCGGCGCTGGTCGCGCGCGAGGACGCGGTCTGGGCGGAGGCGCAGTAAGACCATGACAGCAGCCGACCACACCGATCACGGCCAGCCGCACTGGCTGCTGCACGAATGCCGCGACGCGCAGCAGCAGGCCAGCTTGCTGGCCGGCGAGATCGCCGCCAGGCTCAGGCAGGCCCTGCAGCAGCGCGGTCAGGCGCTGCTCGCGGTCTCGGGCGGCAAGTCGCCGCTGGCCCTTTTTGTCGCGCTGCGCGAGCAGGAGCTCGACTGGCAGCAGGTCACCGTGCTGCTGGCCGACGAGCGCTGCGTGCCCGGCGACCATCCCGACAGCAATGCGGCGCTGGTGCGCGACCATCTGCTGCAGGGCCGCGCTGCGCAGGCGCGCTGGCAGCCCTTCTTTGATCAATTGCCGGCTGGTGACAGCGCCGGCTGGCCCGACGCCAGCCTGGCGGCGCTGGCCGATGGAGCCAACCAGCGCCTGGCGGCGCTGGGCTGGCCGCTCGACGTGCTGGTGCTCGGCATGGGCGAGGACGGTCACACCGCCTCGCTGTTTCCGGCGGCCCCCGGCCTGCAGCAGGCCCTCGCATCGGCCAGTCCGCTGGCCTGGGTCAGGCCGGCGACCGCACCGCACGCGCGCCTGACGCTGACCTTGCCGACGCTGCTGGCGGCTGGCACGATCTTCCTGCCCTTGGCGGGCGAGCGCAAGCGCCAGGTGTTCGAGCAGGCCTGCCGCCAGCCCGGCGCCGCGCTGCCGGTCTCGCTGGTGCTGCACCAGGCCGCCCGACCCGTCCAGGTCTGGCTCGCCCCCTGACCCCTTCCTACCCTTTCGAGAGTCCGTCCATGCCGACCACCATCCATCCCGTCCTCGCGCGCGTCACCGACCGCATCGTCGAGCGCAGCCGCTCCAGCCGCGCCGCCTACCTCGCGGCCATGGCCTCGCTGCGCAAGCCGGGGCCGTACCGGGCCGGCATGGGCTGCGCCAATGCCGCGCACGCCTTCGCCGCGATGCCGGAGCAGGACAAGCTGGTGCTGCGCCAGGAGCGCGACCCCAACCTGGGCATCGTGACGGCCTACAACGACATGCTGTCGGCGCACCAGCCCTACGAGCATTATCCCGAGCAGATTCGTGCCACGGCACGCCAGCTCGGCGCCACGGCCCAGGTTGCCGGCGGCGTGCCGGCGATGTGCGACGGTGTCACCCAGGGCTACGAGGGCATGGAGCTGTCGCTGTTCTCGCGCGACGTGATCGCGATGGCGGCGGCGGTCGCGCTGTCTCACAATGTGTTCGACGGCGTGCTGTGCCTGGGCATCTGCGACAAGATCGTGCCGGGCCTGGTGATCGGTGCGCTGCAGTTCGGCCACCTGCCGGCGGTGTTCGTGCCGGCCGGCCCGATGACCTCGGGCCTGTCCAACGACGACAAGGCCCGGGTGCGCCAGCAGTACGCGCAAGGCCTGGTCGACCGCCAGGCGCTGCTCGCGGCCGAGGAGGCCGCCTACCACGGCGCCGGCACCTGCACCTTCTACGGCACCGCCAACTCCAACCAGATGCTGGTGGAGATCATGGGCCTGCAGCTGCCGGGTTCCTCCTTCGTCAACCCGGGCACGCCGCTGCGCGCCGCGCTGACCGACTTCGCGGTCGAGCGCGCGCTGCGCATGCGCGCCGGCGGCCCCGAGCCGCTGGCTATTGCCCAGGTCATAGACGAGAAGGCCATCGTCAACGGCATCGTCGGCCTGCTGGCGACCGGCGGCTCGACCAATCACACCCTGCACCTGGTCGCGATGGCGCGCGCCGCGGGCATCCGGATCGACTGGGACGACTTCGCCGAACTGTCCGAGGCGGTGCCGCTGCTGGCCCGCGTCTACCCGAACGGCAAGGCTGACGTGAACCATTTCCACGCCGCCGGCGGCATGGGCTTCCTGATCGCGCAGCTGCTTGAGGCCGGCCTGCTGCACGCCGACGTCAACACCATCCTGGGCCATGGCCTGCAGCGCTACGCGGTCGAGCCCTGGCTCGACAATGGCCAGCTGGCCTGGCGCGCCGCGCCGCAGGCCTCGGCCGACGAGAGCGTGCTGCGTCCGGTGACCGACCCGTTCAGCGCCGACGGCGGCCTGAAGCGCCTGCGCGGCAACCTGGGCCGCGCCGTGGTCAAGACCTCGGCCGTCAAGCCCGAGCACCGCCTGGTGCGCGCGCCGGCGGTGGTGGTCGAGAGCCAGCAGGCGCTCAGCGATCTCTTCAAGCAGGGCGCGCTCGAGCGCGACTTCGTCGCCGTGGTCCGCTTCCAGGGCCCGCAGGCCAACGGCATGCCCGAGCTGCACAAGCTCACCCCGATCCTGGGCATCCTGCAGGACAAGGGCTTCAAGGTCGCGCTGGTGACCGACGGCCGCATGTCGGGTGCCTCCGGCAAGGTGCCGGCCGCCATCCATGTCAGCCCCGAGGCCGTCAGCGGCGGCTCGATTGCGCGCGTGCAGGACGGCGACATGATCCGGCTCGACTGCGACGCCGGCTTGCTCGAGCTCGAGGTCGAAGCCGACGAGCTCGCGCAGCGCAAGCCCAGCGCGCCCGACCTGTCGGGCAACGGCCATGGCTATGGCCGCGAGCTGTTCGCCCTGTTCCGCCGCAATGCCGGCATGGCCGAGCGCGGCGGCTCGCCGCTGTTCGGCAACGACTGATACGCCCTGCTCCCCGATCCGAATACCTTCATGGCACCCAAGATGAACCAGCCCAGCCCCCTGCCCCAGTTCCAGTCCCGCGTGGTCCCGGTCGTCGTCGTCTCCGACGCGGCGCAGGCGGTCCCGATGGCCGAAGCCCTGCTCGCCGGCGGCGTCGACGTGATGGAGATCACGCTGCGCAGCGATGCCGCGCTGGCCGCGATCGAGGCCGTCGCGCGTGCCGTGCCCGCGATGCAGGTCGGCGCCGGCACCGTGACGCGCGCCGCCGAGGTCGCCCGCGTGCAGTCGGCCGGCGCCCGCTTCGGCCTCTCGCCTGGCGCCACGCCCGAGCTGCTGGCCGCCGTGCGCGCCGCCGGCCTGCCCTTCGTGCCGGGCGTTGCCACGCCCGGCGAGGCGATGGCCGCGCGCGATGCCGGCTTCACGCTGCTCAAGTGCTTCCCGGCCGCACAGCTCGGCGGCGTCGAGGTGCTCAAGGCCTGGGGTGGCCCGTTGCCCGAGCTGCGCTTCTGCCCGACCGGCGGCGTCTCGCTGGCCAACATGGCCAGCTTCCTGAGCCTGCCCAACGTCGCCATGGTCGGCGGCTCCTGGCTGACGCCGGCCGCTGCCGTGCAGGCCGGCGACTGGGCGCGCGTGACGCAATTGGCGCGCGAGGCGGTCGAGGCCGCCGCCGCCCTGCCAGCGCGCGCCTGAGCCGCCAGCGAGGAGACAAGACAATGAAGCAGACCTTCACCCCGCCCCAGCAGCGCGCCGCCTGGCAGCGCCTGCAAGCCCTCTCCGCCGCCCTGCCGCACC
>CAZJQH010000116.1:3698-6790 GCA_964547895.1 uncultured Chitinophaga sp. | reverse complement strand
CCGGTCGGCGCGGTGTCCATCACGACGAACTTGCGGCCCGCCTCGCGGATGATGCGCGAGAAGGCCTGGAATACCGCGATCTCCTCGGTGCAGGGGGAGCGCAGGTCTTCTTCCAGCATGGCACGACCTGCAGCGTCGAGTTTGGTGCCCTTGGTCGCCAGCACCTGCTCGCGGTAGCGTTCGGTCACCGTATGCGGGTCGATCCGGCTCACCGTCAGCTGCTCCAGCGACCCATCCAGTGTTTCGGCCAGATGTCCGGCCGGGTCCGAGGTGGTCAGGTGCACTGGCAGGCCACGGTGCGCCAGTTCGACCGCGACTGCCGCTGCCAAGGTGGTCTTGCCCACGCCTCCCTTGCCCATCAGCATCACCAGGCCGTGTCCCTCGGCAGCGATCTGGTCGATTAGCGTGGCCAGCGCGGGCACAGGCGGCATGTCCGACGGGGTCGCCTCGATGGCTGTCGCCGCAGGTTCTGTTGGGTTGAACAGCTGTTGCAGGGCCTCCAGCCCGACCAGATTGAAGGGCTTGAGGGCAATACGGTCCTGCGGCAAGGCCTGCAGACCTGCTGGCATCTCGGCCAGCGCCTGTGCTTCGCGCGCGACGATCGCGCCGGCCAACGGGTCATGGACGGCCTCGTCGGCTGGCAGCACGCCATTGACCACCAGGTACTGCTGCGACATGCCGATTGCCGTGAGCTCTTCATGGGTGCGTGCCGCCTCGCGCAAGGTCGCGGCCTGCGCCCTGGCGACCAGGACCAGGCGGGTTCGCTGCGGATCGGCCAGCGCCTGTACGGCGGCATGGTACTGCTCGCGCTGCTTTTCCAGGCCAGCCAGCGGGCCGAGGCAGGAGGCGTCGCCCTTGCCCGCCTCGAGGAAGTCGCTCCAGGCGCCCGGCAGCTGCAGCAGCCGGATCGTATGCCCGGTGGGGGCGGTATCGAACACGATATGGTCGAAGCCGCGCGTGCGAGCCGAGCCGACCAGCAGCTCGGTGAACTCGTCGAAGGCGGCGATCTCGGTCGTGCAGGCGCCCGAGAGCTGCTCCTCGATGCCCTTGACCATCTGATCGGGCAACACCCCGCGCACAGGAGTCACGATCCGGTCGCGGTAGCGCTGTGCGGCTGCCTGCGGGTCGATTTCGAGTGCTGACAGATTCGGGACGCTGGCAATCGGCAGGATCTGGTTGCCGATGCTGACGCCAAACACCTGGCCGACGTTGGAGGCCGGGTCGGTGCTGACCAGCAGCACTTGGCGTCCCGCTTCGGCGAGCCGAAACGCTGTCGCGCAGGCGATCGAGGTCTTGCCTACGCCGCCCTTGCCGGTGAAGAACAGGAAGCGCGGCGGATTCTGGAGGAATTGCATATGGCCTTCCGGTTTTCAGCAGCAGCTGCCGCCAGCGCAGCAGGAAGAGGGCGCCTTCGCCTCGACCGCTTGCGGTGTCAAGTCGTGGTGCGAGGGGTCCAGCAGGCGCGACGCCGCGATGATTCCAGCTCGCACCAGCAAGGCTTCCGGAGGAACTTCGTAGCTCTGGCCACCCACTTCGAGCGTGCGGCAATCGTTGTCGCCACATTCGTCGCAGCACTGGCTACTGCCGGCCTGTCCTTCGATCCAGTCCTCGATGGGCTTGCCGCCGATCCAGATCCGGTTCGACTCGGCCGGCTGATTCATGAAGGTGGCTTCATCGAGCTCACGCATTTCAAGCGCTGGGGTGACGCCCAAGGGCTCCAGCATCAGTCGCAGGCGCTCGACGGCGCGCTGAACCTCTTGGCCGGTGCCCTGGCAGCGGGGACAGGTATTGCCTTGCGTGTTGACCAGGCGTTGCCAGACGATGGGTAGCTGTTTCATTTGGGACTCCTTTCAGGCTGTCGTGCAGCATGAGGTCACAACGGGGAGGTGGATCTCTGTCCCCTCGCACTGCGTCGAGGCTCCCAGGCAACACTCAGCCGTCAGATAAGCGACCAGTTCGAGCATGAGCGGGAGGTTGGCGCGGTAGCGCTGGTAGCGCCCTTCCTGCTCGACGCTCAGCAAGCCAGCCTGGGTCATGGCCTTGAGGTGGAAGGACATGTTGTTGGGAGCCAGTCCGAGCGCACCGGCGATCTCTCCGGCCACCATCCCGCCCGGTCCCTGGCGAACCAGCAGCTTGAAGGCGTCGAGCCGTATCGCTGATGACAGTGATTCGAATGCCTTGAGCGCAATGGTTTTTTCCATGGTTCAACTATACAACGTATGTTGAAATAATGTCAAGAAGGATAGACTGCATTTTCGGCTGGACGGCTCGGTTGCAGCGCTGCTGAGTGGGACAGGCAGTTCATTTTCTCCCACAATGACAAAACCGATTCAATGCGGTAACGATCTGACCCAATAGACCTGTTGCATGAATACCGATAGCCAAACCGATCATCCCTCCCAGCTAGCGGTCCAGGTGGTGGCAGAACGGCTGGGCGTCGATCCCGTGCAGGGTCTTTCCGCCGCCGAGGCATTCAGCAGGCTAGGGCGCTTCGGCCCCAACGAGCTGCGGGTCGAGGCGCCGGTGCCGGCTTGGCGCCATCTGCTCTCGCAGTTCCAGGATCCCCTCGTCTATCTGCTGCTGGCGGCAGTCGCCGTCACGCTGCTGATCTGGGGGGTGGAGGGCGCGCGCGGCTGGCCCATTGATGCGCTGGTGATCCTGGTCATCGTGTGGCTCAATGCGCTGCTGGGCTTGCTGCAGGAAGTCAAGTCGCAACGCGCCGCCGCCGCCCTGGCCAGGCTGTCGGCCGTCACCTCGGCCGTGCTGCGCGACGGCCGGCCGCTGCGGGTGCCGAGCGCCGAGCTGGTGCCGGGCGATCTGCTGCAGCTGTCCGAAGGCGACCGCATCGGTGCCGACGCGCGGCTGCTGCAGGCCAATGCGCTGCGGGTGCAGGAGGCCTCGCTCACCGGCGAGAGCGAGGCGGTGCTCAAGCACGTTGACACGCTGCCGCCGGACACACCGCTGGCCGAGCGCGCCAACATGGTTTTCAAGGGAACGGCGGTGGTCCAGGGCACCGGCCTTGCGCTGGTGACCGCCACCGGCATGGCGACCGAGATGGGCCGCATCGCGCACCTGCTCGCCACCACGCCCGA
>CAZJQH010000116.1:0-3598 GCA_964547895.1 uncultured Chitinophaga sp. | reverse complement strand
CCCCTGCACAGCGAACTGGTGCTGATGCTCAGCGGCGGCAGCCTGGCCGGCAACGCCGACCTGCGCCAGCAGGCCGACGGCAGCTGGGTGATCCAGGGCGACCCCACCGAAGCGGCCTTCCTGGTCGCCGAGCGCAAGCTGGGCGTGCATGAGCGCCGGCGCGAGCGCTTCGAGCGCATCGCCGAGATCCCTTTCACCTCCGAGCGCAAGCGGATGTCGGTGCTCGCGATCGACCACGAGCATGAGGACCAGCGCGTCATCATCGTCAAGGGCGCCCCCGATGTGCTGCTGCAGCTGTGCAGCGCAGCCCAGGTCGGCATGGATGTGGTGCCGATCAGCGAGGCCATCCGCGCCCGCGCCCTGGCCGATGTCGACGAGTTGTCGGATGCGGCGCTGCGCACCCTGTCGGTGGCCTACCGGCCTCTGGCAGCGGGCGAAGACGAACAGGCTGGCGAGGCGCTGGAGCAGGGGCTGATCTTCGTTGGCACGGTCGGCATCATCGACCCGCCGCGCGCCGAGGCGGCTGCCGCGATCCAGGAGGCGCAGCGTGCCGGCATCCGCGTCATCATGATCACCGGCGACCACCCGCGCACGGCGGCGCGCATCGCTTCCGACCTCGGCATCATCGAGGCCGGTGGCAGCGCGCTGACTGGCGCCCAGCTCGACGCGCTGGACGAGGCCGGGCTGGCCGAGGCGGTGCGCAAGACCTCGGTCTACGCCCGGGTCGATCCCTCGCACAAGCTGCGCATCGTCGACGCGCTGCAGGCGCAGGGCCATGTGGTCGCGATGACCGGCGATGGCGTCAACGACGCGCCGGCGCTCAAGTCGGCCGACATCGGGGTGGCGATGGGCATCACCGGCACCGAGGTCAGCAAGGAGGCCGGCCACATGATCCTGGCCGACGACAACTTCGCCACCATCGTCGCCGCCGTGCGCGAGGGGCGCGGCATCCTGGACAACATCCGCAAGTTCCTGCGCTACCTGCTGTCGTCGAACATGGGCGAGGTGCTGACCGTGCTGCTGGGCGTGCTCGGCGCCCGCGCGCTCGGGCTGATCGACGCCGGTGGCGCCGTCGTGCTGCCGCTGCTGGCGACCCAGATCCTCTGGATCAACCTGGTGACCGATTCGGGGCCGGCGCTGGCAATGGGCGTCGATCCGCAGCAGGATGACGTCATGGGCCGGCGGCCCCGTCGCCCGGACGAACGCGTGATCGACTGGCCCATGTGGTCGGGTGTGCTGCAGATCGGCCTGGTGATGGCGCTCGCCACGCTGTTCACGCTCGACCTCTACCTGCCCGGCGGCATGATCGAGGGCGAGCAGTCGCTGCAGACCGCGCGCAGCGCCGCCTTCACCGTGCTGGTGCTGGCGCAGCTGTTCAACGCCTTCAATGCCCGCTCCGAGCGCGGCAGCGCCTTCCGGGGGCTGCTGGGCAACCGCTGGCTCTGGGCGGCGGTTCTGGCCGGCGCGCTGCTGCAGGTGCTGGTGGTGCAGCTCGAAGGCCTGAACCAGGTCTTTGAGACCGCGCCGCTCGATCGCTGGCAGTGGCTGCAGTGCATGGGCATCGCCAGCAGCGTGCTGCTCTACAGCGAATGCCGCAAGTGGCTTGTCAGGCACTGGCGTCGGGAATAGCATCGACAAGAAAGGGGGAAGGATGGATTTCCTGCTGCATTTGCTCAAGGGCGGCGCTGGCAGTCTGGCGGCCTACCTGGCGGCCCATGTGCTGCTCTGCCTGCTGCCGGCCTTCTTCATCGCTGGCGCGATGACGGCGCTGATCCCCAAGGCCAGCATCACGCGCTGGCTCGGCCGCAGCACGCCGGCCCATCTCTCGTATCCAGCTGCAGCGGCCGCCGGCTCGCTGCTGGCAGTCTGCTCCTGCACCATCGTGCCGCTGTTCGCCGGCATCTACCGCAAGGGCGCAGGCATCGGGCCGGCCGTCACCTTCCTGTTCTTCGCGCCGGCCGGCAACATCATGGCGCTGGCCTATACCGGCAGCATCCTGGGGCTTGAGTTCGCCGCCGCCCGTCTGCTGCTCTGCCTGCTGTTCGGCATCGGCATCGGCCTGCTGATGGCGATGATCTTCTGGCGCGACGACCTCCGCCACGACGCCCAGACCGACAACCTGTTTGCCGGCCAGGCCAGCCTGGGGCGTCCGGCCGCCGGCCTGCTGCTGGCGCTGGTCGCGTTGCTGGTCGCCGGCACGCTCAAGCTCTGGCCGCTGACCGAAACCCTGGGCGCCTTCCGCCTGCCGCTGTCCTGGGCCGCTGACTGGCAGTCGACCCTGTTCGCCTGGGTGCCCTTCGACGCCGCCAAGGGCGAGGAGGGCGTGAGCTTGCAGGGCTCGGTGCTGATCGCCTTGCTGCTGCTGATCGCCGCCACCGCCTGGAGGGGCATGGAGGACATCATCGAGGGTCCGAACCGCTGGACCTGGATCACGCTCGGGCTGGCGGCCGCCACGCTGCTGGTGGCTTCGCTGCGCCTGACGCCTGTGTCAGGCGGACTCGAGATCGGCCTGACCGGGCGCGTCTTCGCGGTGGCGGCCGCGCTCTGGGCCTGCTGGCATTTCGCGCGCCAGCTTCAAGCCGACGAGTTCCAGGCCTGGCTTTGGGAGTCCTGGCGCTTCGTCAAGCAGATCTTTGTCTTGCTGGTGGTCGGGGTCTTCATCGTCGGCATGGTGCGCCAGCTGATCCGGCCGGAATGGATCGAGTCGCTGGCGGGCAGCAACACGCTGCAGGCCAACGCGGTGGCGGTGGGTTTTGGCGTCTTCATGTACTTCCCGACCCTGGTCGAGGTGCCGGTGGCGCGCATGTTCCTCGACCTCGGCATGCACCCGGGCCCGCTGCTGGCCTACCTGATGGCCGACCCGGAGCTGAGCCTGCAGAGCATGCTGATGGTCGCGGCCGTGATCGGCCGCGGCAAGACTGCTGCTTACGTCGGCCTGGTGGCGCTGTTCAGCATCGCGGCCGGCCTGCTCTACGGTGCCTGGGTCGACGGACTGGGCTGGCTGCCGCTGGCGCTGGGGCTCGGTCTGCTGCTGACCGTGCTGGGCAGCGGACTGGCCTGGGCCGGGCGCCGCCAGCGCATCGGCCGCCAGGCCTGAAGACTTTTTCCATCACAGAAGGAGAGACCGATGCTGACCATCAAGATACTGGGCCCGGGCTGCGCCAACTGCCGCAAGCTCGAGGCTGTCACGCGCGAAGCCCTCGCGGCGACCAGCTTGCAGGCCGACATCGTCAAGGTCACCGACATGAAGGACATCCTGGGCTACGACATCCTGCACACGCCGGGCCTGGTGATCAACGAGCAGGTGGTCAGCAGCGCCCGTATCCCGACCGTGGACGAGGTGCGGGGCTGGCTGCAGCAGGCTGTCTGATCGAGACTCCCAGACTGGGCTCGTCGCGGCCGCAAGTTCGCGCCGCGCTGTTGAGGCTTGTGGCGTGCAGCCGCGGCCATGCCAAGGCCCCAGCTGCAGCAGGCCTTGCTGCCCCTTACTTGAACTTGTAGGCGTCGTGGCAGGCCTTGCAGCTGGCTGCCGCATCGCCAAAGGTCTTCTTCACCGCGTCCAGGCTGCCGGTCTTGGCTGCTGCATCCAGTGCCACGG
>CAZJQH010000115.1:0-6807 GCA_964547895.1 uncultured Chitinophaga sp. | reverse complement strand
GCCGCGGTGCCGCCAGCCGCCAGTCCCGCCGTGACGCCCAGGATGTTGGCACCGGCCACGCCCGAGTTGGTGCCGATCACGCCCAGCGAGCCGTTGCCCCTGTTGCCGAGCACGCCCTGCCATTGCACGCCGAACTCGGCCGCCTTGTCGGCGCTGACCTCGACGATCAGGCTTTCGACATGGACCTGGGCACGGCGGGTGTCGAGCTGGTCGATCACCGCGCGCAGTTGGCGGTACTGCGGTTCGGGCGCGCTGATGATGAGCGCATTGGTGGCCGGGTCGGCCTGGATCTGGCCGCCGACCGAGGGCTGCAGCGGGCCGGAGACCGGCGCGCTGGCGGCGCTGGTGCCTGCTGCTCCGGTCGCGGCTGGCGTGGCGGCGGGGCGCGCGGCTGCAGCGCCGGCGATCGCCTGTCCCGCCGCGCCAGCGGCGGCCGAGGTCGTGGCGCTGTCGGCGGCCAGCGCCGCGCGCAGCGTGGTGGCGAGTTGGGTCGCATCCGCGTTCTTCAGGTAGACCACGTGGATATTGCCCTGGCTGCCGGCGGCGTTCGGGCGGTCGAGCTTGTCGACCAGCGCGCGCACCAGCGCGACGCGCGCCGGGTTGGCCGCGCGCAGTACCAGGGTGTTGCTGCGCGGCTCGGGCAGCAGCACGGTGCGGAAGCTGCTGTCCGCGCCCTGGCCAGCGGTGCCTGGCGCGGCCGCGCCGCCTTCGACCAGCTTCTGCACCAGCGGCGCGAGGTCGTTGGCCAGCGCATGTCGCAGCGGGATCACCTCGATGTCGCTGGCGGTGGCGGTGTCGAGCGCGCTGATGATGCGGCCGATCCGGCGCAGGTTGTCGGCGTAGTCGGTGATCACCAGCGCGTTGCTGCCCGGCGTGACGTTGATGGTGTTGTTCGGGCTGATCAGCGGGCGCAGCACTGGCACCAGGCTGTTGGCGTTCTCGTGGTTGAGGCGGAAGATCTGGGTGACGATCTGGCCGCCGGCGGCGGACGCGCCTTCGGCCGCCAGCACGGTCGGCGCCTGCAGCTTGGCCTCGGCCTCGGGCATGATCTTGTACAGGCCCTGCGACTCGACCAGGGCGAAACCCTGCAGGCGCAAGGCGGCGGTGAACTGCTCGAAGGCCGCGGTCGGGCTCACCGGTCGGTCGGTCGACAGGTTGAGCTGGCCCTTGACGCGCGGGTCGACCACCAGGTTGCGCCCGGTCATGGCGGCCATGGTGCGCGCGACGGCTTCGATCTCGGCGTTGGCGAAGTTGAGCGTGACCGGCTCGCCGGGGCGGGGCGCGGCATTGCCGGTCTGGCCCCAGGCGGCAGGGACTGCGGCCAGCGCCAGGCTCAGTGCGACGGCCTGTGCCAGTGCGCTGCGCTGGGCGGTGGAAAAGACTTGCTTCATCGGATTCATCCCAGGCTGATATGGGCGCGCGCGCCATCGCGCCGCCCCAGTATGTTCAAGAGGTTGGACAGTGCATCCACGCTGTCCGGTGCGGCTTCGGCCTGGCCGCGCCAGCGCAGCCGGCCGCCGTTCCACTGGCCTTCGCCGCTGAGCTTGAGCGTGCCGCCCAGCGTGTCGAGGCTGAGCCGGGGGCTGCCGCCGCCATCGGGCTGGACACGCAGGCGGTAGCTGCCCAGGGGCTTGAGGGTGGACAGGCTGGAGCTCAGCTCCACTGCCTGCAGTTCGAGCGGCCCGCTCAGGCGCAAGCGACCCCGGGCCCATTCAACGCCGCTGCCTTCGGTCTGCAGCTGCAGGCGGCCCTGCAGGTCGAGCGTGTTCCAGGGCGCCCCTAGGCCGGTGAGCCAGGCAGCCGGCCAGGAGCTGGCATGGCGTCCCAGCTCCAGCCGGGCGCTGCCGCCCGTCCAGGACAGCCGCAGCTCGATGCCTTGCGGTGTGCAGCAGGGCGCGTTCAGCTGCAGCCTGATGGCCGGACCGTCCGACCAGGCCGGTTTCAGCTGCCAGGACAGGCCCTGGGGCAGGGCGGCGGCCTCGCGGCTGCCGCTTCCCCCTGACAGGACCAGGTCGGACCGGCCGGACCAGATCGTGCCACGCGGGTTGAGCAGCCGGACCTGCTCGCCGCTGGCCTCGCGTGCCAGCAGCGCCAGCAGCCGGGCTGGCGCGAAGGCCACCGCGCCCGCAGCAATGCCGAGGCAGCCAGCCAGCCAGTACAGCCGTCGGCCAGGCCTGGCGCGTGGCTGCGATTGGCGTGCGAGTGCCTTCATGAGCCGGCTGCCGAGCTGTCGGCCAGCACCAGCGTGCCACGCCAGCGCACTGCCGCGGGTGTTCCCGTGCGCTCTAGCTGGATCCGCACCGGGCGCAGCCTTGCGCCTGCGCGCACTTCCTGCAGCCATTGCGCCAGCGCCGTCGGGCTGACATCGCGCAGCGTGACGCTGACCTGCTCGCCCGTCGGGCTGAGCTGGACCTGGTCCTGGAGCAGGCGTGAGCTGGTCGCCTCGAGGGCGCGCAGGCGCTCGGACCAGTCCGCTGGCAGGGCAGCTTCCGAGGCACGCAGCGCCCGCGCCTCGGCGGCCATGCTGCGCATCGCGTGCGCCTGCGGCAGCAGCCTGGCCTGCCGCTCGGGAGCCGACTGCAACACGCGCCAGGCCGGCGCGATCGCCACGCTCCAGACCAGCAGTACGCCGAGCAGCCAGGCCGCCGTCAGCAGTGCCAGCCGTTCGCGCGGGGCCAGCCGGGCTGCGAAAGCCTGCCAGCGCTTGCCGAGTTCCTGTTTCATCTTTGCTCCCATTCGAGGCGCCAGTCGCTGCCCGAGATCTCGCTGCGCCAGCCCCGCGCCTGCAGTGCCGATTGGAGTGCCTGCCGTGTTTCGGCGCTGGCCTGCACCCCGCCCAGCCTGGCCTGGCCCTGGCTGAAGTCCAGCCGGTTCCAGCTGATCGGCTGTTCGCCCGAGCCGAGCGCGGCCAGCAGGCTTTCGAGGTCGCCGCCGCCGAGTTCGCCCTGCTGCTGGCGCAGGCGTTCTAGCTCGGTGCGCATCTGGCGTGGCGCATCCAGCACCAGCCTCACCTGCGGGAAGGTCTGGGTCAGCAGGGTCTTGAGCTCGGCCGCCTGGGCCTGCTCGGCGCGTTGTTCCTGCCAGGCCAGCAGGTTGAGGCCGAGCAGCTGCAGGCCGAGCAGGGCCGCCAGGCTCCAGCGCACCGGCCGCCAGGCCGGGTCGCGCCCGAACAGGCGCCAGGCTCGTGGCAGCCAGCTCAGGCTCCGTCCCGGCGTCGCCAGCCTGAGCTCGAACTGTGCCAGGTTCCAGCCCTGGCGCAGCGCCTGCAGCCAGCGCTCGGGGGCCGTTGCCAGCGTCCAGGGCTGGTCCGGCCAATACTGTTCAGCCAGCGCCAGATGAGAGGCGTCGGCGCCGAGCTCGATGGCGGCATCGTCCGGCAGGCGTGCCGTCAGCCAGGATCTGAGGGCGGTCGGCAAGGCCGCGGCATCCTGCTCGCTTCGGCTGCTCAGCGGCAGGGCCAGCACGCCGTCCGGGCCGGCAGCAACGCCCCAGCCTTGTCCGCCTTCCTCCTGCAGCCAGAGCCGCGCCGCTGGCTGCGGACAGGCCGCCGGCACGATGCGGCTCGCCGGGCGTCCGGCCTGCTCGAGTGCCTGCAAATGGGCCTGCAGCCAGTCACGGCGGCAGGTGGCGACCCAGCTATTGGTGGCCTGGCCGGGCTTGAAGCCGGGTTCGAGCGCGAAATGCAGCTGGACCGGGTCGTCGAGCAGATGCTCCTCGAGCAGCCCTTCGAGCGCGGCGCGCAGCCGGGCCGGCGCGATCTTGGGCAGGCTGACGCGGTGCCAGGACAGCTGGCAGGCCGGCACGACCAGCACGCATTCGGCATCCTGCGGCAGTTCGGCCAGCGTGGCCAGGCCCTGGCCCGACAGGACTTGCCCGTCGGCCGATCTGGTCCAGTGCCAGGACGAGGCGGGCGTGGAGTCGGCGGGAGCGGTTTCAGCAGGGGTCAGCAGCAGCACATCGGGTTCCAGGATGGACGATATTGAAGGCTCATGAGGGGACAGCGCCTGGAAGGGGCTTTCATTGTAGGACCGCGTCCTGGCGCTGCAGGCCGCCATGCTGGCGCCACACCACCCTGACCCGGATGCCGTTGCGCACCACCAGCGCGACCTGCTCCAGCAGCAGATCGTCGAGCTGCAGCCGGCCATGGACGCGGAAGTAGCGGCTCGTGACACCGTGGCGCTGGGCGTTCAGGTGCCGGCCGGCTTCCGGGGCGAGTTCGCGCAACTCGTCGATCGCGCTGAAATGGCGGCGCTCGCGCTGCGCCACCAGCGATTGCGCCTGGGCCAGATCCAGTCCGGGCAGGCTGGCATGCAGGGCCAGTGCGCTGGCGGTGTTGAGGTTGAGCAGGGTCGGCTCGGGCAGCCAGGTCGCGTGCCTGGCCAGCCGGGCCAGGCTGGCCGGGCTCAGGCCCAGTGCGCCGAGCTGCTCGAAGCGCAGCGGTCGCAGTGGTGCACCGGGCGTCGGCTTTGGCTGGTAGGCCGCCAGCAGGCCTTGCTGCAGCTGGACCAGCTCGGCCGGCGGCAGGCCCAGGGCAGCGAACAGGCGTCCGAAGCCAGCCCGCTCCAGCGCGTCGATCTCGACCCGCTCGCCGCTCGTCTCGATCAGGTTGCGGAAGTTGAGCTTGCCCTGCTCGTCGACGATATGGCCCGACAGCCGGGCGTCGGCTGCGATGTCGTCGACGCTGGCCTCGCGGCCGGCCAGGAAGCTCGACAGCCTGGTCTCCTGCAGCGGCACCGCCCAGGGTTCGGCCAGGTGGTCGACGTTGCTGCTGGCGCGCGCGTCCTCGCGCAGGATCAGCCGGGCCCAGTCGAGCGCGCCGGTCAGCAGCCAGATCGACTGGACGCGCTGGCGGGCGGTCTGTTCCAGCTGCAGGCTGCGCCACTGCTGCCAGTAGGCGGCCGCGCTCACGCTGGCGACCAGCGCCACCGTCAGCATGGCCAGCAGCAGGGCGGCACCGCGCTGGCGGGCAAGGGCGCGCCTCATGATCGCTCGCCCCCCAGGGTTGGGCGCACCCAGTCCCGCAGCAGCTGGCCACTCGGGCTGCCGCCGTCAGGCAAGGTCAGCAGCAGGCGCACGCCGTCGGGCAGGGTGACCTGCGACGTCTGCGCTTGCTCATTGTCCTCGTCTGCCGCCGATTGCGGGTTGGTCCAGGCGCCGCCCCGGTGGTAGAACAGCTGCCAGTCGGCCACCGGGATCAGCAGTGCCTGCTGCAGCCGGTCCTGGGCGCCCGGGTTGCGGGCCCATTGTGCAGCCTGCTGCCAGGCCTGCTCGAGCTCGCCCTGGCTCAGCAGCGCGGGCGAGGTCCAGCGCGCCCAGCGTAGCTGGCCCGAGGCCGGATCGGGCTGCAGGCTCCAGCCCACCACGCGCAGCCTGCCGGTCTGATCGGGGTCGCTGCGCGTCAGGCGCAGCGCGCGGCCGTCGAAGTCCAGCGGCGGCACCCGGTCGGTGTCGATCGCGGCGTCGAGGTCGGCATCCCATTGCGCCAGCGCGGTCTGCCAGTTGCGCCAGCGGTCGGCATGTTCCTGGGTGACGGCCTGCGCGCGCGTCATCCCGTCGAGCGTGCGCCAGCTCAGCAGCGCGAGCACTGAGAGCAGCGCGAGCGCCACCAGCAGTTCGATCAGGGTCAGGCCCCGGACCTGACTGGGTAGTTGGCGCAGCCTGGTTCGCATCAGTAGCGCCCCATGATGGTGGAAAGCTGCAGCAGACGGCCACCCACCGCCGCCGGATCCGGGTTGTCGACCGAGACCTCGACCCGCCGGAAGCTCGGATTGGGCGTGGGCTGCACGTCCAGCCTGACCGTCAGCGTCCGGCCAGCCTGCTCGCAGCTGCTGCTGGCCTCGCCGACCGGGGGCAGCTGGCCTTGCAGGCGCAGCCGGACCAGCTCGTTCTCGGCGCAGAGCTGGGCCAGCCATTGCTGCGGCTGGCGCTCGGCCTGCCGGGTGAGCGCGCCGGTCGCCTGCAGGCCGGCGGCCAGTGCCACCGCCACGATGGCCAGCGCGACCAGGATCTCGACCAGCGTGAAGCCGCGCGGGCGCTGCTTGATCTTGCCCATGCGATCAGGGCGATGCCGGCGCGCCGGCCTGCACGCCAAAAGGTGCGAAGCCGTCGGTTGCCAGTCGCAGCTCGCGTCCATCCAGGCGCAGCACCAGGGTCTGGGCCGCAATCACAGGCTCAGGGCCGAGCTGCAGCGCGGTCGCTCCTGTCGGGCGCTCGATCTGCGCCCGCAGCCCTGGCGTCAGCCATTCGCGCGCCGCCAGCGCATCGTCAGCCCTGGCTGCCGCACCGTTGCCGCTGAACTCGAAGCCATCCGCGGTGGCGCGCCATTGCAGCGGCATGGCGGTGGCGCGTGCCTGCGCCCGCGCTGATTCGAGCAGCGCCGCCAGCCGCTGTGCATCGCGCTCGAGGGGGTTGGCGTCGGGCAGCGACAGGCTGACACCGGCCGTCGCCAGCCCGATGATGGCCAGCACGACCAGCAGCTCGAGCAGCGTGAAGCCGCGCTGGCAAGACGGCATCGGCGGCCGCCCTTTACTGCCAGCTGCCGATGTCGGCGTCGCGGCCCTCGCCGCCGGGCTGGCCATCGGCGCCCAGCGACAGCACGTCGACCTGGCCCTGCAGGCCGGGGTTCAGGTACTGGTAGGGATTGCCCCAGGGATCGTTGGGCAGCTTGTCGAGGTAGGGGCGCCAGTTGCCCGGCACCGGCGCGCTGGCCGGCTTGCTGACCAGCGCCTGCAGGCCCTGCTCGCTGCTCGGGAAGCGCTGGTTGTCGAGCTTGTAGAGCTTGAGCGCCTGCATCAGGTTGTTGACGTC
>CAZJQH010000114.1:0-6823 GCA_964547895.1 uncultured Chitinophaga sp. | reverse complement strand
GGCGAACCGATCCATCTGATCGGCGTGGAGTTCAGCCGCGAGCAGCGCAGCGTGGTGGGTTTTGAGGTGGAAGCAACCTGCTGATCGATTCGTTGCATTTTTCGTTGCAGGGTTAAACTCCCTGCATGTCGAAAATCACGCCCGATGATCTGCTGCGTGCACTGCGCACTCAGCCACAGGCAGGCAGTGCGGAGTTGTGCCGCCTGCTCGGGGGTATCAACCGCTCCACGCTGGCGCGGGCGATGCAGGCAGTGTCCACGCAGGTGGTGGTGCGCGGTGGCTCAAGACGCATCCGGTATTCGTTGCGAAAATCGTTGCGTGGGTCGACTGAGCCGATCCCCCTCTACCGGATTGATGTGCAGGGTCATGCCCACCAGCAGGCATGGCTGGACCTGACCTGGCCGCAAGGTAGCGCGCTGGTCCGATCTGCTGGTCTGTGAGCATCTGGCATTGCTGACGGTCGCCGAAGCGCTGGACTGCGAGGCGGCGCAGAGCAGCATCGTGCAACAGGCGGGCCGTACCTTCCTGGAGGTGCGGCGCTTTGACCGCCATGGTGAGTTCGGTCGCTCCGGCGTCTGCACGCTGGTGAGCCTGAACGCTGCCTTGATCGGGCTCGGACCCGGCGGGTGGCCGCGCTGCGCCAGGGCACTGCAAGCCAGGCGCTGGCTGGCAGCTGATGAGGTGCAACGGATTGACCGGATCTGGTGGTTTGGCAAGTGGATTGCCAACACCGACATGCACGAGGGCAATCTGGCGTTTCGGCCTGGCTTGCAGTTGGCACCTGTCTACGACATGCTGCCGATGGGCTATGCGCCGATGCGCGGCGGTGAATTGCCGCACAGGCGCTATCAGCCGGAATTGCCGCTGCCCCCCGAAGCCGAGGCCTGGCGACAGGCCGGGCAGGCGGCCGTGGCTTACTGGCAGCGTTGCGCCGAGGACCCGCGCATCAGCCGGGACTTCAGGCGCCTGTGCGCCGAGAACGCCGCGATCGCCCAGCAGACGCTGCGCACGGCGTGCAGCTGACCAGCGAAGCTACCTAGAATCCCGGCATGAGCCCCGCCCTGCCCCGCTTCCCGAATCGTCGTGCCTGGGCCGCGTTTTGTCTGACCGTGATGGCTTTGACGGCTGCGCTGGCTGGGACCGGGACTGGCTTGCCGGCCTGGCCTGCCGGGCTAGCGGCCTGGCTGGCTGGGGCTTTGCTGTGGCCGCAGCTGTCACCTGGGCAGAGGCGGCAGGCACTCTGGCTCGCGGGCATCGGCCTGCTCGCCTTTGCCGCTACCGTCGTGCTGGGAGGTCAGCCGCGCTGGAGTCATCTGCTGACGCAGAACTCGGCCTTGCTGGGTATGCTGGCCGCAGTGAGCTTCCTGCAGTTGCTGGCACCGCCAGCCGGTGCCAGCAGTGACTTGCCACGCGGCCAGCGTGCCTTGTGGCAGACCATGCTGGGCGTGCACCTGCTGGGCTCGGTGATCAACCTGTCGGCCGTTTTCATGATGGCGGAACGGATCGGCCCGCACGGCAAGCCGACCCGGGAGCAGGCCGCAGCCCTGACCCGTGCCTTTCTGGCGGCGGCGATGTGGTCGCCGTTCTTCGCCGCCACGGCGATTGCGCTGACCTATGCGCCTGGGGCCAATCCCTTGCACCTGGCCTGGGTGGGCGGGGCCTTCGCTACCGTGCTGCTGGCCCTGGGCGGACGGGACATCATGCGCCAGGCTGGCGATGAGGTGGCGAGGTTCGTGGGTTATCCGCTGCAGCCTGCGTCTTTGTGGGTGCCGGGCTTGCTGGCGGCCTTGGTGGCGGCCGGGCATTGGCTGTTCCCGCGCTGGACGGCGCTGTCGATTGTCAGCCTGGCGGCGCTGCTGGTGGTGTGTGGCATGACGGTGTTGCGCCAGGGTGTGGTGTCGGCCAGCCGGTCTGTCGTGGCGCATGCCGAGCGTCGCTTGCCGAATATGGCGGGCGAGGTGGTGCTGTTTCTGTCGGCCGGGACGCTGGCCAGTGGTCTGACGTCGCTGATTGGAACGGGAAATGCCTGGGTGCCGTTCGCTCACTTCGGGGTGATTGAGGCGGCTGGCGTGCTGGCGGCCATGATTGCCCTGGCCGTCATCGGGATTCACACGGTGATATCGATCACGCTGGTGGGCAGCTGGCTGGCGCCCTTGCAGCCTGATCCCTTGCTGTTGGCGCTGGTGTTCGTGATGTCCTGGTCGATCGGCCTGGCAGCGGGGCCGATGTCGGCCATCAACCTGGCGATGCAGGGACGTTACGGCATTGCGGCAGGTGTGCTGTCACGCAACAATCTGCGCTATTGCCTGCAGGCTTATGGCGCAGCCGTGGTCTGTCTGGCGCTGGTGGCGGGGGCGCAGCGTGCGCTTTCAGGATAGGTACGGGCGGGCGTGAGCGCGGCATGGGTTGCCCACTTGGTGTAAATTCAATCCATGGCACCCACCGTGTTTCGTGAAGGGCGTTTTCGCTTTTTCTTCTTTTCTCGCGAAGAACCGCGCATCCATGTCCATGTCTCGCACCCTGATGGCGAGGCGAAGTTTTGGCTGACACCGACTGTGTATCTGGCTACCTCGGCCGGACTAGACCAGAGGCAGCTTCGAGAAGCGCACGAGCTCATCGAATCCCACCTTAAGGAGATCACTCATGCCTGGTTCACTCATTTCGGCGCCTGAGGTCACCAACGTTTCCCGGCATGGCCTGTGGTTGCTACGAGACGACGAAGAGCTGTTCCTCCCCTTTGCGCAGTTTCCCTGGTTTCGCCAGGCAACGATCGACCAGATCGCTCATGTGGAAGCGCCAGGCCCTGATCATCTTTACTGGCCAGACCTTGACATTGACCTATCGGTAGAGTCCATCCGACACCCTGAGGCCTTTCCGCTTGTGAGCCACCGCTGATGTGATCGCTGGAGCGCTGCGGCTGAGGTTCAGGTGGGCACTCCCCGGTTGGCCAGCGCGTCGGCGCGTTCGTTGCCGGGGTCGCCGGCATGGCCGCGCACCCAGTGCCATTCGATCTGGTGGCCACGGCCCTGCACCAGGTCGTCGAGCTGCTGCCAGAGGTCCTGGTTCTTGACCGGTTCCTTGGCGGCGGTCTTCCAGCCGCGCGCCTTCCAGCCCGGCATCCATTCGGTGATGCCCTTGCGCACGTACTGGCTGTCGAGGTAGAGGCTGACGCGGCAGGGGCGCTTGAGCGCGGTCAGGCCCTGGATGACGGCGGTGAGCTCCATGCGGTTGTTGGTGGTGTCGCGCTCGCCGCCCCAGAGTTCTTTTTCGGCGGCGCCGGAGCGCAGCAGCACGCCCCAGCCGCCGGGGCCGGGGTTGCCCTTGCAGGCGCCGTCAGTGTAGATGGTGACAGGATTCATCGGTTCTTGGAGAGGGGGTGTCTTTGGGCGACCGCGACCGGCTTGAAGAGGGAGCGGCGCGGCTTCCAGGCCGGCCCGAGCAGGTGCATGCCGCGCACGCGCTTGACGGCGACCAGGAAGTAGACTGCGCCGGGCAGTGGCCAGCCGCGTCCGCCGCAACGGTCGAGCCAGGACCAGCGCTGCAGCCAGCGATCGGTGCGCACGGCCGGACGCCAGCAGCCCTGGGCCTGCTGTTCGGTCTCGAAGCTGAGCAGCCGCAGCCAGTCGCGCACGCGCCAGGGGGCGATGAAGTCGCCGGATTCGGGCAGGAAGGGCTGGGCGATCTCGCCCTGGCAGCCGACCCGGCCGGCCCAGCGGGCCCGCCACTGGCGCAGGCCCCACAGGCTGTAGGGGTGCAGGCCCGAGATGACGACCCGGCCTTCGGGCACCAGCACGCGTTCGACCTCGCGCAGCACGGCGTGGGGGTCGGCGCTGAATTCGAGCGTGTGCGGCAGCACGATCAGGTCGAGGCTGGCCTCGGGGAAAGGCAGCGCGGCGGCATGGGTGACGAGCGCGACGCCGGGCGGTGGCAAGGCAGTAGTGGCAGCAGCGGCATCGGCGGATTCGGGCAGCGCCAGCCAGCGGTGCGGCATGCGGTTGTGGCGCAGGGTGTCGAGCTCGGGCAGGCCGAGCTGCAGCGCGTGGTAGCCGAAGCGGTCGGCGACCGCGCGATCGAACTGTTCGCGCTCCCAGTCGAGCAGGTAGCGGCCGGGCGGCGTGGCGAACCAGGCCGCGAGCTCATGACCGCCGGGGTTCCAGTCGTTCATGGGCAGCGCAGCGGTTTGATCAGGACTCGGCGGGGGCCGCTTCCTGCTCGGCGGGCGGTTGCGCCAGCACGGTGGCGCGGATCAGCTCGCGCATGGCCTTCTTTTCCTGGAAGCTGAGGGTGCGGGCCAGTTCGCGGCGCACGCGCAGCAGCAGGTGGCGGTCGGTCTCGGGCGGGACGCCCTGGCTGTTGTGCATCTCGTCGTAGAGGTCGAGGCGGGCGTGCGGGGTTTCCTCCGACCACCAGGCGACGATGACCTGCCTGACTTGCTCCAGCCATTCGTCGGAGGGGGCTGCGGTGCTGAACTGGCCCTGGCTGTCGACGGCTTCGCCTTCGCGCTCGGCCTGGGACGGCAGCGAGGGCGACGGGTACGGGCGGCCGAAGGACATGACGAAGTCGGGGTTGCTGAGGGCATCCCAGGCCTTGACGCCGAGTGCCAGGCGGCGGTCGGCTTGCAGCAGCAGCCGGGCCCAGCTCGGGTCTTCCTTCATCAGGCGGTTGATGTCGAGGCTGGCTTCGTCGCAGACCAGCGCGACCTTGAGGCCGCGCCACTGGGCTTCGTCGATGTAGGGGATGAGGCGCTCGTCGTCGCTGACGATCAGCACCAGGCTGTTGCCGCCATGCTGGGCGATCTGGTTGAGCTCGTAGCCGAGCGCGCGCACCAGGCCGAGTCCGCCGTCGACGCTGTGCTGGGCGACGCTGCGCAGCACGATGTCATCGATGAGCTCGGGGGTCTGCTGGTCGGAATAGACGTAGGCGCGCTGCAGTTGCGCCTCGGGGGTGCTTTGGCGCAGCAGGTCGGCCAGCACCGGCACCAGGTTGCGGCGCTGCAGCTGCAGCGGGGCGCTGGCATGCTGGCCAGCCAGCCACTTGAGGAAGCGCTCGTCGACCAGGGCGATGGCCTGGAGCGGGCCGTTGCCGTGCTGCGGGGAATGGAAATGTCGCGGCGAGTTGCGCTTGCCGAGGTGGAATTTCATTTTCATAAATAACGGCCCGGTAGTGGGGCTCTGATAGGAATAGAGGTCGGATTGTGACACGGTTCGCACTATTGCACGACTTGCTGGCCTTATGCTGTCGCGGTGAACTTCTTTCAGTTGCTGCTGCCCGATTTTTCGCTCATCCTGTGCGGTTACCTGCTGTGCCGCCACAGTGCGCTCGACCGCCGTGTCTGGGAACAGGTGGACCGCCTGGTCTACTACTTCCTGTTTCCGGTGCTGCTGTTCCATTCGATCGTGAAGAACCCGCTCGACTGGCAGGCGGCGCGGCCCTTGATGGCGGCCGGCCTGTGCATGGCGGCGGCTGGCATCTTGCTGGCGTATTCGCTGCCTTTGTGGCCGCTGCTGGGCCGCCAGATTGATCGGCGCATGCACGCGGCCGGCGCGCAGGTGGGTTTCCGCTTCAATTCCTTCATCGCACTGGCGCTGATCGAGAAGGTGGCCGGGCCCCAGGGCCTGCCGCTGCTGGCCTTGCTGATCGGGCTGCTGGTGCCGGTGTTCAATATTGGGGCGGTGCTGCCGATGGCGCGCCATGCGGGCGGGCGGCTGCTGCACGAGCTCGCGCGCAATCCGCTGATCCTGGCCACCGCCAGCGGGCTGCTGGCGAATCTGGCCGGGCTGTCGCTGCCGGAGCTGCTGGTGCCGACCCTGACCCGGATCGGCAATGGCGCGCTGGCCCTGGGCTTGATGGCGGCCGGGGCCGGCATGCAACTGGGCGCGATGCGCACCGACAAGACCCTGAGCGCGGCGCTGCTGACGCTCAAGCACCTGGGCCTGCCGCTGCTGGCCCTGCTGATGGCGCGCCTGTGGCAGCTTGATGCGCTGGCGACCCAGGTGCTGCTGATGTTTGCGGCCGTGCCCACCGCCACCAGCTGCTATGTGCTGGCCGCGCGCATGGGTTACAACGGCGCTTATGTGGCGGGGCTGGTGACGGCTTCGACGCTGCTGGGCATGCTCAGCCTGCCGTTGGCGCTGGGCCTGCTGGCGAAGCTGTGAGCCAGCTGCCCTGACTGCCCTCATCAAGCGCCTTGCCCTGCGCCAGCGCCCACTCGACATGCTCGCGCACCAGCTCGCTCGGGTGCCCTGCCCTGGCCTGCAGCGCCAGGCGTATTTCGGGGGCTTGATCTGGCCCGGCCGCGCGCAGCGCATTGCCCAGGCCGACCGCGATGTTGCGCAGCCAGCGCTCATGGCCGATGCGGCGGATCGGGCTGCCTTCGGTACGGCGCAGGAATTCGTCCTCGCTCCAGCCGAACAGGGTGGCCAGGCTGGCGCCGCTGAGGCCCGCGCGCGCATCGAAGTCGGGCAGGCTGCTGCGCTGGGCGAACTTGTTCCAGGGGCAGGCCAGCAGGCAGTCGTCGCAGCCGTAGATGCGATTGCCCAGCAGCGGGCGCAGTTCCAGCGGGATCGGGCCGGCGTGCTCGATGGTGAGGTAGGAGATGCAGCGGCGCGCATCGAGCCGGTAGGGCGCGACGATGGCCTGGGTCGGGCAGGCGGACAGGCAGGCGCTGCACTGGCCGCAGTGGGCGCTGGCGGGGTCTGTCGCGGGCAGCGCGAGATCGACATAGATCTCGCCCAGGAAGAACATGGAGCCGGCGTCGCGGCTGACCACCAGGGTGTGCTTGCCGCGCCAGCCCAGGCCGCTGCGGCTGGCAAGCTCGACCTCG
>CAZJQH010000113.1:0-6830 GCA_964547895.1 uncultured Chitinophaga sp. | reverse complement strand
CGCCCTGGACGCGCGGGTCAGCCACCAGCTGGGCGCCGACGCGCGAGCCGGGACCGGTGATGAGCTGGACCGCGGCGCGCGGCACGCCAGCCTGCCACAGCAGCCTGACCGCGTACTGGGCAACGATCGGGGTCTGCTCGGCCGGCTTGGCCAGCACGGTGTTGCCGGCCGCCAGCGCAGCCGCGACCTGGCCGGTGAAGATGGCGAGCGGGAAGTTCCAGGGGCTGATGCAGACCACCGGGCCGAGCGGAACATGACTGTCGTTGCTGAAGTCGGCGCGCACCTGGGCCGCGTAGTAGCGCAGGAAGTCGATCGCCTCGCGCACCTCGGCGATCGCGTTGGCGGCGGTCTTGCCGGCCTCGCGGATCAGCAGGCCGATCAGCGGCTGGAGCTCGGCCTGCATCAGGTCGGCGGCGCGCTCGAGCAAGGCGGCCCGATCGGCCGGCGCGGTCGCGGCCCAGCCCGGGAAAGCCGCCAGGGCATGGCCTACGGCAGCGTCGACCTCATCGGGCGTGGCCGAGCGCACGCTACCGACCTGGTCGGAGTGATTGGCGGGGTTGAGCACCGGCTCGACCGGACCGTTCGCGGCCGAATCGAAGGCCAGCAGCGGCGTCACGTCCCAGGACTGCTGGCAGGTCTTGCGCACGGCGTCGCTCAGCGCTACCAGCGTGGTCTCGTTCGACAGGTCCAGGCCTTCGGAGTTCGTGCGCACCAGGCCATAGAGCGCCAGCGGCTGCGGGATGGCCGGGTGCGGCAGGCCGACTGAGCCCTCGTCAGCTGCCCAGCGGTCGACGGTGGCGACCGGGTCCTCGACCAGGGTCTCGATCGCGATGCTGGGGTCGGCGATCCGGTTCACGAACGAGGTGTTGGCGCCGTTCTCGAGCAGGCGGCGCACCAGGTAGGCCAGCAGCGTCTCGTGGGTGCCGACCGGCGCGTAGATGCGGCAGGGACGCCCCAGCTTGCCATCGGCGACCGCACCGACGACTTGCTCGTACAGGGGCTCGCCCATGCCGTGCAGGCACTGGAATTCGTACTGCGCCGGGTGGTAGCGGTCCGGGCCGGCCATCTGGTAGATGGCAGCCAGGCTGTGCGCGTTGTGGGTCGCGAACTGCGGGTAGACCGCGTCGGGCGCGGCCAGCAGCTTGCCGGCACAGGCCAGGTAGGAAACGTCGGTGTAGGCCTTGCGGGTGTAGACCGGGTAGTCGGACTGGCCGTCGAGCTGGGCGCGCTTGACCTCGCTGTCCCAGTAGGCGCCCTTGACCAGGCGGATCATCAGGCGCTGGCCGCTGCGGCGCGCCAGGTCGATGACGTAATCGATCACGAAGGGGCAGCGCTTCTGGTAGGCCTGGATCACGAAGCCGATGCCCTTGAAGCCCTTGAGCCCGGGCTCGAAGCAGAGCTTTTCCAGCAGGTCGAGCGAGAGTTCGAGCCGGTCGGTTTCCTCGGCGTCGATGTTGAGGCCGATGTCGTAAGCCTTGGCCAGCAAGGTCAGCTTGAGCAGCACCGGATAGAGCTCGGCCATCACGCGGCTGTATTGCGCGCGGTTGTAGCGCGGATGCAGCGCCGACAGCTTGATCGAGATGCCCGCGCCGTCATAGACGCCCTTGCCGGCTGCGGCCTTGCCGATGGCATGGATGGCGGCCTCGTAGGCAGCCAGGTAGCGCTCGGCGTCCTCGGCCGTCAGCGCAGCCTCGCCGAGCATGTCGTAGGAATAGCGGAAGCCCTGGGCTTCCAGGCTGCGTGCGTGGTCCAGCGCCAGCGCGATGGTCTCGCCGGTGACGAACTGCTGGCCCATCATGCGCATCGCCATGTCGACGCCCTTGCGGATCAGCGGCTCGCCGCCCTTGCGGATCAGTCCGCCCAGGGTGGCACCCAGGCCGCGCTCGCTGTGGGTGGCGACCAGCTTGCCGGTCAGCAGCAGGCCCCAGGACGCCGCGTTGACGAACAGCGAGGGGCTCTGCCCCAGATGCGGCGACCAGTCGCCGTGCGAGATCTTGTCGCGGATCAGCGCGTCGCGGGTGGCGCTGTCGGGGATGCGCAGCAGCGCCTCGGCCAGGCACATCAGCGCCACGCCCTCCTGCGAGGACAGCGCATATTCCTGCAGCAGGCCCTGGACGATGCCGGCACGGCCACCGTCGCTCTTGCGCTCGCGCAACTGGCGCGCGATGCGCTGGGCCAGCGCCTGCGCCGCATCGGCCTGCGCCCTGGGCAGGCGGGCCTGTGCCAGCAGGTCTGCGACTGCCTCGGACTCGGGCTTGCGCCAGGCGGCGGTGATGGCGGCGCGCAGCGGCTCGCGCTGCAGGGGGCCGTCGACGAACTGGGTGAAGGCTGGGCTCATGGTCGCTGTCTCGAAAATTCGTGAATGGCGCCATCATGCCGAGCTGACCGAGAAATTAATCATGGTATTTGTGCCGTGACGCCAAATAAAATTTGGTTCATGACGACACACCATGGCGAACTCGACCGCATCGACCTGCGCATACTGAAGGTTCTACAACAGGATGGCCGCATCAGCAACCTCAAGCTGGCCGAGCAGGTGCTGCTGTCACCGGCCGCGGTGCTGGCCCGGGTGCAGCGCCTCACGCGCGAGGGCTATATCCTGGGCTACGAGGCCAGGCTCAACCCGCTCAAGCTCGGTGCCGGCATGCTGGTCTTCGTCGAGGTGCTGCTGGATCGCACCACGCCCAATGTGTTCGAGCAGTTCAAGGCGGCGGTGCAGGTACACCCGGAGATCATGGAATGCCACATGGTCGCCGGAGGCTTTGATTACCTGCTCAAGACGCGCAGCGCCGACATGAACGCCTACCGCGCCTTTGCCGGCTCGGTGCTGTGGCAGCTGCCCGGCGTGCGCGAGACGCGCACCTACGCGGTGATGGAAGAGGTCAAGAACTCGACCCAGCTGCACCTGGGCTGAGCAAGCGGAACGGTCGGTGACCAAGACCCCAAGACCCCAAGCCAGGCTGACCTGGGAAGCTGCATCAGCAGGCCGCCGTGACGACAACCTCGATCTTCCAGCCGGGATCGGCCAGGGCCGCCTGCACGGTCGCGCGGGGCGGAGCGTTGCCCGGTGCGACCCAGGCATCCCAGGCCTGGTTCATGCCGGGGAAGTCGGCCAGGTCGGCCAGGTAGATCTGCGCCATCAGGATGCGGCTCTTGTCGCTGCCGGCGCGCGCCAGCAGCGCGTCGATCGCCGCCAGCACCTGGGTGGTCTGACCCTGGATGTCCTGGCTGGCGTCTTCCGGCACCTGGCCGGCCAGGTAAGCGACGCCATTGTGGACTGCCATCTCGGACAGGCGGGCACCGACATCGAATCGTTGGACCATGGAAGCTCCTTTGTTCAGTTCAGTTGGACTGCGCGGATTATCGGAGCACGCCGAACAGGTTCTTCGGGTCGGCCAGCTCGGGGATCAGCGCGATGCGCTCGCCCAGGCCCAGCTCGAGCGCGCTCTGGTACATGAAGCGCAGCGCCGAATAGTCCTCCAGCGCAAAGCCGACCGAGTCGAACACCGTGACTTCCTGGGCGTCGCGGCGGCCGGCCTTTTGGCCCTGCAGCACTTCCCACAGCTCGGTGACGGCGAAGTCGGCCGGCATCTGCTGGATCTCGCCCTCGATGCGCGACTGCGGCGCGAACTCGACGAACACGCTGGCCTGGTCCAGGATGTCGGCGTGCAGCTCGGTCTTGCCCGGGCAGTCGCCGCCGACCGCGTTGATGTGCATGCCCGGCTCGATCATCTCGGGCGTCACGATGGTGGCGTAGTTCTTGTCGGCGGTCACGGTGGTGACGATGTCGCTGCCCTTGACGGCCTCGGCAATGCTGTTGCAGATGACGACCTTGAGGCCCGAGTCCTGCAGGTTGTCGGCCAGCTTGGCCGAGGCGGCCGGATCGACGTCGAACAGGCGCACTTCCTCGATGCCCATCAGGTGCTGGAAGGCCAGCGCCTGGAACTCGCTCTGGGCGCCGTTGCCGATCAGCGCCATCACGCGGCTGTCCGGACGGGCCAGCAGCTGGGCGGCAAAGACCGAGGTGGCCGCGGTGCGCATGGCGGTGGTCAGGGTCAGCTCGCTCAGCAGCAGCGGGGTGCCGGTGTCGACATGCGACAGCACGCCGAAGGCCATCACGGTCGACAGGCCGAACCTGGTATTCCTTGGGTGGCCGTTGACATACTTGAAGCTGTAGAGGCTGTCGTCCGAGATCGGCATCAGCTCGATCACGCCGTCGCGGCTGTGGTTGGCGACACGGGCCGACTTGTCGAAGTCGCCCCAGCGCATGAAGTCCTCGCGCAGGTTGTCGGCGATGGCGGCGATGCACTGCCTGACGCCCTTGGCCAGGATCAGCTGGGCGGCATCGGGCACGCTCAGGTAGAGCGCGTTGACGTTGCGGGCTTGGGCGTTGTAGTCGATCATGTCGATCCCCCTTCGCAGGCTGAGGCGTGACGATGAGATGGATCCGATCCCTCTGCACGCCACAAGACGCTGGCCTGCTGTCAATATAGCGCTTGTGCGGTTTTCTCGCTTGCCGCATCGATAGGCGAAGCGCTGGGCTGCTGCCCGGCCGGCAACGGGCGCAAAAAACCCGGCGGACCTGCATCCGCCGGGTTCCTGATCGAAGGCGGGGCTTGCGCCCTGCCCCTGTCAGCGCTCAGTGCCTCAGTCGGCGCTGGCCTCGTCCTGATCAGCCGCCAGGGCTGCGGCATCGGCCTCGGCGATGGCGCGGCGCTCCTCGTCGTCCATGCGCTCCTTGGCGCGACGGGCGTCGTGGAAGGCCATGCCGGTACCGGCCGGGATCAGGCGACCGACGATGACGTTTTCCTTCAGGCCGCGCAGCTCGTCGCGCTTGCCCATGATCGCGGCCTCGGTCAGGACGCGGGTGGTTTCCTGGAAGGAAGCCGCCGAGATGAAGGAGTCGGTCGACAGCGAGGCCTTGGTGATGCCCAGCAGCACGTTGCTGTAGGTCGCCGGGGTCTTGTCGTCCCTGCGCAGCGCGTCGTTGGTGTTGAGGATCTCGGAACGCTCGACCTGCTCGCCCGCGATGTAGCTGGAATCGCCCGGGTTCTCGACCACGACGCGACGCAGCATCTGGCGCACGATCACTTCGATGTGCTTGTCGTTGATCTTCACGCCCTGGAGTCGGTAGACGTCCTGGACCTCGTCGACGATGTAGCGCGACAGTTCCTCGATGCCCAGCAGGCGCAGGATGTCCTGCGGATCGGCCGGACCGTCGACGATCGATTCGCCCTTGTTGACCACCTGGCCTTCGTGCACCAGGATGTTCTTTTCCTTCGGCACCAGCTCTTCCCAGACCTTGCCGTCCGGATCGGTGATCTGCAGGCGCACCTTGCCCTTGGTCTCCTTGCCGAACGAGACGGTACCGGTCAGCTCGGCCAGCACGCCCTTGTCCTTCGGCGAACGGGCTTCGAACAGCTCGGCCACGCGCGGCAGACCGCCGGTGATGTCGCGGGTCTTCTGGCCTTCGACCGGAATGCGCGCCAGCACCTCGCCGGGGCCCACGTCCTGGCCGTCACGGACCTGGATCAGCGCGCCGACCTGGAAGCCGATCGTCACCGAGTGGTCGGTGCCCGGAATCTTGACCTCATGGCCCTGGGCGTCGATCAGCTTGACCTGCGGACGCACGACCTTGGCCGAGCCGCGGCGCTTCGGATCGATCACCACCAGGGTGGACAGGCCGGTGACGTCGTCGACCTGCTTGGCGACGGTCAGGCCTTCTTCCACGTTCTCGAACTTCACCGTACCGGCGAATTCGGTGATGATCGGGCGGGTCAGCGGATCCCAGTTGGCCAGGATGGTGCCGGCCTTGATCGCCTGGTCGGCCTTGATCGTCAGGATGGCGCCGTACGGCACCTTGTGGCGCTCGCGCTCGCGGCCCAGGTCGTCCTGGATGATGATCTCGCCCGAACGCGAGATCACGACCAGCTCGCCCTTGGTGTTGGTCACGTAGCGCATCGTCGCGTTGAACGCGATGTTGCCGCTCGACTTGGCCTCGACGCTGGAAGCCACTGCCGCACGCGATGCCGCACCACCGATGTGGAAGGTACGCATGGTCAGCTGGGTGCCCGGCTCGCCGATCGACTGGGCGGCGATCACGCCGACCGCCTCGCCGACGTTGACCAGGCCACCGCGGCCGAGGTCGCGGCCGTAGCAGCGCGCGCACAGGCCGAAGCGGGTCTCGCAGGTCAGCGCGGTGCGCACGCGCACCTCATCGACGCCGGCGGCCTCGATCACGTCGATCGCATCCTCGTCCAGCATCTGGCCGGCCGGGAACAGCAGCTGCTGGTTCTCCGGGTTCAGCACTTCCTCGGCCGTGGTGCGGCCCAGGATACGCTCGCGCAGCGACTCGATCACTTCGCCGCCCTCGACGATGGCGCGCATCAACGTGCCATTGACGGTGCCGCAATCGACCTCGGTCACGACCAGGTCCTGCGTCACGTCGACCAGACGACGGGTCAGGTAACCCGAGTTCGCGGTCTTGAGCGCGGTGTCGGCCAGGCCCTTACGCGCGCCGTGGGTCGAGATGAAGTACTGCAGCACGTTCAGACCCTCGCGGAAGTTCGCGGTGATCGGGGTCTCGATGATCGAGCCGTCCGGCTTGGCCATCAGGCCGCGCATGCCGGAGAGCTGGCGGATCTGGGCGGCGGAACCCCGCGCGCCCGAGTCGGCCATCATGTAGATCGAGTTGAACGATTCCTGGTCGACTTCCTTGCCCGAGCGGTCGATGGTCTTTTCCTTGCGCAGGTTGTCCATCATGACCTTGGAGATGTCGTCACCGGCCTTGCCCCAGATGTCCACCACCTTGTTGTAGCGCTCGCCCGAGG
>CAZJQH010000112.1:5161-6867 GCA_964547895.1 uncultured Chitinophaga sp. | reverse complement strand
ATCTCGGGCATGCTTTCGCGTGGCGTGGTGCCACCCGAGAGCATCTGCAGCGGCATGATGGTCAGCATCATCAACATACCGAACTGCGGCATGTTGCGCGCCAGGGTGGCGAGGAAGATGCCCATCGACGTGGTGGCGAACAGACTGAGCGCCGCGCCAGCGAAGAACAGTGCAATGGAACCCTCGACTGGAACGCCCAGGACGCCGCGCACCATGAGATTGAGGGACAGGAAGGAGGCGATCAGCACGACCAGGGCCATCGACCAGACCTTGGAGAGCATGATCTGCGCGGGTGTAACCGGCATCACCAGCAGGTGCTCGATGGTGCCGTGCTCGCGCTCCCGGATCAGCGCTGCGCCGGTCAGGATGATGGACAACAGCGTGATGTGGTTGATGATCTGCACCACCGAGCCGAACCAGGCCTTGTCCAGTGCCGGGTTGAAGCGTGCGCGCAATGCCAGATCCACGGGTGGCGCGTCGGTGCCGCGGTAACGCTTGACGAACTCATTGACTTCGCCGGTGAAGATCTGCTGTATATAGCCACTGCCGGTGAAGGCCTGGCTCATGCGGGTGGCGTCGACATTGAGCTGCACGGCAGGCGATCGCCCCGCCAGCACGTCGCGCTGGAAGTTGGGCGGAATGACCAGAGCGAAGGTGTACAGCCCCGCGTCCATGCCCGGGTCCACGTCCCTATAGTCGATCATGGCCGGCTGGGTGAACTGCGGGGGGTAGAAGGCCGAGGCAACCCGCTGGGACAGCGCCGAATTATCCTCGTCGACGATGGCGATGGGCGCGTTGTGCAGCGTCTCCGGCATGGACGTGGCCTTGGTGTAGACCGACGCGGTGAACACATAGACGATGAGTACGAGCATCATCGGATCACGCCAAAGGCTCCACAGCTCCTTGACACCGAGGTCGTAGATGTTGGCAACGTTTCTTCCGCTCATCTCAGCGCTCCTGCTTCTTGAGTAGCAAAACGGCCGCACCGAGAATCACCGGAACCGACAGCAGCATCGACCACAACGGCCCTGTCAGGTCGGCCAGGCCGAGCGCTTTGCTGAACACGCCACGGCTGATGGAGATCATGTGCGTGGCGGGGTAGATCTCGCCGATGAACTTGCTGGAGCCTTCGAGCGAGGACACGGGATCGATCAGGCCGGCGAACTGGGTGGCCGGAATCAGGGTGCCGATCATGGCGAAGAACATGGCCGCGATCTGGCTGCGCGTGACGGCCGAGGCCAGCAGCCCCATGCCTGTCGCGGCGAAGGAGAAGATCAGCGCGGCCAGCGACAGGGTGAAGAAGCTGCCCTTGACCGGCACACCGAAGACGGTGACCGCGAGCAGGCTCATCAGCAGGAAGTTCACCATGGCCAGGCCGACATAGGGCAGTTGCTTGCCAAGCAGGAACTCGATGCGCGTCACCGGCGTCACGTACAGATTGGTGATCGAGCCTGTCTCTTTCTCGCGCACCACCGCCAGCGCGGTCAGCATCGCCGGCAGCATGAGCAGCAACAGGGGAATCACGGCGGGCACCATCGCCGGCAGGCTCTTGACATCGGGGTTGTAGCGAAAGCGCGTCTCGACGCTCGCATTGCCTGCGGCGCTGGCACCGCTGCGTTCGCTGGCCTGTACCAGCAGCCAGTGCTGGTGCATGCCCTGAACGTAGCCCTGGACGGTTTCCGCGCGTTGCGGCATGGCGCCGTCGA
>CAZJQH010000112.1:3751-5061 GCA_964547895.1 uncultured Chitinophaga sp. | reverse complement strand
GACATGCGGTCGCAGCGTTCGGCCTCGTTCATGAAGTGGGTGGAAATGAAGACCGTCACCCGGTCGCGCCGTGACAGCTCGATGAGCAGCCGCCAGAACGCGTCGCGTGCCACCGGATCGACGCCGGAGGTCGGTTCGTCCAGAATCAGCAATTCTGGCTTGTGCACCATGGCAACGGCCAGCGACAGGCGCTGGCGTATGCCCAGAGGCAGACTGGCCGGCAGGCTGTCGATGACGTCCACCAGGCCGAAGCGCTCCACCATCTCTTCGACGCGGCCCGGAATGTCCTTCGGGGGCACGCTGAACAGCTTGGCGTGCAACTCCAGGTTCTGGCGTACCGTGATTTCGCTGTAGAGCGAGAATGCCTGCGACATGTAGCCGACGCGGCGGCGGGTGCCCAGATCATGCGGGTTCACTTCATGGCCGAACAGCCAGGCCCGACCCTCGCTCGCCGGCAACAGGCCGGTAAGCATCTTCATCGTCGTGGACTTGCCGCACCCGTTGGAGCCGAGGAAGCCGAAGATTTCACCGCGCCGGATGCGGAAGGACACGCTGTCGACGGCAACGAAGTCGCCAAAGCGCATGGTCAGCCCCTCGGCCTCGATGGCGATATCGTCCGCGCCGCCATCCGACAAGGGGGGAATGACTACCGCTTGGTGTCCGCGCTTTTTCTCTTCCGGGAGCAGGCGGATGAATGCCTCTTCCAGGTTCGGGCTGTTTGTTGTCTCCAGCAATTCCTTCGGCGTACCGGTGGCGAGGACCTTGCCGTCGTCGATGGCGGCGAGCCAGTCGAAGCGCTGTGCCTCATCCATGTAGGCGGTAGCCACGATCACGCTCATGCCGGGGCGGTCGGCGCGGATGCGGTCGATCAGATCCCAGAACTGCGCGCGCGCCAGCGGGTCCACGCCAGTCGTCGGCTCATCGAGAATCAGAAAATCCGGGTCATGAATCAGCGCGCAGCACAGGCCGAGTTTTTGCTTCATGCCCCCGGACAGCTTGCCTGCCGGGCGCTCCAGGAATTTGAACAGGCCAGTGGCCTGGGTGAGCTCATCGATCCGCTGGCGGCGCTCTGCGGCGCCATGACCGAACAGGCGCGCGAAGAATTGCAGATTCTCCTCGACCGAGAGCGTCGGATACAGGTTTTTGCCCAGTCCCTGCGGCATGTAGGCGATGCGCGGGCACACTTTATTGCGATGGGCCTTGCTGGCCATGTCGCCACCCAGCACCTCGACCGTGCCCTCCTGGATGATGCGCACACCCGCCAGCAATGAGAGCAGACTGGATTTGCCCACGCCGTCGGGGCCGATCAG
>CAZJQH010000112.1:1811-3651 GCA_964547895.1 uncultured Chitinophaga sp. | reverse complement strand
GCGCTGGCGACGAAGGAAACGGTGGCTGGAATCACATACTCGGGCGCGGCATCCAGAATGATGCGAACCTCCGAGCCCAGCGCAACGCGGCCGGCCACGGTTTCGGGCAGGAAGAAGGTGATGTACACGTCCGACAGATCAAGGAGGTTCAAGACACGTCCGCCCGCTCCAAGCACCTCGCCGGGTTGCGCGACACGCACCTGAACCCGTCCGTCGCGCGGAGACCGCAGTTCGCTGTCGCGGATGTCGGCTTCGATGCGGCTGATACTGGCCGTAGCGGCGGACACGCTGGACTGCGCGCCGACAAGCTGCGCCCTGGCGGCTTCGACCGCGGCGCGGGCAGCGGCGGCCTGTGCCTTGCTGGCCGCGAGGGTCGCCTGGGCGCCCCGTACGCGCGCCCGGTCATCGTCCAGTTCCTGGATCGAGGCGGCTCCCTCACTCGACAGCGTGCTGGAGCGTGTCAGGCGCCGTTGCGCGGCGTCCAGTTCCGACTCGCGCTGACCAACCAGAGCCAAGGCGGCAGTCACGTCGGCTTCACGCAGCGCCACCTGTGCCTGCGCCGCGGTCACCGAATGCTCAGCCTGCTGACGCATGGCCAGGGCCTCGTCGCGCTGCGCTTCCAGCGTTTCCAGCCGCATCTTGGCCAGTGGCTGGCCGGCTGTGACGAAATCGCCTTCACGCACCAGGATGTCTTCGATGCGGCCGGGAAGTTTGGTGGCCACGTCGATCTCGGTGGCTTCGATGCGGCCATTGCCGTTGACGAATCCTTCGCCCGGGCCGCTGTCGGTAAACCTCGTCCAGCTCCACCAGGCCAGCGCGGCAACAACCGCTGCAGCGAAAGCGACCAGGAGTTTTTTCTTGAGAGAGGGGGAGACAGTCATGGGTTCGGCGTGCCTTAACGGGTTGATGGGGTGGAAGCGGGAGTCGAGGCCGCACCCTGTGCCTCGCCGGCTGCGGCGAGGGTGCCGCCGCCGAGCGCGGCATACAGCGCCACCTGGCTGGACAGCAGCGCGCGGCGCGCCTGTACCAGTTGTTGCTGGGCTCCCAGCAGATCGCGTTGGGCATCCAGCACTTCCAAGAAGGCGGCCGAGCCGTTGTCGTAGCGCAACTTGGCCAGGCGTGCGCGTTCGCTTTGCGCTTCCAGGTTGGCTCTCTGGATCGTCAACTGCTCAGCCAGCCAGTGCTTTGCGCTCAGCGCATCGGCCACCTCGCGGAAGGCCGTTTGAATGGTTTTTTCGTATCCGGCGACGGCGATGTCGCGGCGCACTTCGCTCAGCTCCAGATTGGCGCGGCGGCGCCCGCCATCGAAGATGGGCAGCGACAGGGTGGGCATGAAGGTCCAGGCGCGACTGCCGGAATCGAACAAGCCATTCAAGTCGGAGCTGGCCGTGCCGAAGCTGCCGGTCAGCGCAATGCGCGGCAAAAACGCCGCGCGGGCCGCGCCGATGTGGGCATTGCTGGCACGCAATTGGTGTTCGGCGGAAATGATGTCCGGGCGACTGACCAGCAGCTCCGAAGGCAGACCGGCCCGCAGCTCAGCCAGAACCGTCGTTTCATCGAAGGGTGCCTTGGCGGGCAGCGGGCCGGGATCAGCGCCTACCAGCAGTGCCAGGGCGTGCAGTTGCGTGGTGCGAGCCTGCTCAAGCTGCGTCAGCAGCGCCTGAGCTTGGTTCAGCAGGGTCTGGACCTGTGTGAGATCCAGCTTCGAGGTCGAGCCGACTTCGACGCGGCGCCGGAAAATGCGATAGGACTCCTCGCGGGTGGTCACGGTTTGCCGTGCGATCGCCACGCGTTCGTCGATCTCGCGCAGGCCAAGATAGCCGTCTGCCACCTGGGCGAT
>CAZJQH010000112.1:0-1711 GCA_964547895.1 uncultured Chitinophaga sp. | reverse complement strand
GGGGTCGGTGAAGTACGCCTGCCAGGCAAGCTCTCCCGCGTGGGCGCCGTCGGTGCCTGATCCAAGATGCGCGGGCCAGGCTTCGGGCACGGGCAATGGCGGGGTGTCTGGCGCCGGAGCGAGCGACATGCAGCCGGTCAAGACGACGGCGCTCAGGGCCAACGAGGCAGCGCGCAATCTGAACGCGGGAAACAACGGGGAAGTTGGGAGCATGGTCACGTTCCGTACAGGTATCGGGCTGAAGAGGGTCTGGTCGCAGAGGAGGGAATGGCTGCCACCCCCGCAATGCGGGGTTCGTGGCTGGTGTCCGCAGGCCCTACTTTCTTGCTTGCAAGTGCTGTCAAGCCCACTTCATCTCCTTGTTGATATGTGCATCCCCGTGTTCCCCGGCTGGTTGATAGGGCGCTCTTCCTGTGTCGTAACCCGATGTGCCGGGTTCACTCGCGCCCTGTGTTGATCTGCATTGTGAAATCTGAAAACAAACGACTGGACGGTTGCTTTCAATTATACGTTACAATCCAAGAACCGCAATCAGCGGGCTCGTCGGTCATTGACGCAGGTCAATTCGAGCTGCCGGCTTGGGTTCAAGGAAGGCCCTGATTCTTGGTAGAGCCGGTGACAGGCCCATGGGAACACCCCTCAGATCTTTGAACAGAGCCTTTGAATGCCACCCAAGAAAGATGACGCGCCAGACAACAAGCGCCGCTACCTGTCCTCTGCCGCCAGGAAAGAGGAAATACTCGACGCGGCCCTGGTCGAATTCGCGGATCGGACATACAACGCAGTGTCGATGGAGCGCCTGGCGGAATGCGCGGGCTTGTCCAAGGCTGGCATCTATGCCCACTTCAAAAGCAAGGAAGAAATTTTTCACGCCTTGCTCGAACGTACGACGAAGCAGATTTGTGATTTCCAGGGCTGGCTCCCGGATGAGGATCTGACGTTGCCAGAGCTGGTAGATGTCTACCTGGATCGCCTGTACGCGACCTTCAGCTCCCCTGCCACGATGTCGATCTACCGGCTGCTTCTGGCCGAAAGCGCCCGAACTCCAGAGCTGGTGCAGCGTTGGCACAACGAAGTTGCGCTCGGGCTGAAAGAGCGGGCGCAGACCATCATCCACCGCAACATACGCCGAGGCGTCATTCGCCCAGGCGTCTTGACCGAACACTTCTTCCCGTTGGCGCTCGCGCCCGCAGTGCTGTGGCTGAGTTCCTCGATGCTGTCCAAGGGGAGTCCTTCCATCTCGCTGGTGCAGTTACGGGATGCGCACCGGCAACTGTTGCTTGAGCTTTTGCAGCCTCAATGAGCGGAGTGATGCACATAGTCCTGCGCGCCCTTGCAGGCTTGGCGATCGGCTTTGTGGTACTGCTGCTGACTGTGTGGGGTGCGCTGGCTCTGTGGCATCAGATGCCGGGACCTTCGGTGGTGCGATGGTTCGTCATTGCCATGTGGTCTACGTTGGGTGTGACCGTTGTCTTGTCGCGGGCGGGCTTGCTTGGGCGGCGCAATCGCAACATCGCCGGATTCGCATTTGTGATCGCAGCCGCCTCCCTGCTCATGTGGTGGGGGACGCTGCAGCCGTCACACCAGCGTGTATGGGCTGACGATGTCGCCCAGTTGCTGGAGGCCAGGATCGACGGCAACCATGTTCACCTGAATAATGTGCGCAACTTCCAGTGGCGCAGCGAAACCGACTACACCCCGCAGTGGGAGA
>CAZJQH010000111.1:0-6872 GCA_964547895.1 uncultured Chitinophaga sp. | reverse complement strand
CGATGTCGTGCGGGCCGGGCGAGGCTTCCGGGTGGCCCTGGAAGCAGAACGCGGGCTTGTCGGTGCGCTCGAGGCCCTGCAGCGTGCCATCGAACAGGCTGACATGGGTCGGGCGCAGGTTGGCCGGCAGCGAATCCATCTCGACCGCGAAGCCGTGGTTCTGGCTCGTGATGCTGACGCGGCCCGAATCCAGGTCCTTGACCGGATGGTTGGCGCCGTGGTGGCTGTTGACCATCTTGAAGGTCTTGGCGCCGGATGCCAGCGCCATGATCTGGTGGCCCAGGCAGATGCCGAACACCGGGATGCCGGTCTCCATCAGTTGCTGGGCGGCGGCGATGGCGTAGTCGCAGGGCTGCGGGTCGCCAGGTCCGTTGGACAGGAAGATGCCGTCCGGATTGTGCTTGAGCACCTCGGCCGCCGGGGTCCTGGCCGGCACGACCGTGACCTTGCAGCCGCGCTCGGCCAGCATGCGCAGGATGTTCTTCTTGACGCCGAAGTCGTAGGCCACCACATGGAAGCGGGGTGCGGTCTGCTCGCCATAGCCCGGGGTGCCGTCCTCGCGGAACAGCTTCCACTCGGTCTGGGTCCAGACATAGGGCTGCTGGGTGGTCACGACCTGGGCCAGGTCCTGGCCCTTCATGCTCGGGGCCGCCTGGGCTGCGGCAATCGCCTTGGCCTTGAGCTCGTCCGTCACCGCGACGCCGACCTCCAGGCCGATGATGGCGCCGTTCTGGGCGCCCTTCTCGCGCAGGATGCGGGTCAGCTTGCGGGTGTCGATGCCAGCGATCGCGACCGTGTTCTCGCGCTTGAGGTAGTCGCTCAGCGTCAGGGTCTGGCGGAAGTTGGACGACAGCAGGGGCAGGTCTTTGATGATCAGGCCGGCGGCGTGGACGGCATCAGCCTCCACGTCATCCTCGTTGACGCCATAGTTGCCGATATGCGGATACGTGAGCGTCACGATCTGCTGGCGATAGCTGGGGTCGGTGAGGATTTCCTGATAGCCGGTGATGGCGGTGTTGAACACCACTTCACCGACGGTCTGGCCGGTGGCGCCGATCGAGGCGCCGATAAAGACCGTGCCGTCTGCGAGCGCGAGGATGGCTTTGGCTGGGACGGTAAACACGGGATTCTCCATTTTGGACGCACCTGTGCCCGGGAATGCAACGACGTCTTTCCGGGTGTGGCCGGCAGTGGCTGCCGACAGGTGCGCGAGGTTAGGGTAAACCTGCAAATTATACCCTGCGGCAAGACTTTTCGGGGTCTGGTCCAGCAGGGTTAGCAGATCACGGTTTCAGCTGTCTGACAGCTCAGGCCTGCAGCTGGCTCGCGCTCGCGTGCAGGCAGATCGCCGCCGCCGCGGCAGCATTGAGCGACTCCTCGCCGCCCGGCTGGACGATGCGCAGCGTCATGTCGGCGCGCGCGAACAGCGCGTCGCTCACGCCCTGCCCTTCGTGGCCGAGCAGCCAGGCGCAGGGCCAGGGCAGAGCCGCCTGGTGCAGCCACTCGCCCTGGTGCGGACAGGTCGCCAGCAGGGGCACCCGCAGCGCCTCCAGGTCGGACTCGGTCAGCCCCTCGCACAGGTGCAGCGCGAAATGCGCTCCCATGCCGGCGCGCAGCACCTTGGGCGACCACAGCGCCGCCGTGCCCTTGAGCGCGAGCACCTGCCGAAAGCCCATCGCGGCGGCACTGCGCAGGATGGAGCCGACGTTGCCCGGGTCCTGCAGGCGGTCCAGCACGACGCTGGGCGCGTTTGGGTGCAGCGCCTGGTCAGCCGGCAGTGCGTGGACGAAGCCCATCGCCGCCGGCGACTCGAGCGAGCTGATCTGCGCCATCAGGCCGTCAGTCAGCACCACCCGCCGCACCGAGGGGTCGAGCTGCCACTGCGCCACCTGGACCTGGGCCGACTGTGCCATCACCACCGCCTGCGGCTGCAGGCCGCGCGCGAGCAAGGCGCGACAGAGGTGATCGCCCTCGAGCCAGACCTGGCCGAGCTTGCGGTAGGCCGCCGCATCCTGCGCCAGCGCGCGCAGCTTCTTGACCAGCGCGTTGTCGCGCGAGCTGATGATTTCCGAACTCATGGGACTGGCACCGCGATCTGCGCGGCGGAAAAGGAGTTGTCGAGCAACCGTGAGCGCCCGGCCTCGGCCACCGGGGCAAAGCTGCGCCGGTGCTCCGGACAGGGCCCGTGCAGGCGCAGCGCCTGCAGATGCTCGGCCGTGCCGTAGCCCTTGTGGCGGGCAAAGCCGTAGTGCGGGAACTGCCGGTCCAGCTGTTGCAGCCCGCGGTCGCGCGTGACCTTGGCCAGGATCGAGGCGGCCGAGATCGCCGCGACCTTGGCATCGCCCTTGACGATGGCCTCGGCGCGCATCTCGAGCAGCGGCAGCCGGTTGCCGTCGACCAGCACCAGGCCGGGTTTCAGGCGCAGGCCGGCGACGGCGCGCTGCATCGCCAGCAGCGTGGCTTGCAGGATGTTGAGCCGGTCGATCTCCTCGACGCTGGCCTGCGCGATCGAGCAGCACAGCGCCTTGGCGCGGATCTCGTCGTAGAGCGCCTCGCGCCGGGCCGCGCTGAGCTTCTTCGAGTCGGCCAGGCCGGCGATCGGCTGGCAGTCGTCGAGGATCACGGCCGCGGCCACCACCGGACCGGCCAGCGGTCCGCGGCCAGCCTCGTCGACGCCGGCGACCAGCGCCGGCGTCTCCCAGTCGAAGGCGGCCTGCTCAGGAGGCAAGGACTTGCTCGATCGCATCGGTGGCCAGCCTGACGGTGTCACGGCTGAGTTCCTGGTGCATGAGGGCAAAGCGCTGCCGCAGCGCGTCGCGGCGTGCCTGGGTCGCGCCATCCGTCGCCAGCCAGGCCAGCGTCTCGCGGGCCAACGCGGCCGGGGTGGCGGCGTCCTGCAGCAGTTCGGGCACCAGGAACTCGCCCGCCAGGATGTTGGGCAGGCCGACCCAGGGCTGCAGCATCTTGCGCTGGTGCAGCTTCCAGGACAGCCAGTTCATGTGATAGGCGATCACCATAGGACGCTTGAACAGCGCGGCCTCGAGCGTCGCGGTGCCGCTGGCGATCAGCGTGACGTCGCAGGCCGCCAGCGCCTGGTGCGAGCCGCCGCGCAGGACCTGCACCGCCTGCTGCAGGCCGGCAGCCGCGACCAGCGCGCCGATGCGCTGCTGCAGCGCCGGTACCGCCGGCAGCACGAAGCACAAATCAGGCCGCTCGCGCCGCATCAGCACGGCCGCCTGCAGGAAGCGAGGAAGCAGATGCTCGATCTCGGCCTGGCGGCTACCCGGCAGCAAGGCAACGACGAACGCATCGAATGGCAAGCCGAGCTCCTCCCTGGCCTTGGACCGATCTGGCACCATGGGGATCATGGGCGCCAGCGGATGGCCGACATAGGTAGCGGCGATGCCGTGGCGCGCCAGCAGCTCGGGCTCGAACGGGAAGATGCACAGCACATGGTCGGTGCAGCGGCGGATCTGCTCGACCCGTTCCGCTCGCCAGGCCCAGACCGCGGGCGCGACGAAATGCACCGTCCTGATGCCGGCGGCGCGCAGGTCGCCTTCGAGGTCGAGGTTGAAGTCGGGCGCGTCGACGCCGATGAACAGGCTCGGCTTGTCGGCCAGCAACCTACTTTTCAGCTGACGCCGGATGCCGATGATCTCGCGGTAGTGCCGCAGCACCTCGACATAGCCGCGCACGGCCAGCTTCTCGCTCGGCCACCAGGCATCGAAGCCCTCGGCCTGCAGCTGCGGCCCGCCGATGCCGGCTGCCTTGAGCTGCGGCCAGCGCTGGCGCAGGCCGCGCAGCAAACGGGCGGCGAGCAGATCGCCCGACGCCTCGCCGGCCACCAGCGCCACGCTGGCTGCAGTCGCTACCGAGCCCATCAGCGCACGATGCCGCGCTGCGCGGTCAGTCCGGCCAGGAAGCCCAGCATCAGCTGCACGTCGGCCTCGCAGCCCTCGTGGCGCTGCGGCAGCTCGGCGATGCGCTCACTGGCCTGGGCGACCGTCAGGTTGTCGCGGTAGAGCGCCTTGTGCATGGCCTTGACGGCCGCGATGCGTGACGCACTGAAGCCGCGCCGGCGCAGGCCCTCGAAGTTCATCGAGCGCGCGGCGGCCGGATGGCCCTCGCTCATCACGAAGGGCGGCTGGTCGGCCAGCAGCACCGTGCCCATGCCGGTCATGCCATGCGAGCCGATGCGCACGAACTGGTGCACGCAGGTATAGGCACCCAGGATCACCCAGTCGCCCACCACCACATGACCGGCGATCTGCGCGTTGTTGGCGAAGATGTTGTGGTTGCCCACCAGGCAGTCATGCGCCAGATGGGTGTAGGCCATCATCCAGTTGTCGTCGCCGAGACGGGTCACGCCACCGCCCTGCACCGTGCCGATGTGGTAGGTGCTGAACTCGCGGATGGTGTTGCGGTCGCCGATGACGAGTTCGCAGGGCTCGCCGGCGTACTTCTTGTCCTGGTTGATCGCGCCCAGCGAGACGAACTGGAAGATACGGTTGTCGCGCCCGATCGTCGTGTGGCCCTCGATCACGCAATGCGGACCGACCGTGCTGCCGGCGCCGATCTTCACGTTCGGGCCGATCACCGAATAGGGCCCGACGCTGACCGAGCTGTCGAGCTCGGCCTTCGGGTCAACCAGGGCGGTCGGGTGGATATTGCTCACGCTTGACACCCGGGCTCAGTCGACCTTGCGCATCGCGCACATCAGCTCGGCCTCGCAGGCCACTTCGCCGTCGACCCGGGTCACGCCCTTGAACTTGAACATGCCCGCGCGCATGCGCTCGAGCGTGACTTCGAGGATGAGCTGGTCGCCCGGCTCGACCGGACGCTTGAAGCGCGCGCCGTCGATGCCCGCGAAGTAGTAGACGGTGTCGTCGGACGGCGAGGTCTCGAGCGTCTCGAAGGCCAGCAGCGCGGCCGCCTGGGCCAGCGCTTCGAGCTGCAGCACGCCCGGGAACACCGGACGGTTCGGGAAATGGCCCGGGAACTGCGGCTCGTTGACGCTGACGTTCTTGAGCGCCTTGATGGACTTGCCCTTCTCCACCTCGAGCACGCGGTCGACGAGCAGGAAGGGGTAGCGGTGCGGCAACTGCTTGAGGATCTTGTTGATGTCCATCTTCATGATTTTTGTTCCAATGCTTTGATGCGGTCGCGCAGGCGGTGCAGTTGCCTGAGCGTGGCCGCGTTCTTTTCCCAGGAGCGGTTGTCGTCGATCGGGAAGACGCCGCTGTACTGGCCGGGCTGGTGGATCGAGCGCATCACGACCGAGGCAGCCGAGATGTGCACGCCATCCGCCAGCGTGAGATGTCCGAGCACCACGGCGCCGCCGCCGACCGTGCAGTTGGCGCCGATCCTGGCGCTGCCGGCGACGCCGACGCAGCCGGCCATCGCGGTATTGCGCCCGACCTGCACGTTGTGGCCGATCTGGATCAGGTTGTCGAGCTTGACGCCGTCCTCGATCAGCGTGTCCTCTAGCGCGCCGCGGTCGATGCAGCAGTTGGCGCCGATCTCGACACGGTCGCCGATGCGCACAGCGCCGAGCTGCTCGATCTTGATCCATTCGCCCTGGTGCTGTGCGAAACCGAAGCCGTCGGCGCCGATCACGGTGCCCGCATGCACGATGCCGTCGGCGCCGATGCTGCAGTCGTGGCCCAGCGTGACATGGGGCGCGAGCCGGGTGTGCGCGCCGACGCGCGCGCGCCGCTCGAGCACGCAATGGGCGCCGATGCGCGCGCCGTCAGCGACGACGACACCAGCCTCGATCACGGCGAAGGCGCCCACGCTCACGTCTGCGCCCAGTTGCGCCGAGGGATGGATCACCGCGCTCGGGTGGACGGCTGGCCCTGCGTCGGCCGCCTGTGCCTCGTCACGCCTGGCCTTCCACCACTGGGTGAGCCGGGCGAAATAGAGATAGGGGTCGGGCGTCTCGATGCAGGCGCCGCGCGCGACGGCCTGCTCCAGCAGCGCGGGCGGCACGATCAGCACGCCGGCCCGGGTGCTGGCGATCTGGGCGGCATAGCGGGCCTGCGCGACGAAGGACAGCGAAGCCGGATCGGCCGCCTCGATCGAGGCCAGCCGCGTGACGCGCAGATCGGGCGCACCATGCAAAACGCCGCCCAGGGCGGCGCAGATCTCGGCCAGCGTGAAGCTCAGGCCAGCCGGATCACTTGGCACTGTTCAACCCGCTCAGCACCTTGTCGGTGATGTCATGCCTGGGGGCGATGTAGACCGCCTCCTGCAGGATCAGGTCGTATTTCTCGTTCTCGGCCACCTGGCGGATGACGCGGTTGGCGCGCTCGAGCACCAGCTGGAGCTCCTCGTTCTTGCGCTGCGCCAGGTCCTCCTGGAACTCGCGGCGCTTGCGCTGGAACTCGCGGTCGAGCTCGACCAGCTGGCGCTGGCGGGCGCCGCGCTGGCTGTCGGACAGGGTCGGGGCATCCTTCTCGAGCTTCTCGGAAGCGCTCTTGAGCTGGCTGCCGAGGGTCTCGACCTCGCGCTCGCGGCGCGAGAACTCCTGCTCGAGCTTGGACTGGGCAGCCTTGGCGGTGGCAGCCTCCTTGAAGATCCGGTCGGTATTGACGAAGCCGATCTTGAGGTCGGCGGCCGACACCAGGGTGGCACAACCAAGGGCCAGCGCTGCAACGGCCTGGCGCGAGAAAACACGCTTGAACGATTTCATCAGAAAGAGGTTCCGATCTGGAATTGGATGCTCTGGGTCTTGTCCTCGTCCTGCTTGCGCACCGGACGGGCATAGGCGATTCTAAGCGGACCGATCGGCGAAATCCAGCTGATGCCCAGGCCGGTGGAGGCGCGCAGATTGCCGAAGTCGACTTTCTCGTCCGCGCCGTAGATGTTGCCGA
>CAZJQH010000110.1:0-6912 GCA_964547895.1 uncultured Chitinophaga sp. | reverse complement strand
GCCGCCTGCACCTGTTGCTGGAACAGCGCGGCGTCGCCGAGCGCGTTGGCGTTGAGCAGCGCGAGCTTGACCAGGAACAGCTCGGTCTTGTCCTGGCCGGCCTGGTCGATGGCGCTGGCCAGGGTGTCGTAGACGGTCTCGAGTCCGTCGATGCTCAGGGCCTTGGGTGTGTTCATTCCGGTTTCCTCTTACTGGGGCAGGGCGGTATTGAGTGCGGCTTGCAGGCGCACCGCGTCGAGCGTGAGCCAGCGCGCGCAGACATGCTGGTCGGGGCGCAGCAGGTAGGCGGCGCCGCTGGCGCGCACGCCGTAGCGGGCGCGAAAATGGCCATCGGCGTCCGCAAAGGTCTGGTCAGCGCCAGCAACGGGCTGGGTCGCGCCGACCGCGGTCACGCGCAGCGCCATGCCCCTGGCGCGGGCCGCGTCGACCACTTCCATCAGGGTGGCCGGAATCGCATCGGCCTCGGTGAAGTAGAGCAGGTCGAAGCCGCCGCCCAGGTGGTCGAGCAGGAAGTCGTCGGCCGCCAGCCGGATGTTCTGCGGCGGCGCGCCATGGGCCGGGCCGGCGCTGAACAGCGCGTTGTCGTCGCCGCGGCTGTTGAGCATCGAGTGGGTGTACTCGTGCGGACGCGAGGTGCGCCAGTGATAGAGCGGGCGCACGAACTCGTGCTGCAGCGACAGCGACAGCACCGCGTTGCGCAGCAGCTTGAAGCCAGGCGTCGGCGGCGTCATGAAGCGCACGCTCTTGCCCGACTCGGCGATGATCTCGCGCGCCGCGCCGACGCGCTCGGCGCTGTAGTTGGCCAGCAGCTGCCGGCTGCCCAGGCCCTTGACCACATGGGCCAGCTGCCAGCCGAGCGACTGCGCGTCCTGGAAGGCGGTATTGGCGCCGCGCACGCCGAAGATCGGCAGCAGGTGGGCGGCGTCGCCGGTGAAGATCACGCTGCCGTGCACATAGTCGGGCAGCGTCAGGGTGCGGGCCGAATAGACCGAGCTCCAGTCCATCTCCCACTCGATGCCGGGGTGGCCGATCATGGCCAGCTGGGCGTCGATGCGGCGCTTCAGCGACTCGGGGCGCAGCGCCTCTTCGGGCGTCTCGCCCTCGGGCAGCTGGTAGTCGACGCGCCAGATGCCGTTGGGCTCGCGGTGCATCAGCACGGTGTTGCCCGGGTTCCATTCCGGGTCGAAGAAGGCCAGCCGCTCGGTTGGCAGCGGCAGCTCGACCTTGATGTCGGCGATCACGAAGAAGCCTTCGTAGGAGGCGCCCTCCATCTCCAGGTTCATCGCGGAACGGATGGCCGAGCGCCCGCCCGAGGCGTCGACCAGCCAGTCGGTCTCGAGCCGGTATTCGCCCTCCGGCGTGTCCACCGTGGCTAGCGCGTAGCCGTCCTGCTGCTCGACCTGGATCACCTTGTTGCCCCAGCGGAAGTCGATCAGCTCACTGGCCTGGCAGGCCTCATGCAGGTACTGCTCCATGTACTGCTGCTGCACGTTGATGATCGGCCAGAAGCGGTCGTCCGCGTCGTGCGGCGCCTCCATCCGGAAGACGCGCTGGCTGCGGTAGAAGGAGTTGCCGAAGCGCCAGGGCAGGCCGCCGGCCGTCATGCGGTCGGCCACGCCGACCTGCTGCAGGATCTCCATCGAGCGGCGCGTGAAGCAGATCGCGCGGCTGCCCTGCGAGAACTGCAGCTCGGCGCTCAGCACCACGCTGGCCACGCCATGGCGAGCCAGTTCCAGTGCCGTCACCATGCCGGCCGGTCCCGAGCCGACGATGGTGACCTGGTGCCTGGGCTGGGCCGGGTGCTGGCTGGCCAGCCAGGGCTCGAAGACCTGGTAGGGGTAGTAGATCGATGGCCGTGGCGTGCTCGTGGGTTGGTGCATGGGTGGTCTCCTCTGTTGCGGTTTTTCAGGCTGCGCGGGAATGCGCGATCAGGCGGTCGAGCAGGGCGCTGAGCGTGGCCTGCTCGGTCTCGTCCAGGCAGCCGAAGATGGCCTGGTTGCGGCGCTGGATCAGGTCCATGGTGCGCGCGAAGGCGGCGCGGCCGGGCTCGGTCAGCGTCAGCACCACGCCGCGTGCATCCTGGCGGTCGCTCTGCTTGTTGACCAGGCCCTGGTCGACCAGGGCCTGGGCGGCGCGGCTGGCCTGGCCCTTGTCGAGGTTGGCGCGCTGTGCCAGGTCCTTGACCGACAGCGGCTCGAAGGTGCCGATCGTGGCCAGGCAGCGGCCGTCGCTGAGCGACAGCCCTGTCTCGCGCGGATAGGCGTGCTGGCTGTCCTGGTCGGTCAGCTTGTGCAGCAGGTGGAGCCGGTAGCTCAGCGTGCGGTCGAGCCGGGCTGGGTCGTGCGGCGCCTGGCCGCGCTGCGATGGATGGGTGTGGGTGTCAGCGGACATGGTGGATGCGATCAGATGCCAGGAGTATGACAAATAAATGGGTGCGCACGCAACTAGTAGTTTCCCGGATGTTGCTGCCCAAAATGAAAAACCAGGCTCAAGGCCTGGTCTCTGGTCAGTTCACAAGCGGCGGTTCAGCATTCGCGCGAGGCCTGGTACTGGAGCTTGGCCTGCTCCAGCATGCGGTCGCACATGTCGAGCAGCAAGGTCCGCTCGTCCTCGCTCAGGCATTCCATCAGGTCGTAATTGCGCTGCTCGATCAGCTGCATCACCTGCTGCCAGACGGCCTGGCCGGCGGCGCTCAGGCTCAGCAGCACGGCACGGCCATCGATCGGGCAGGGCCGCCTGCTGACCAGGCCGCGCTCGACCAGCGACTTGACCGAGCGGCTGACCTGGGCCTTGTCGAGGTTGGTCTCGAACGACACGTCATTGACGGTTAGGCTTTCCGGAAACGACCCGATCGCTGCCACGCAGCGCGTCTCGGGCAGGCTCAGGCCACAACCCTTCAGATAGAGTTCCTGGCTCATCAGGTCATTGAGCCGGCTCAGCACATTGAGCCGGTAGGTGAAATGCCGCCGCAAGGCTGGCGGCGGTCGGTCACTGTCTTCGAATACCATGGTTGCACTGGGTCCCGTGCCATGACTGTGGCCCAGGGGGCGGTCCTGCATCAAGGGCAAGGCTGCCCGGCTGGGCCAAAAGTGTGGTCACGAGTGTAATGATTGTGATCGCAAATATAAGGGCCAAAGGTTGAGCTTGCAACTATCGTTAACCCGAACCCCAGCCGGGCTCGGTTAGCATTGCCGCCATGCTTTCCATCCTGTCCATCACCGGCCCGATCTACCTGGCCGTGCTGCTCGGCTATGTCTGTACCCGGCTCGGGCTGTTTGCCAAGGCGGACATGCGGCTGTTTGGCAAGTTCGTGATCAACCTGGCGCTGCCGGCCCTGCTGTTCAACGCACTGTCCTCGCGCAGCCTGGGAGAGATCCTCAACCCCGCCTACCTGGGAGCTTATGCGCTGACCGGCCTGCTGATGATCGCCGGCGGGGTGCTGGCCGCGCGCTGGCTAGGGCGCAAGCCGCTGCATTACGCCAGCATGTTCGCGATGGGAATGGCCTGCCCCAACAGTGGCTTCGTCGGCTACCCGGTGCTGCTGCTCACGCTGGGTGGCTCGGTGGCCGGCGTCGGGCTGGCGCTCAACATGGTGGTCGAGAACCTGCTGCTGATCCCGCTGCTGCTGGCGCTGGCCGATCTCGACGGCGGCGGCCAGGGCGGGGCGGGGCAGGTCCTGCTGCGCACCTTCAAGGGCCTGCTGCGCAATCCGATGATCATCGCCATCGTCGCCGGTCTGCTGGCCTCGCTGCTGGGCTGGACGCCGCCGCTGGCGGTCTCGCGCACGGTCAACCTGTTTGCCCAGGCCAGCGGGGCGCTGTCGCTGTTCGTGATCGGCGGCAGCCTGGCCGGCCAGTCGCTGCGCGGCATGGGGCCGGCGGTGCTGCAGATCACGCTGGGCAAGCTGGTGCTGCACCCGTTGCTGATGTTCCTCGTGCTGAGCTGGCTGGTGCCGGTGGCCGATCCCGAGCTGCGTACTGCCGTGCTGCTGAGCACCGCCATGCCGATCATGGGCATCTACACCATCCTGTCGCAGCGCCACGGGCACGAGGGCATCAGTGCCGCCGCCTTGATGGCGACCACGGCTGCCTCGTTCGTCACGCTCAGTGGCCTGCTCTGGTGGCTCAGGCAGGTCGGCTGGCTGGCCTGAACAGGCGCGCGCACAGCTCGGCCAGCAGCCGGGCGGCGGCCTGCTGGGTCAGGGTAGCGGGGCGCTGTGCGCTGGCGGCCAGGTCGACGCGCGGGCGCAGCGGCGGATCGCTGATCGCGCGCAGCCTGTAGGCCGAGGGCCGCACCGTGTTGGACGCGGCGTTGCGCGGCAGCACCGCGCTGCCCAGGCCTTCGGCCACCAGGTCCAGGATGGCTGGCACGCCGTCGATCTCGAGCGCGATGCTGGGCCGCAGGCCGAGGCCGGCGAGCTCGCGCTCGACATGCATGCGGATCGCGTTGGGTCGGCTCGGGATCAGCAGCGGCAGGGCGGCGATCTCGCGTAGCGGGATCGGTGGCGGCGGCGGGTCTTCCTGCAGGCCCGGCGGCCTGGCCTGCACCAGCAGCAGTTCCTCCTCGAACAGGGGCTGGAGCTCGAGTTCGGGCAGGGCGGCCGCGTCGTAGAGCAGCGCGAGGTCGAGCCGGCCCTGGATCAGCCCTTCCTGCATGCCGGACGACAGGCCCTCGCTGATCGAGAGCTGGGCCTCGGGCAGCTGCTGGCGGAAGGCGCGCGTCAGCGGCACCGTCAGCACGCGCGCCAGCGTCGGCGGCAGGCCGATCGCGACCCGGCCAGCGAGCGCCCCGCGCACCCTCCCGAGGTCCTCGCGCGCGCGCTCGACCTGGTGCAGGATGCCGCGCGCGTGGTCGAGCAGCAGCTGGCCGGCCTCGGTCGGCGTCGCGCCGCGGCCGTTGCGCAGCAGCAGGTTCTGGCGCAGCTCGACCTCGAGCAGGCGCACCTGGCGGCTCAGCGCCGGCTGCGCGATGTCGAGCGCATGCGCCGCGCGCGTGAAGCTGCCGAGCTCGGCGACCCGGACGAAGTATTCCAGCTGCTTGAGGTCCATGACCGTATTCTAGATATCGTGCGACAAGGTATAGCAGAATTGTCTAGCAGCTAGCGCTCTTTGCGCTTGAGCGCTGGGGGCAGGGCGGCGCACAATCAGCTGCGAAAGCCAGCCCAAGACAAGAGGAGTCCCCCATGAGCAAGAAGCCGCTGATCATCGACGTGCACGGCCACTACACCACCGCGCCGGCCGCACTCGGCGCCTGGCGCGACCTGCAGATCGCCAGCCTGAAGGACCCGAGCCAGAAGCCCGATCCGAAGAGCCTGAAGATCAGCGACGACGAACTGCGCGAGTCGATCGAGACCAACCAGCTCAGGCTCATGAAGGAGCGCGGCTCCGACCTGACCGTGTTCAGCCCGCGCGCCAGCTTCATGGCCCACCACATCGGCGACTTCGAGACTTCCTCGACCTGGGCCGCGATCTGCAACGAGCTCTGCTACCGCGTCAGCCAGCTGTTCCCCGACAACTTCATCGGCGCGGCCATGCTGCCGCAGTCGCCCGGCGTCGATCCCAGGACCTGCATCGCCGAGCTGGAGCGCTGCGTCAAGGACTACGGCTTCGTCGGCCTGAACCTCAACCCGGACCCGTCGGGCGGCCACTGGACCAGCCCGCCGCTGACCGACCGCCACTGGTACCCGATCTACGAGAAGATGGTCGAGTACGACATCCCGGCGATGATCCACGTGTCGACCAGCTGCAATTCATGCTTCCACACCACAGGCGCGCATTATCTGAACGCCGACACCACCGCCTTCATGCAATGCCTGCAGGGCGACCTGTTCAAGGATTTCCCGACGCTGAAGTTCCTGATCCCGCATGGCGGCGGCGCGGTGCCCTACCACTGGGGCCGCTTCCGCGGCCTGGCGCAGGAACTCAAGAAGCCGCTGCTGCAGGAGCATCTGCTGGGCAACATCTTCTTCGACACCTGCGTCTATCACCAGCCGGGCATCGACCTGTTGACCAAGGTGATCCCGGTCGACAACATCCTGTTCGCCTCCGAGATGATCGGCGCCGTGCGCGGCATCGACCCCGAGACCGGTCATTACTACGACGACACCAAGCGCTATGTCGCGGCCACCCCGAACCTGAGCGAAGAGCAGCGCTTCAAGGTGTTCGAGGGCAACGCGCGCCGCGTGTTCCCGCGCCTGGACGCCGCATTGAAACAGAAGGGCCTCTAATCATGTACGAACTCGGAGTCGTCTACCGCAACATCCAGCGCGCTGACCGCGCCACTGCCGACGCGCTGGCTGCGCTCGGCTCGGCCACGGTGCACGAGGCCATGGGCCGCGTCGGCCTGATGAAGCCTTATATGCGTCCGATCTACCCCGGCGCCCAGGTGTCCGGCACCGCGGTCACCGTGCTACTGCAGCCGGGCGACAACTGGATGCTGCATGTCGCGGCCGAGCAGATCCAGCCCGGCGACATCGTCGTGGCGGCCTGCACCACGGACAACGGCGACGGCTTCTTCGGCGACCTGCTGGCGACCAGCTTCCAGGCCCGTGGTGCCCGCGCGCTGGTGATCGATGGCGGCGTGCGCGACATCAGGACGCTGCAGCAGATGAACTTCCCGGTCTGGAGCAAGGCGATCCATGCCAAGGGCTGCGTCAAGGAGACACTGGGCTCGGTCAACATCCCGGTGGTCTGCGCCGGCATGATCGTGAATCCGGGCGACGTGATCGTGGCTGACGATGACGGAGTGGTCTGCGTGCCGCGCGCGCTGGCCGAGAAGACGCTGGCGACCGCCCAGGCGCGCGAGGCCAACGAGGGCGCCAAGCGCGAGAAGTTCGCCAGCGGCGTGCTGGGCCTCGACCTCTACAAGATGCGCGAGCCGCTGGCGGCCAAGGGCCTGCGCTACATCGACTGA
>CAZJQH010000109.1:0-6920 GCA_964547895.1 uncultured Chitinophaga sp. | reverse complement strand
GCCGGCCGCTTCGAGCAGCTCGCCGGCCTGCAGGGCTACTTCCACTACGCCGAGAAGAAGGGCTATTCTGGCGTCGGCGTCTACAGCCGGCACGAGCCCAGCGACGTGATCGTCGGCCTGGGCGAAGCCGAGTTCGACGCCGAGGGCCGCTACGTCGAGCTGCGCTTCGACGCGCTGGGCAAGAGGCGCAGCCTGATCAGCTGCTACTTTCCGAGCGGCTCCTCGAGCGAGGAACGCCAGCAGGCCAAGTTCCGCTTCCTGGACCTGATCTACCCGCACCTGCACAGCCTGAAGGCAGGTCGCGACTATGTGCTGTGCGGCGACGTCAACATCGCGCACCGCGAGATCGACCTCAAGAACTGGAAGGGCAACCTCAAGAACAGCGGCTTCCTGCCCGAGGAGCGCGCCTGGATGACCCGGCTGCTCGAGGAGGCCGGCCTGGTCGACGTCTACCGCCACCTGCACCCCGAGGAAGGCGAGGGCGGCTACACCTGGTGGAGCAACCGCGGCCAGGCGCGCGCCAAGAACGTGGGCTGGCGCATCGACTACCACCTGGCCAGCCCGGCGCTGGCCGAGGGCGCGCGCCGCGCCGCGATCTACAAGGAGCAGTGGTTCAGCGACCACGCGCCGCTGACGGTGGAGTACGACTGGGCCTGGTGAGGCTGCAGCCGGCTTCGGGCTGCCTGAATCAGTCCGGCTGTTGCGGCCGCTCGAGCTTCCAGCGCTGCAGCTTGCCGCCCTCGAATTCGCAGCTCACGCTCGAGCCGCTCTCGTCGCGCCAGCGGTAGACCTCGGGCTCGACGCCCTCGGCCGTGAGACGCTCGCCAAGCGCGCGCGTCATGGCGATGACGTGCAGCAGCGGGCGGCCCTGCTGCAGTTTCGCGTTCAGCATGACCGCGCTCTCGACATGGCCAAGCGGGCGGTTGGCCGCACGCTTCATCACATGCATCAGGCGGGTGAAGTGCAGCAGCAGCCACATCAGCAGGGCGCCGCCGGCCAGGGCCAGGCCGGACCAGCCAAAACGGTCAAAGGCGAACACCAGCAGGGCGGCCACGCCCACCCACAGCAGCAGGACTTGAGATTTCATGGCCGGATTGTCGCAGCAGTGCGCCAGCCCCGTGCCGGCCGTGACCCCGGCTTGCTAATTGGGCACAATGTCCGCACGGACGGCAGCAGCATGGCCGGCCGCCTCGACCTGAAACGGGATCACAAGTGTCAACACCTCCCCCTGCCGACATCGCCCCCGCCGCTGCCGCGTCGCCCCATCCGCGTCCCAGGACGCCCGAGGAACTGTGGCAGCTGCTGCAGAATCCGCATTCATCCGCCCATGGCGCGCGCCATCTGGGCGATGCGCTGGTGCGCAGCGGAATCCTGACTCCCACCGAATTGCACGACGCGCTGGCCACCCAGGCCGAGGAGCGCAAGCTCGGCATTTATCGCCAGCTGGGCCAGCAACTGGTCGAGAAACACATGATGTCGGAGGCGCAGCTGCGTCATGTGATCGCCAACTGGCTGGGCAACCGGGTGGTCGATCCTTCCGCCTACCTGTTCGACCAGGAAGCGCTGGCGCTGGTCACCCACGCCTTCGCCGAGCGAGAGTCGGTGCTGCCGCTGCTGCTGCACGAGGATATCCTGGTGCTGGCGATGGCCGATCCGCTCGACAAGCGCCTGCTCGACGAGCTGCGCTTCATGACGCAGCGCCGCATCGTGCCGGTGCTGGCCGCCCCCGGCACCCTGATGCCGGCGCTGGCGCGCGCCTACGAGGCCGATGCCGCGCAGAGCGCGCCCTCCTTCCGGCAGGACGCCGCGCGCGCCTCGTCAAGAGAGCTGGTCAACGACCTGCAGTCGGCCAACGAGAACAGCAACGAGCCCGAGGCCGATGTCGTCAGCGAGGCCGACAACACCCTGGTGCGGCTGATCAACTCGCTGATCGCCGAGGCGATCGCGCAGAAGGCGTCCGACATCCACATCGAGACCCAGCCGGCGCCCCGGAAGGTCAGGATCCGGTTCCGGCTCGACGGCGAGCTGCGCCGCTACCTCGAGGTCGAGTCGCGCTTCCGCTATGCGCTGGTCGCGCGCATCAAGATCATGGCGGGCATGGACATCTCCGAGCACCGCAAGCCGCAGGACGGCAAGATCGACTTCTCGCGCTTTGGCGGCCAGAAGACCGAGCTGCGCGTCGTCACCGTGCCGACCAGCGGCGGCCTCGAGGACGTGGTGCTGCGCCTGCTGGCCGGCAGCAAGCCGATGCCGGTCGACTCGATCGGCCTGAGCACGCGCGACCTCGACAACCTGCGCCGGCTCGCGCTCAAGCCCTACGGCCTGATCCTGGTCTGCGGCCCGACCGGCAGCGGCAAGACCACGACGCTGCACTCGCTGATCCGCGACATCAACACCGAGAACCGCAAGATCTGGACCGCCGAGGACCCGATCGAGATCACCCAGGAGGGGCTGCGCCAGGTGCAGATGAACCCGCGGATTGGCTGGACCTTCGCCAACGCGATGCGCACCTTCCTGCGCGCCGACCCCGACGTGATCATGATCGGTGAGATGCGCGACGAGGAAACCGCGCGCATCGCGATCGAGGCCTCGCTGACCGGCCACCTGGTGCTGTCGACGCTTCACACCAACTCGGCGCCCGAGAGCATCGCGCGCCTGCTCGAGATCGGGCTCGACCCCTTCAACTTCTCGGACTCGCTGCTGGGCATCCTGGCACAGCGCCTGGTGCGCCGGCTGTGCCCGAAATGCGTCGAGCAGCGCCCGGCCAGCGGAGAGGAGGTCCAGGCGCTGGCGCATCACTACTTCGAGAGCAGCGAGCAGCACTACGGCGACCGCGAGGTGGTGGCGCTGATCGAGCGCTGGCGCCAGGACTACGGCCGGCCCGATGCCAGCGGGCAGCGCCGGCTCTACACCCATGTCCGCCATGGCTGCGACGAGTGCGAGCAGCGCGGCTACAAGGGCCGCATGGGCATCTACGAGCTCATGCTCAGCGACGACCAGGTCCGGCACCAGATCCGCCAGCGCGCCTCGGCCGGCGAGATCCGCCATTCGGCGCTGGCCGCCGGCATGCAGACGCTGCGCCAGGACGGTATCGAGAAGGTGGTCGCCGGCCTGACCGACCTGAGCGAGGTGATCGCCGCCACCAATCTGTAGCCGGCACTTGCCTACAATCCTGCGCATGCTGCAATACCTCACGATACCCGTCACCCCCTTCCAGCAGAACTGCTCGCTCGTCTGGTGCGACCAGACCTTGGAGGCGGCCGTGATCGATCCGGGTGGCGACCTCGATCGCGTGCTGGCCGAAGTCGCGCGCCTGCGCCTCAAGCTGGGCCAGATCTGGCTCACGCACGCGCATATCGACCATGCCGGCGGCACCGCCGAACTGGCCAAGCGCCTGGGCCTGCCCATCATCGGCCCGCACGAAGGCGACCAGTACTGGATCGACGGCCTGCCGGTGCAGAGCGTCAAGTTCGGCTTCCCGCCGGCCGGCCATTTCACGCCGACGCGCTGGCTGCATGACGGCGACCTGCTGCAGCTGGGCCAGAGCCAGGTGAGCGTGCGCCACTGCCCGGGCCACACGCCCGGCCATGTCGTGTTCCATTCGGCCGAGGCCAAGCGCGCCTTCGTTGGCGACGTGCTGTTCGCCGGCAGCATCGGCCGCACCGACTTCCCCGGTGGCGACTATGACCAGCTGATCGCCAGCATCACCCAGCGCCTGTGGCCGATGGGCGATGACACCGTCTTCATCCCCGGCCACGGGCCCGAGAGCAGCTTCGGCCGCGAGCGCCGCATGAACCCTTACGTCCAGGGCACCTGAAGCCCTGCACGCCACAGCGCCCAGGCGTTCAGCCGCGGGCGCGCTCGTAGAGCGGCTGCACCTTGGGGATGTTCTGCTGCAGTTCCTGGATCCGGTTCGGGCCGCTCGGGTGGGTCGACAGGAAGGCCGGCCCGCCGCTGCCGTTGGCCGCCAGCATCTTGCGCCAGAGCGAGACGCTGGCCTGCGGATCGTAGGCGCCGCGCGCGGCCAGCTCCAGTCCGACCAGGTCGGCCTCGGTTTCGTCATCGCGGCTGAACTTGAGGCTGAGCAGCTGGGTGCCGAGGTCGGCCGCGACATCGCCGAGCTCGCCCAGGCCGAGCAGGCGCGCGCCCAGCGACAGGCCCATGCTGGTGGCCTGGGTCTTGGCCAGCCGCTCGCGCGCATGCTCGCGCAGCGCGTGCGCCATCTCGTGGCCCATGATCATGGCAGCCTCGTCCCGGCTGAGCTTGAGCTTGTCTAGGATGCCGGTGAAGAAGACGATCTTGCCGCCCGGCATGCAGAAGGCGTTGAGCTGCGAGTTGCCGATCAGGTTGACTTCCCACTGCCAGTCGCGCGAGCGGCTGTTCCAGGGCGCGGCGTGCGGGATCAGGCGGCGTGCGATCGCGCGCAGCGCCTGCAGCTGGGGGTGGTTGTCGGGCGCTAGCGCGCCCTTGGCCCGGGCTTCCGAGAGCATCTGGCCATATTGCTGGCGCGCCGCGCCTTCGAGCTGCTCGGCCGGCACCAGGGTACGGATCGCGGAGGACTTGCCGACATCGACCTGCGCCAGCGCCGCGCTGCTGCCCAGTCCGGCGCTGGCAGCCGCACCGGCCAGCAGGAAGCCGCGTCGAGGCAGCCAGCGCTGGGCCAGCGTCGGCAGGGTTGCGGCATGATGGGTGGAAAGGGCGGATTTCGCCTCGCAAAGCCAGCACATATGCGCCAATAATAGACAAAAGCCTGCCGCCTGCGCAGGTTTTCTGTTTCAAGCTGTTCATGCCCTTGCCCGATTCCCGTACCGCGTCCGCCGTCGCCAATTCGCAGCCTGAGCCGGCCTTGTCCTGGCGCGAGACGCTGCGCGTCTACCTCGAGCCCGCCAGCCTGCGCCTGTTCGCGCTCGGCTTCGCCGCCGGCCTGCCGCTGCTGCTGGTGCTCGGCACGCTGAGCTTTCGCCTGCGCGAGGCCGGCATCGATCGCGCCACCATCGGCTACCTGAGCTGGGTCGGTCTCGCCTACGGCTTCAAGTGGTGCTGGGCGCCGCTGGTCGACCGCCTGCCGCTGCCGCTGCTGAGCCGGCGCCTGGGGCAGCGCCGCGCCTGGCTGCTGCTGTCGCAGTGCGCGGTCGCCGCCGGCCTGGCCGGCATGGCGCTGACCGATCCGCGCGCCGACCTGCAAGGCATGGTGGGCTGGGCGCTGCTGGTGGCGTTTGCCTCGGCGACGCAGGACATCGCGCTCGACGCCTTCCGCATCGAGTCGGCGGTGGCCAGCCGGCAGGCGGCGCTGGCCGCCAGCTACCAGACCGGCTACCGGCTGGCGATGATCTGGGCCGGCGCCGGCGTGCTCTGGCTGGCCGCGCGCGCCGAGCTGCTGCCGGCGGCCGAAGCCGGCTACCAGCAGGAGGCCTGGCGCAGCGCCTATCTCGTGATGGCGGCGTCGATGGCGCTGGGCCTGCTCACGGTGCTGCTCTCGCCCGAGCCGGCGCGACGGCCGGTGGCGCCGGCGCGCGACCTCGCGACCTGGCTGCGCGAGGCGCTGGTCGAGCCCTTCGCCGAGTTCCTGCGCCGCTATGGCCGGCAGGCGCTGCTGCTGCTGGCGCTGATCGGCGTCTACCGCATCAGCGACGTCGTCATGGGCATCATGGCCAACCCCTTCTACGTCGACATGGGCTACAGCAAGGACGAGGTCGCTGCCGTCACCAAGGTCTACGGCGTGATCATGACGCTGGCCGGCGCCTTTGCTGGTGGCGCGCTGGCGCTGCGCTGGGGCGTGATGCGGGTGCTGATGCTGGGCGCGCTGCTGAGCGCGGTCAGCAACCTGCTGTTCGCCTGGCTGGCCAGCCACGGCCATGACCTGGGCGCGCTGATCGCGGTGGTCGCCGCCGACAACCTGAGTTCTGGCATCGCGTCGGCGGCCTTCGTCGCCTACCTGTCGAGCCTGACCAACGTGAGCTATTCCGCCACCCAGTACGCGCTGTTCAGCTCGATGATGCTGCTGGCACCCAAGTGGCTGGCGGGCTTTTCGGGCGTCTTTGTCGACGCCCATGGCTACGCGACCTTCTTCGTCGGCACCGCGCTGCTCGGCCTGCCGGTGCTGCTGCTGGTGTGGCTGGCAAGCCGGGTCCGCAGCAGGGATGCGGAATAGGTGTTTACCCTCGCCTCCCCCAAACAGGGGATGTGCAGGCCCATGCTGCAGGTGCACAATGCATTCAGAGTGCTGTCACACTTTTCAATAACAATAAACCAGCTTTGGATGTCGGCATAACAATAACAAGCCGTGCCTCTCATTAACGGATTCCCAACGACGTCCTCTAGGACTTGCCGCCGCCCCACAAGGGTGGCGTTTTTTTTGCCTGGCGCACAATCGGCAAGTTCTCCAAGATTTACCTTGCCGATGCGCCACCTCGCACATTCCAGCCCCACCGCCCAGTCCGCAGCCTCCCACCCCAGCGCCCCGCGCTCTGATGCCGCCACGCTGCGCCGCCTGCTGCCTTACCTCTGGCAGTACCGCTGGCGCGTCCTGCTGGCACTGGCCTTCATGGTCGGGGCCAAGCTGGCCAACGTCGGCGTGCCGCTGCTGCTCAAGGAACTGGTCGATGCGCTGACGCCGCGCAGCGGTCTGGCGCCGGGCCAGGCCGCGCTGCTGGTGGTGCCGCTCGGCCTGCTGCTGGCCTACGGCCTGCTGCGCTTCTCGACCAGCCTGTTCACCGAGCTGCGCGAACTCATATTCGCCAAGGCGACCGAGGGCGCGACGCGGTCGATCGCGCTGCAGGTGTTCGGCCACCTGCACGGCCTGAGCCTGCGCTTCCACCTCGAGCGCCAGACCGGCGGCATGACGCGCGACATCGAGCGCGGCACCCGCGGCGTGCAGTCGCTGATCTCCTACTCGCTCTACAGCATCTTCCCGACCCTGC
>CAZJQH010000108.1:0-7032 GCA_964547895.1 uncultured Chitinophaga sp. | reverse complement strand
ACCAGGATCTCGTTGTCGATGTTCTCCTCGCCGAACTCGTTCTCGATCACGGCGATCTTCTGGCCGTGCGCCTCGGTCAGCACGCGCTTGAGCAGGGTGGTCTTGCCGGAACCGAGGAAGCCGGTCAGGATGGTGGCGGGAATCAGGGCCATGGATGTCGCTCGAGGTACGGGGATGCGCCGACGCTGGCGCTGCGAATTGGTCAATCTGGCAGTGTATCCCGACTGTCAAGCCCCGACGGCCGCGCCGGGGCTTGGCCGGTCCGGGCTCAGGCCGGTCGGCGCATCAGCACCAGGCCCTTGAGGTACTCGCCCTCGGGGAAGGCCAGCGCGGTCGGGTGGTCGGCGGTGCCGCCCTGGCGCTGCAGTATGACGGCATCGACGCCGGCGTCGGCCGCCGCGCTGGCGACGATCTTCTGGAACAGCTCGACCCCGATGCCGCCCGAGCAGGAATAGGTGAACAGCACCCCACCCGGGTTGAGCAGCTTGAAGGCGAGCCGGTTGATGTCCTTGTAGGCGCGCGCGGCGCGCTCGGCATGGGCCACGGTCGGCGCCAGCTTGGGCGGATCGAGCACGATGGCATCGAAGGTCCGGCCCTCGGCCAGGAAGCGGCGCAGGCTGGCGTTGACGTCGGCGTCGAGGAAGGTCGCGCGCGCCAGCTCGAAGCCGTTGAGCTCGAGGTTGCGCCTGGCCTGCTCGAGCGCCGGGCCGGAAGAGTCGATCGAGGTCACGTGGCGGGCGCCGCCGGCCAGCGCCGCGACGCTGAAGCCGCCGGTGTAGCTGAAGCAGTTGAGCACCTCGCCGAAGCCAAAGCGGCGCGCATAGTCGGCCATCGCGCCGCGGCTGTCGCGCTGGTCCAGGTAGTAGCCGGTCTTGTGGCCGAGCTCGACGTCGAGGCCGAGCTTCCAGCCGTTCTCGTGGATCACGCAGGCGGTCTCGCCTCCGCCGCGCAGCCAGCCCTTGACCTCGGGCAGGCCCTCGAGGGCGCGCGCGCTGGCATCCGAGCGCTCGTAGAGCTTCTCGAGCCCGGTCAGCTCCAGCAGCGCGTCGGCCAGCACCGCCTTCCAGCGCTCGGCGCCGCAGCTGCTGAACTGCGCGACCAGGATGTCGCCGTAGCGGTCCACCACCAGGCCTGGCAGGCCGTCGGACTCGCCATGCACCAGGCGCACGCCGTCGCTGGCGATCTGCAGCGGCTCGCGCAGCGCGATCGCCTTGCGCAGCAGCTCCCTGAAGAAGGGGGCATCGATGCGCTGGCCCTCGTCGAAGCTCCAGACCCGCACGCGGATGCGGGACTTGGGCGAGCAGGCACCCCAGGCCAGGAAGGCGCCCTCGGCGCTCTCGACGCGCACGGTCTCGCCGGCGTCGCCGCCGCCCTTGGCGATGGCGCCGTCGAATACCCAGGGGTGACGCCGCAGCAGGGACTTGTCCTTGCCGGGCTTGAGTCGGATGGTTTTCATGGGGGGCTATTGTCGGGCAGCAGGCGCGAAAGCGCCGCGCCCGCCAGTTCGCCGAGCTGACGCAGGAAGTCGGTCTCCATCGAAGCCTGGAAGCGCTGCGCGTCGTGCGAGGCCAGCACCAGCAGGCCGAAGGCCCTGGCCCCCGGTGCGGGACGCAGCGCCAGCAGCGCGACCGAGGCAGCGGCCTCGGGCTGGTCCAGCCAGGCGATCGCCTCCTGGCCCACGCTAGGGCCGCAATAGGGCCGCTGCAGCGCATCGGCCCAGGCTTGCAGCGGTTCGCCCGCGCCATGCGCCTGGTCAAGGTCGGCATAAGCCGGCGCCAGGCCCCAGAGCCGCAGCGCGACCTGGGGCAGGTCGAAGCGCCCCTTGAGCCCGGCCTCGACCAGGGTGGGGAGCTCGCGCGCGCAGTTCACGCGCAGCAGCGCCTGCGTCCAGCCCTGCAAGCGCTCGGCGATCGCGCCGTTGTCATGGCCGAGCCGCAGCATGCCGGCCGCCCTGAGCTCCAGGTCATGAATCTTGCGCCGCAGCAGCTCGGCCTGGCGCTCCTGCAGGCTGATGGCGCGGTGGCTGTGCGGACTGGTCAGCTGCACGCTGGCGAGCAGATCGGCATGGCGCTCGAAGAAGCCGGGCGTGTTCGCCAGGAAATGGGCGATGTCGTCCTCGGTGATGGGCTGGAACTGCGGGCTGCTGTCCATGGCGCAGCTCAGAACAGGTCGGGCACCTCGACCTCGCCCGAGAAGACGGTGACGGCCGGTCCGGTCATGAGCACCGGCGCATCGAGTCCCTGCGACAGCGCCCAGGCGATCGTGAGCCGGCCGCCGCGCGCCTGCACGTCGACCTGCTCGTCGAGCAGGCCGAGCCGGATGCCGGCCACGACAGCCGCGCAGGCGCCGGTGCCGCAGGCCAGCGTCTCGCCGGCGCCGCGCTCCCAGACGCGCAGCTTGACGCTGCCGCGATCGACGATCTGCAGGAAGCCGGCGTTGACGCGCCTGGGAAAGGTCCGGTGATGCTCGATCAAGGGTCCCCACTCGGCCACCGGCGCCTGGTCGACGTCATCGACCAGCAGCACCGCGTGCGGGTTGCCCATCGAGACCACCGCGACCGGCGCCGTGACGGCGCCAGCGGACAGATCCAGCGCGAGCGGCCAGGTCTGCCAGTTGCCGGTGGCCTGCGGCTGCAGTCCGGCCGGATCGAAAGGCACGCGCGGCAACTCGAACACCGGCGCGCCCATGTCGACGGTGACGCGGCCGTCCCGATTGAGGCGCAGCTCGATCACGCCGCCGTGGACCTTGACCTTGACCACGTCCTTGTCGGTGAGGCCGCGCTCGTGCACATAGCGCACGAAGCAGCGCGCGCCATTGCCGCAGTTCTCGACCTCGCCGCCGTCGGCGTTGTGGATCACGTACTCGAAGTCAACCTCGGGGGTCGGCGCCGGCCGCACGGTCAGGATCTGGTCGGCGCCGACGCCGAAATGGCGGTCGGCCAGGAAACGGTATTGGGCGGTGCTCAGGCCGAAGCGGCCGAGCGTCTCGTCGAGCACGACGAAGTCGTTGCCCGCGCCCTGCATCTTGGTGAATGGGATACGCATGGGCGCATTATCGGGCCGCGAACGGCCCGCTGCCAGCGCCGCTTGTCAGCGCGAGCCCTCGCCGACGAAGATCTCGACGCGACGGTTGCGCGCCCTGCCCTCGGCGGTCGCGTTGCTGGCGATCGGCTCGCGCTCGCCGCGGCCGTCGATGCTGATGCTGCCGGCCGGCACCCCGCGCGTGCTCAGGTAGTTGCGCACGCTGGCGGCACGGTTGTAGGAGAGCGGATCGTTGACCGCGTCGCTGCCGACGTTGTCGGTGTGGCCGATGATGGTCACGCGCGCGTTCGGGTTGCCCTGCAGTCCGCGCGCGAAATCGTCCAGGATCTGGCGGAAGTTGGGCTTGATGTCGGCCCGGCCGCTGTCAAAGGAGATGTCGCTCGGGATGTTGAGCTTGAGCTGGTTGTCGGCGGTCTGGGTGACCTCGACGCCGGTGCCGCGCGTGCTGGCTTCCATCTGGCGCTTCTGCTCCTCCATGCGCGAGGACCAGACATAGCCGCCGAGCGCGCCGGCGGCGGCACCCACTGCGGCCCCGCGCACCGCGCCCTTGGTGCCGCTGCCGGTGATGGCGCCCAGCACCGCACCGGTGGCGGCACCAATCGCGGCGCCCTTGCCGGTGCCGCTCTTCTGCTCCTCGGTCATGTTCGCGCAGCCGGACAGGATGACGGTGCCGGCGAGCGCGGCAATCAGGATGTTTCGCTTCATGTATACCCCCTGGAAATCGGTTGGATGACTGACGAGAAAAGTGTAGACCCAAAGCCAGCCGCTGAACAGCCACCCGTTTGCTGGCGTTACAGGCGCTTACCATTGCAGCTGACGGACAGACAAGGTCCGCCCCTTAGCCCACAGCACGCCATGCCACGCCAGAACCAGCTCCTGCACCCTCCCTTCATGCCCGCGCCCACGCGCGCCGCTGCCACCCTGCTGCTGCTGCGCGATGGCGCCGAGGGACTAGAGGTGCTGCTGACACGCCGCTCCGCGACGGCACGCTTCGCGCCTGGCGCCTATGTGTTCCCGGGCGGCGCCATCGATGCCGAGGACGCGCAATGCCACGCGCAGGTGACGCGTCGCGCCGGCCAGGACGACGAGCAGCTCACCCATGCGATCGCCGCCATCCGGGAGAGCTTCGAGGAGCTCGGCCTGCTGCTGGCGCGCCATGGCGACGGCCGCTGGGCCGACCAGGACGACATCGCGGCGCTCGACCGCCAGGCGCCACTCCTGCCGCAATGCGCCGCGCGCGGCCTGACGCTGGCCGCCGACCGGGTCTACTGGCTGGCGCACTGGATCACCGACCGCGACCTGCCGATCCGCTTCGACGTGCCCTTCATGGTCGCACGCATGCCCGAAGGGCAGCAGCCGGAGGCCGACGGCACCGAGCAGTTCGAGCCGGTCTGGCTGCGCCCGCGTGATGCGCTGGCACGCCACGCCACCGGCGAGCTGCACCTGATCCACCCGACCATCAAGACGCTGGAGTGGCTGCACACCCACGCCAGCGTCGACGAGGTGCTGGCCTTGAGCGCCACCAGCGAAGCCCCGCTCTGGACCAGCTGCCCACGCGCTGGCTGGATCAGTGGCCGCAAGGTCGCGGTGATGGAACAAGAGCCGGCCTTCGGCGAGCTCGAGCTGGCCTGCCCCGACGGCCAGCTGCTGCACCACCTGGACTGGCAGAGCGACCATGCGGTCGGGCTGCTGCGCAACGTGCAGCGCCTGACCGCGCCGAATCCGGGCTTCATGACCGGCCCTGGCACCAACAGCTACCTGGTCGGCGACCCGGCCACCGGCCATGTCGCGATCGACCCCGGACCGGACGATCCCGGTCACCTCGAGCGGCTCTGGCGCGCCGCCGGCGGCGACATCCGCGCCATTGTCTGCACCCATTCGCACCCCGACCATTCGCCCGGCGCGGCCCGGCTGCAGGCTCTGGTCGAGGACAGCGGCCGCCCGCGCCCGCCGATACTGGGCCTGGGCAGCGGCCCGAACGCGCGCCACGACAGCCGCTTCACGCCCGAGCGCGAGCTGGCCGACGGCGAGCGGATCACATTGAGCAACGCGGCTGGCAAAGCGATGCACACGCTGTGCGTGCTGCACACTCCGGGCCATGCGGCCAACCATGTCTGCCTGGTGCTGGAGGAGGACGGCCTGCTGTTCAGCGGCGACCATGTGCTCAACGGCAGCACCACCGTGGTGGCGCCGCCCGATGGCAACATGAACGACTACCTGGACTCGCTCGACCGCCTGCTGGCGGCCTGCGAAGGACAGGACATCCACTTCATCCTGCCGGCGCACGGCCATGTGTTGGGCAATGCGCCACAGGCGATCAGCAAGCTCAAGGCACACCGGCTCGCGCGCGAGGCCAAGGTCGCCGCCGCGATGCAGGCGCTGCCCGAGGGCACGCCCGACGACTGGGTGCGGCTGGCCTATGACGACACGCCCGAGCGGCTCTGGCCGGTGGCCAGGCTGTCGCTGCTGGCCCATGTGCAAAGAATCGAGAGCCTGGGAGGCTTCAATGTCTGAAATGAATCATAAATCCGAGGGCGAACGGCTGGCCAAGCGCGTCGCCGCGCTGCGCGGCTGCTCGCGCGCCGAGGCCGAGCGCCTGATCGAGGCCGGCCGGGTCCGGGTCGATGGCGTGGTGGCCGACGATCCGGCCCGCCGCGTGCGCGACGAGGCGATCGAGGTCGAGCCCGGCAACCTGGCCGAGCCCGTGCTGCCCGCGACCCTGGTCTGGCACAAGCCGGCCGGCATCGCGCTGGCCGAGGGCCAGCCGCTGGCGGAACTGCTGCCAGCCGCCGAAGGCCTGAGCCCCTGGCAGCTGCGCCAGTTGCGCTGTGCCAGCCCGATGCCGGCCGCCAGCAGCGGCCTGGCCGTGTTCGCGCAGAGCCCGGGCGTGCAGCGCAAGCTGCATGAAGATGCGCTGCTGCTGGAACACGAGTGGATGCTGGACCTGGCCGGTGCGGTGCCAGCCGCCAGGCTGGAAGCCCTGGAGCAGGAGGTGGACCGGCTGGCGCCGGGGCCGCGCACGCCTTACCTCAAGCTCAGCGTGGGCAGCCGCAGCGCCGAACGCACCCGGCTGCGGCTGGCGCTCAAGGGCTATGTTCCTGAGCGGCTGCCGCAATGGCTGGAGCAAGCCGGCCTCCAGCCGCAAGCCCTGCAGCGCATGCGGCTGGGCCGGGTCGCACTGGGCCAGGTCGCAACCGGTGCCTGGCGCCTGCTGGGAATGCACGAGCGCTTCTGAGAATTCCCCAACAACCACAAAAAACTGAACCGGAGCAGGTCGTCGTCAGGGGGCTGCCGGGTGACGATTTCTGCTCGCAGCATGAGGAGCCCGGCAGCCCCCTGGCGGCGACCGGCACAAGTCGACAGAAAGACGAAACGACAGGGCGGAAAAAAGCCAGGCGCGATAAGAAACGGGCCTGGCTCTGGAATGAGTTGTGAAGTCTGCCGATACGCCGGATTCTGTGCATCGGAAGCCTCTTGCGAAGCCCCCGACGTGACCGCCATTCATCTTGGCCATGGGTCACCCACATGGCTCGGTGCCACCTACCCGCCAGCTCTGCGGAACCACATCGACGCTGGCCTACTTGGTGTTGCTGCGCGTAGAGATTGCCCGTTTCACCCCCAAGGCTCCTGCCGCCGGAGCGGATGGTTCCAAGGGACTCGTCTCTGTTGCTCTGATCCTCACCTCACGGTGGAGAGTCGTTAACTCCTACGCTGTCCTGTGCAGTCCGGACGTTCCTCCAGCGCGCCCTTTCGGGACATGCGCCAGCGACGGCCTGGCAGGCTTCACCCATTCATTATCGCGCTTTTGGCATGAGCTTATGCGGACAAGCTGCCATCGCCTGGTCCAGAATGAGACTTTTCCGTCTTTTCCCCTCGAAGGAGACCCCGTGAAAGCTGCCAACGTCCTGGCCACCATCGGCAACACGCCGCATATCCGCATCAACCGCCTGTTCGCCACTTTCCCGCAGGCCCAGGTCTGGGTCAAGTCCGA
>CAZJQH010000107.1:0-7097 GCA_964547895.1 uncultured Chitinophaga sp. | reverse complement strand
AAGTCGATCCGCAAGACCGGCTTCGGCCCGAACCTGTTCGACGAGTGGCGCTACCTCGACCAACCGGGTCAGCCCGGCGTGCCCGAGTCGCAGCGCAAGCCGAACCCGGACTTCGTGCTGAACCAGCCGCGCTACGCGGGCAGCAGCGTGCTGCTGGCGCGCAAAAACTTCGGCTGCGGCTCCTCGCGCGAGCACGCGCCCTGGGCGATCGAGCAGTATGGCTTTCGCGTCATCATCGCGCCGAGCTTCGCCGACATCTTCTTCAACAACTGCTTCAAGAACGGCCTGCTGCCGATCCAGCTGCCCGACGCCACCGTGGCCCAGCTGTTCGACGAGGTCCATGCCACGCCCGGCTACGAGCTGACCGTCGACCTCGAGCGCCAGCTGATCGTCAAGCCCGATGGCAGCGAGATCGCCTTCGACGTCCAGCCCTTCCGCAAGTACTGCCTGCTCAACGGCTTCGACGACATCGGCCTGACGCTGCGCCATGCCGACAAGATCAAGGCCTATGAGGCCGCCCGCCTGGCTGCCAAGCCCTGGCTGGCGCACACCATGCAGGCCTGAAGCACCCCCTGTTCGAACCTCGGCGGCCAGCGCGGCCGCCCTATCCAGAATCACAGCATGAAAATCGCAGTTCTCCCCGGTGACGGCATCGGCACCGAAATCGTCGCCGAAGCGGTCAAGGTCCTCAATGCCCTGGACCTGAAGTTCGAGATGGAGCAGGCCCTGGTGGGCGGCGCCGCCTACGACGTGCACGGCCACCCGCTGCCCGAATCGACCCTGAAGCTGGCCATGGAAGCCGACGCCATCCTGTTCGGCGCCGTCGGCGACTGGAAGTACGACAAGCTGGATCGCCCGCTGCGCCCCGAGCAGGCCATCCTGGGCCTGCGCAAGCACATGGGCCTGTTCGCCAACTTCCGTCCCGCGATCTGCTACGAGCAGCTGACCCACGCCTCCAGCCTCAAGCCCGAGCTGGTCGCAGGCCTCGACATCCTGATCATCCGCGAACTGACCGGCGACATCTACTTCGGCCAGCCGCGCGGCCGCCGCGTCGCCACCGACGGTCACTTCCCCGGTGCCGAGGAAGCCTTCGACACCATGCGCTACTCACGCCCCGAGATCGAGCGCATCGCCCATGTCGCCTTCCAGGCCGCCCGCAAGCGCAACAAGAAGGTCACCAGCGTCGACAAGTCCAACGTGCTCGAGACCTTCCAGCTCTGGAAGGACGTCATGATCGAGATCGGCCAGCAGTACCCCGACGTCGCGCTCGACCACATGTACGTCGACAACGCCGCGATGCAGCTGGTCAAGCAGCCCAAGGCCTTCGACGTCATCGTCACCGGCAATATGTTCGGCGACATCCTGTCGGACGAGGCCTCGATGCTGACCGGCTCGATCGGGATGCTGCCCTCGGCATCGCTGAACTCCAAGGGCCAGGGCCTGTACGAGCCCAGTCACGGCAGCGCCCCCGACATCGCCGGCAAGGGCATCGCCAACCCGCTGGCGACCATCCTGTCGGCCGCGATGATGCTGCGCTTCAGCCTGAACCAGCCCGAGGCCGCCGACCGCATCGAGGCGGCCGTGCAGAAGGTGCTGGCGCAGGGCCTGCGCACCGGTGACATCTACAGCGAGGGCACGACCAAGGTCGGCACCGCCGAGATGGGCGATGCGGTCGTCAAGGCGCTGGGCTGATCCGCCCCAGCCTATCAGCCAAGGCAGTCCATCCGGACTGCCTTTTTCATTGGTACGGGCAGGACCGGTCAAGGCTCAGAGCGGCAGCCAGACCATTGCCTGAACCGGGCCGATGGACCTTCCGCTACAATCCGTTCCCATGTTTGACGCCCGTCCCTCTGCCCCGAACCTTGCTGATGTCGCATCGGCAGGCATGGCCGTGCGCGCAAGCTTCACCAAGATCATCACCATTAAGGGCTGATCCAGCTCCGGTTCGTCGCGCCCCCACCCGGCCAGACGAGCCGGGAAAACCAAGCGGGGCCGCAAGCCCCATCTATTGAAACTTGAAAGGGTTTGCGATGAGCAAAGTGGGCAATCTGGTCGGCCTCGTGGGCTGGCGCGGCATGGTGGGCTCGGTCCTGATGGACCGCATGGTGGCCGAGGGCGACTTCGAGCACATCGAGCCGATCTTCTTCTCGACCTCGAACGCCGGCGGCAAGGCCCCGGCGCAGGCCAAGGCACACACCCAGCTGCAGGACGCCAACGACATTGCCGCGCTGTCCCAGTGCGACGTCATCATCACCTGCCAGGGCGGCGACTACACCAAGGAAGTCTTCCCCAAGCTGCGCGCTGCCGGCTGGCAGGGCCACTGGATCGACGCCGCTTCCTCGCTGCGCATGGAATCCGACGCCGTCATCGTGCTTGATCCGGTCAACGACGACGTGATCCGCAAGTCGCTGGCCGCTGGCGGCAAGAACTGGATCGGCGGCAACTGCACCAACTCCATCCTGCTGATGGGCCTGGGCGGCCTGTTCAAGGCCGGTCTGGTCGAGTGGGTCAGCTCGATGACCTACCAGGCAGCCTCGGGCGGCGGCGCCAACCACATGCGCGAACTGCTCAAGGGCATGGGCGTGGTGCACGCTGCCGTGGCCGACGAACTGGCGACGCCGGCCTCCGCCATCCTGGAGATCGACCGCAAGGTCGCCAAGACCATCCGCGAGGACGTGCCGACCGAGTTCTTCGGCGCTCCGCTGGCCGGCGGCCTGATCCCCTGGATCGACGTGCAGCTGCCCAACGGCCAGTCCAAGGAAGAGTGGAAGGGCCAGGCCGAGGTCAACAAGATCCTCGGCACCGAGTCCACCATTCCGGTCGACGGCCTGTGCGTGCGCATCGGCGCGATGCGCTGCCACAGCCTGGCACTGACCCTCAAGCTCAAGAAGGACCTGCCGCTGGAAGAGCTCGAGGCCATCATCAAGGGCGGCAACCCCTGGGTCAAGTTCGTCGAGAACGACCGCGCCATCACCGTCAAGGAACTGACCCCGGCGGCCATCACCGGCGGCCTTGAGATCGGCGTCGGTCGCGTGCGCAAGCTCAACATGGGCCCCGAGTACCTGTCGGCCTTCGTGATCGGCGACCAGCTGCTGTGGGGCGCCGCCGAGCCGCTGCGCCGCATGCTGCGTATCCTGCTGGAAGCCTGAGTCCTCTCGACCAGGCCGGTCTGTCCGGTCTGCCAGCACAAGGCCGGAGCTTGCGCTCCGGCTTTTTTCGTTCCGGACCAGGACGCCGCCTGGCTTGTCACGGGCTAGGCTTGCTGCTATGGTGATTTCAGCCCAATCAGAGACGAGGTCCAAGTGCACTCCATTCCTGCCCGTGATTTACCCCAGCACAGCGCCTGCCCCATGGCAGATCGGATGGTTCTGGCCAATCCCCGGCGCTGGCGAGCCTGGGGGACTGGCGGCCTGTTGCTGGCTTGTCTGCTGGCACCCGATGCCTGGGGCCTGGCCCTGGGGCCGGCGCAGCTGCAGTCCGCGCTGGGCGAACCCTTGCGGGTCAGCATCGAGCTGCCGGCCCTGAGCGCCGAGGAAGCCGAGACGCTGCAGGTCTCACTGGCCGATCCGGCTGCCTTCCAGGCCGCCGGACTGGAGTACAAGCCGCTGCTGGCCTCCCTGGTGCTGCAGCTCGAAAGCAGCCCGGACGGCCAGACCAGGCTCAGACTGCAGGGACGGCAGAGCGTCAACGAAGCCTTTGTCGACCTGTTGTTGCAGGCCCGCTGGAAAGGAGGCCAGCTGACGCGCCAGTACCGTCTGCTGCTCAGCCCTGCGGGCAGCACGGTCTACCCGAGCGGGCCGCAGGTGGTCGCCTCATCCGCACCGGTCGATTCGACCCGTGCCGGCGGCATCGCATTGCCGCCAGCACGCCCCGAGACTGGCGGCACGACCATGACAGTGCGGAAATCCGTCGGAGCGCCAGAACCATCATCCAGCCCAACGGCACCCGAAGCACGCAAGCCAGCGCCCCCCCCCTTCAAGTCGACATTGCCGCCAGCGCCAGGGACCATGGCTCCGCCCGCCACCAGCCCTTCGACGCCAGTCGAGGTAACAAGCGGGCAGGATCGCCCTGCCGAGCCTGCTGCCGGTCCAGCCACGGAACCGCCCGCTGCAGAGCCTGCCAGCAGCCCGGCGGCCCCTACGGCTGTTGCGCCGGTCGCCCTGGCGCCAGCTGCACCGGTGGAGCCCCCCTGGCAGGAGCGCATGCTGCAACCGGTCTGGCTGGCCGCCGCAGCGCTGCTGCTGGCCGGACTCGCCGGACTGCTGATCTGGCAGCGCCGACGCCAGTCCAGCTTCAAGACGCTGCCCCCTCTTGCAGGCAGCCAGACCACCGTCACCGCTGGGAGCGTGAGCGCCGTGGCGGCATCGGCAGCTGCGCTGCCGGCAAGCGCAATCGTGGCATCTGGCTCGGCCGAAGCCATTGGCTCTGAAGTGGACGCCATCGCCGAGGCCGATGTCTACCTCGCCTACGGCCGGATCGAGCAAGCCGAGGAGATCCTGCGCGAGGCGCTGCGCCAGAATCCGGCCGAGTTGGAACTGCACCTCAAGCTGCTGGAGATCACCGTGCAGCGCGGCGACCGTCCCGCCTCTGAGCAGCTGCTGTCCATGATCTCGGGGCTGACCGGTCAGGCAGGCGCCGAATGGGAGCAGGCCGAAGCGCTGATGCGCCTGCTGCCGCCCGAACTGCCCGCAACGGTCACAGCAGAACCAGCGCCGCTGCCCGGCCTCGCGGCAGCAGACCAGCCGCCCCCGCCGCCAATCGAAATCAGCCTCCCCCCGGTGGCCCCCACGGCCCCGCCGAACGAGCCAGCCGCGAAGGCTGCCGCACCGGACGAGCCGCCCGCGAAGGCACAGGACCAGGGACTGGATTTCGAGTTCGACCTGTCGCTGCCCGCGACACCTGTTGCGGCGGCTCCCCAGTCAGCACCGCAGGTCCAGGAACCCAGGCCAGATGAGGACCGGGGCCTGGACTTCGAGCTCGACCTGAGCGAGATCGGCCGCAAGCCAGCCCAGCCTGCGGCCGACGCCACCCCGTCCACTACGCCCCCGAAGGCAGCGATGGACCTGGGGCTGGATTTCGACACCCCGCAGGGAATCGCGGCCGACGAGCTCACCGGCAAGCTGATTCAGGAGGACAATAGCGAACCCGACCCGCTGGCGACCCAACTGGAGCTGGCAGAGGAGTTCCTGGCCCTGGGCGATGCCGAAGGTGCGCGCCCGCTGGCCGAACGAGTCCAGGCACTGGCAACTGGCGAGCTGCAGTCGCGCGCGCGCGCCCTGCTGCAACAGATCGATGCCAGGCCGCATTGAGAAAAGACCCATCTTGAGGATTGCACTCGGCATCAGTTATCTCGGCAGCGCCTACCAGGGCTGGCAGAGCCAGCCCAGCGGCCAGACCGTGCAGGACCAGCTCGAAAAGGCCCTGAGCCAGTTCGCCGACCGGAGAGTCCAGACGCTGTGCGCGGGCCGCACCGACGCCGGCGTCCATGGCATCAACCAGGTGGTGCATTTCGATACCGAGGTCGAACGGGTCGAGAATTCCTGGGTACGCGGCACCAACCGCTACCTGCCCCACGACATCGGCGTGCAATGGGCGCGCGTGGTGCCTGAGGCCTTCCATTGCCGCGCCAGCGCCATCGCACGCCGCTACGCCTACGTGGTGCTCGAGTCGCCGGTGCGCCCGAGCTTAGAGAGCGGCCGCGTCGGCTGGGTGTTCCGCCCGCTCGACCTGGCAGCGATGGAGGCCGCCAAGCAGCACCTGATCGGCGAGCACGACTTCAGCAGCTTTCGCGCCGCGATGTGCCAGGCGCTGAGCCCGGTCAAGGATCTGCGCCGCATCGCCATCAGCCGCCACGGCGCCTACTGGCGCTTCGAGTTCGAGGCTAGCGCCTTCCTGCACCACATGATCCGCAACATCATGGGTTGCCTGCTGGCGATCGGCCAGGGACTGCGGCCGCCCGAATGGATGGCCGAGGTGCGCGACGCGCGCAGCCGTGAGGTCGCCGCCCCCACCTTCTCGCCCGACGGACTCTACTTCCTCGGCCCCGTGTACGAAGCACGCTGGGGCCTGCCCGACCATGTGGCTGGTTTCGACTGGCTGCCCGGAACATGAAACGCACCAGAATCAAGATCTGCGGCCTGACGCGCGAACAGGATGTCCTGCACGCGGTGCAGGCCGGCGCCGACGCGATCGGCTTCGTCCTCTACCCACCCAGCCCGCGCGCGGTCACGCCGCAGCGCGCCGGCGAACTCGCCCGGCTGCTGCCGCCCTTCGTGACGCCAGTGCTGCTGTTCGTCAATGCCAGCGCCGACGAAATTGACGCCGGCCTCCAGGCCGTGCCCCAAGCGCTGCTGCAGTTCCACGGCGACGAAACGCCGGCAGAGTGCCGCGCGGCGGCCCGGCCCTTCCTCCGCGCCGCACGCGTACCGGTCGGAGAAGCCGGGCGCGGCTTCGATCTCCTAGAATATGCGCAGGATTATCCGGACGCGCAGGCCGTGCTGCTTGATGCCCATGTGCAGGGCTATGGCGGCGGCGGCGTGTCCTTCGACTGGACGGCATTCGATTGGTCACACCCTCGACTAAACGCCAACTCTCGCCTCGTCTTGTCTGGTGGACTCACACCTGCAAACGTGGCCGAAGGGATCAGGCTGGTACGCCCCTGGGCGGTTGACGTCAGTTCCGGCGTCGAAGCCGCCAAGGGCATCAAGAGCGCCGAGCTCATGGATCGCTTCTGCACCGCGGTGCGCGAGGCCGACCTGGGCTGATCGCGCCAGCAGCAGCATCCCTGCCCCCTTCCCGGCTGGCGCCCGACGCGCCGGCCAACCGAATTCTCACGGATAAGCCATGTTCGAATACCACCAACCCGATGCCCGCGGCCATTTCGGCCCCTACGGCGGCAGCTTCATCAGCGAGACCCTGACGCACGCGATTGCCGAGCTGCGCGAGGCTTATGCCCAGTACCAGCACGATCCGGCCTTCCTGGCCGAGTTCCATTACGAGCTCAAGCATTTCGTCGGCCGCCCGAGCCCGATCTACCACGCCGCGCGCACCAGCCGCGAGATGGGCGGCGCGCAGATCTTCCTCAAGCGCGAGGACCT
>CAZJQH010000106.1:0-7101 GCA_964547895.1 uncultured Chitinophaga sp. | reverse complement strand
GTCAGCAGCACCGGCAGCATGTTGCGGAAGGCCTGCGGCAGCACCACCAGCTTCATGTTCTGGCCGTAGCTCATGCCCAGCGCCAGGCCGGCGAACACCTGCCCGCGCGGGATCGACTGGATGCCGGCGCGCATGATCTCGCTGAAGTAGGCGGCCTCGAAGGCGATGAAGGTGATCATGGCCGAGACCTCGGCCCCGATCGGACGCCCGATCAGGAAGGGCACCAGCAGGAAGAACCACAGGATCACCATCACCAGCGGGATGCTGCGCATGCCGTTGACGTAGATGGTGGCCGGTACGCCCAGCCAGCGCTTGCCCGACAGGCGCATGAGCGCCAGCAGGGTGCCGAAGAAGATGCCACCGAGCGTGGCAACTACCGTCAGCATCAGGCTGAAGCCCAGGCCCTTGAGGACGAAGTCCTGGATCAGCGCCCAGTTGTAGAAGGACCAGTCAAGGTTCATCATGGTCAATGCCCTCCCCCGCCGGCGGCGATCAGGCCCGGCACGCGGGCGCGCTGTTCAATGAAGGCCATGATGCGGTTGATGACGAAGGCCGAGATGATGTAGAGCGTGGTCACGGCCAGGTAGACCTCGATGCCGCGCGAGGTTTCCTCCTGCGCCTGCATCGCGAACATGGTGAGCTCGGCCACCGAGACCGCGAACGCGACCGAGGAGTTCTTGAAGATGTTCATGGTCTCGCTGGTCAGCGGCGGGATGACGATGCGAAACGCCATCGGCAGCAGCACGTAGCGGTAGGACTGCGCGGTGCTCATGCCCAGCGCCATCGCCGCGTGGCGCTGGCCGCGCGGCAGCGCCTGGATGCCGGATCGCACCTGCTCGGCAATCCGCGCCGAGGTGAACAGGCCCAGCGCCAGCACCACCAGCACGAAGCCCGGCACCGCCTGCAGCGCCGGGAACAGCGAGGGCAGCACGTGGTACCAGAGGAAGATCTGCACCAGCAGCGGGATGTTGCGGAACAGCTCGACCCAGGCATTGCCGGCCCGCACCACCCAGGGCCGGTTCGGCAGCGTGCGCAGCGTGCCGATCAGCGACCCCACCAGCAGCGCCAGCAGCAATGCCGACAGCGACACCGACACCGTCCAGCCCCAGGCCGACAGCAACCAGTCCAGGTAGGTAATGTCACCCCCCTGGCCAAAACAGCTTTGCGTGGCTTCACGCGTGATGGTGTCCTCGCAGAACACCTGCCAGTCCCAACTCATGGGCAGCTCCTTGTAGGCATCAACAAAAACACCCCCATCGCCATCAGGCTACCGGGGGTGTGGCTCGCGTCATGCCGGCTTACTTCTTGGCGTAGTCTTCCATCGGCTTGTCGTTCGGGTTGGCCCAGGCTGCCTTGGTGCTGTCGGAGATCGGCATCTTCAGGTTCACGTTGGCCGGCGGGATCGGCTGCATGAACCACTTGTCGTACAGCTTGGCCAGCGAGCCGTCCTTGATCTGGCGCTTGATGCTGTCGTCGACCGCCTTCTTGAAGGCCGGGTCGTCCTTGCGCAGCATGCAGGCGATCGGCTCGACACTCAGCACCTCGCCGAGGATCTTGAAGTCGGCCGGGCTCTTGGCCTTGGCGATGTTGGCCGCCAGGATGGACTTGTCCATCACGAAGGCATCGGCGCGGCCCGACTCGAGCAGCAGGAAGCTGTCGGCATGGTCCTTGCCATAGACCTCCTTGAAGTCGATGCCGCCAGCGCGCTCGTTCTTGCGCAGGGTCTGGACCGAGGTGGTGCCGGTGGTGGTCGCGACCGACTTGCCGTTGAGGTCCTTGATGCTGTTGACATTGGAGTTGGTGCGCACGGCGATGCCGACTTCCTCGACATAGGTGGTGACGGCAAAGGCCACGTCCTTCTGGCGCGCCAGGTTGTTGGTGGTCGAGCCGCACTCGATGTCCACGGTGCCGTTCTGCAGCAGCGGGATGCGGTTCTGCGAGGTCACCGGCTGGTACTTGACCTCGAGCTGCGACAGGTTCAGCTGCTTGCGAAGGTCGGCGATGATGCGCTCGCCCATCTCGGTGTGGAAGCCGACGTACTTGCCGCCGCCCAGCGTGAAGCCCAGGCCGGAGGACTCGCGCACGCCGAGCGTGACGCTGCCGCTGGACTTGATCTTGGCCAGGGTGTCGTTGGCCTGGGCCCAGGCGCCAGCCGAGGCCAGCGCCAGCAGCATGACAGCGGCGTTCTTCTTCAGAGTCATTTCGGGGTCCTTTCGGTCAAGGGTGGAAACAGTGGCGGGTATTCTATAGAAGGTCCGCCAGCCTGGAAACAAGGGTAAACCTAGGGCTCAGCATTCAAAGCGTATTCCTTGCGCCAGCGGCAGCTCGCGCCCCCAGTTGACGGTGCTGGTCACGCGCCGCATGTAGGACTTCCAGGCATCCGAGCCCGACTCGCGCCCGCCGCCGCTGTCCTTCTCGCCGCCGAAGGCACCACCGATCTCGGCGCCGCTGGTGCCGATGTTGACGTTGACGATGCCGCAGTCGCTGCCCTGCTCGGAAGTGAAATGCTCGGCCTCGCGCAGCGAGTCGGTAAAGATGGCAGACGACAGGCCGTGGCTGGCGGCATTGTTGAGCGCGATCGCCTCGTCGAGCTCTCGGAAGCGGCACAGGTAGAGGATGGGCGCGAAGGTCTCGCGCAGCATGACGGCGTGCTGGACATCAACCTCGACCAGCGCGGGCCGCACATAGTAGGCGCCGGGATATTGCTGCTGCAGGCGCTCGCCACCGCTCACGCGGTTGCCCAGGGCGCGGCATTCGTCCAGCGCGCGCTGCATGGCATCGAAGGCAGGGCCATCGATCAAGGGCCCGACCAGGGTGGCGGGCTCGCGCGGATCACCCACCGTCACGCCAGCCCAGGCCTGCCTGAGCCGCGCCACGAAAACCTCGTAGACTGACTCGTGGACGAAGGCACGCCGCAGCGTGGTGCAGCGCTGGCCGGCGGTGCCGACGGCGGAGAACAGCACGGCGCGCAAGGCCAGGTCAAGGTCGGCGCTGGCGCAGACCAAAGCCGCGTTGTTGCCGCCGAGCTCGAGGATGGTGCGCTTGAAGCGCGGCGCGCAGGCCAGCGCGACCTCGCGTCCCATCGCGGTCGAGCCGGTCGCGCTGATCAGACGGATATCAGGATGCTCGACCAGCAGGCGGCCAGCGTCGGCATGGCCCAGCCAGAGCGCGCTGACGTCCGACCAGCCGGGGTCCGACTCGGCCAGCACGCGCAGCAGCAGGCCGTGCGCCGCCAGCGCGCACAGCGGCGTGCGGTGCGAGGGCTTCCAGACCAGCGCGTTGCCACAGACCAGTGCGAGCGCCGCGTTCCAGGCCCAGACCGCGACCGGAAAGTTGAAGGCCGAGATCACGCCGCAGATGCCGTAGGGATGCCAGAGCTCCCGCATCTTGTGCTCGGGCCGCTCGGACGCGATGGTCAGGCCGGACAGCTGGCGCGACAGGCCGACGGCGTAGTCGCAGATGTCGATCATCTCCTGCACCTCGCCCAGGCCCTCCTGCAGGATCTTGCCGCTCTCGAGCGTCACCAACAGGCCCAGGTCGGCCTTGTGCTCGCGCAGCAGCAGGCCCCAGCGGCGCAGCAGTTCGCCGCGCCGGGGCGCCGGCCAGGCCGCCCAGTCGCGCTGGCATGCCGCGAGCCGCTGGACGGAAGCTTCCATCTCGGCGCGCGGGGTTGGTGCCAGGCTGGCCAGCAGGGAGCCGTCGATCGGGGTGCGGCTGTGCAGCAGTCCGGCTGCCGAGCCGTCTGCAGGCTCTGCGGCCTGCGGCAGCGCGACGCCCAGGCGGGAAAAGATCTCGGCGACTTGCGCCTGCAGGGCGGTAGTCATGCCTGCACCCACTCGAGCGAGCCGGCCTCGAAGGCGCAACCGAAGCGGTTGCCCAGGAAGTCCGGCAAGGACATCTGCTCCTGCAGCACGAAGCCCGCCTGGGGCAGGCGCCCGCTGCCGACCAGATCGAGCGCGGTGCAGATGGCCGAGGCGGTAGTGAGCTGGATCGCGCTCAGGCGCCTGCCGCCGACCTCGGCCCCCAGGATGCGCGCCGAGTAGGACTGCTGCAGCAGGCGACCGTCGCGCTGGCCATGAGCGCTGGCGCAGATCACGACCACATCCTGCTCGGTGGCGGGCACGGCGGTTTCCAGCACATCCTTGAGCAGGCCGGGACGTTCGCGCAGGCGCAGCTCGTTGACCAGCAGCCGCATGATGGCGCAGTGGCCGGGATAGCGCACTGCCTTGTAGTCGACGTTGCGGGCGCGTCCGGCGAGCGTGTGCGTCAGCGTGCCGAGGCCGCCCGAGGTGTTGAAGGCCTCGTAGCTCACGCCGTCGAGCGCGAAGGTCTCCAGGCCCTCGAGCGCGGGGATTTCGACCAGCCGGCCCTCGACCAGCGCCTCGCAGGGCTGGATGCACTGGTTGATCAGGCCCTCGGTGCTCCAGGTCAGGTTGTAGCGCAGCGCCCCGGTGGGAAAGCGCGGCAGCGCGCCGACCCGCAGGTGCAGGTCGAGCAAGGGATCGAAGCGCTGCGCCAGGTCATGGCCGACCACGCCGATGAAGCCGGGCGCCAGGCCGCACTGCGGCATCAGCACGCTGCTGGCATCCTGGGCCAGCGCACGGATCGCCTGGGTGCTGCGTACATCCTCGGTCAGGTCGAAATAGTGCACGCCGAGGCTGGCGGCCAGCCTGGCGACCCTTACCGCCTGCGAGAAAGGCAGCGCATTGAGCACCGCCCAGCGCCCCTGCAACGCCGCGACCAGGCTGGACTCGTCGGCCACGTCGACCACCAGGGTCTCGCAGCCCAGCTCGGCCAGGGCTGCGAGCCGGTCATGATTCTGGTCGGCGACTCGCACCGCGTAACCGGAGCCACGCTCGAGCAGCAGCAGGGCGATCGCCCAGCCTATCTTGCCGGCCCCGAGTATGGTCACGCCCTTGGATATCCCCTCCATCGCATACCCCTTTCCAGCAGGCCGGCGACGCTACGCCAGCCCCGAGGACATTCTAGGCCGGCATCGGCGATCGCGACAGGGGGTAGCCCAGCCGAAGTTCAGCCGCCGTCGGCCAGCGCCGCAGCCACGTCGTCCCAGAACTTCTGCGCCGCGCGCTTGGGCCGGCGCGGGCCGGGGCGCTCGCGATAGAGCCGGATGTCAAGCCTGGCCTCGCAGGTCAGGCCGGCGCCGGCGGCACTGACCAGCTGGCCGTCGCGCAGCGCCTGCTGCACCGAGCTCGCCGGCAGAAAGGCGACGCCATGGCCGGCGATCGCCATCGCCTTCAGGCTCTCGGACATGTCGGTCTCGTAGACCCGCTCGGGGTGGAAGTCGACCTCGCCCTGGCGCAGCACCCAGTCGACCACGCGACCGAGGTAGGCGCCCGGCGCATAGGCCAGATAGGGCCAGGGCTGCCGGGATGTGCCGGGCAGGCGGTGCAGGGGCTGACCCTGCGCATCCGGCGCCACATAGGGCGCCAGCACCTCCTGGCCGAGCGACAGCACCTCGTAGCGCTCGGCATCGAGCTGGATCGGCTGCGACGGGTGCTGGTAGGTGATCAGCAGGTCGCAGCTGCCCTCGATCAGGCGCAGCACCGCGTCGTGGACGTTGAGCGCGATCAGGCGGGTCTTGACCGGGCCGACCACCCCGCGCAGGCCTGACAGCCAGGCCGGAAAGAAGGTGAAGGCCAGCGTGTGCGGCACCGCGAATTCCAGCGTGTCCTGGCCGCTCGGGCTTTGCTGGCGCAGCATGGCGCGCGCCGACTGCAGGGCGTTCAGGATGTCGATCGCCTGCTCGTAGAGCGTCTGGCCGGCCGGCGTGAGCCGGGTCGGAAAGCTGCTGCGGTCGACCAGGTCAGTGCCGGCCCAGGCCTCGAGCGACTGGATGCGGCGCGAGAAGGCCGGCTGCGTCACATGGCGCATCTGCGCCGAGCGCCTGAAGCTGCGCGTCTCGGCCAGGCTGATGAAGTCCTCCAGCCACTTGGTGTCCATCTCAGGCCTCCGTCTGCGCCGGGGCCGATTCCTCGGCGCCGCTTTGCTGCAAGGTCCACATCTGCGCATAGCGGCCGCCGCGCGCCAGCAGCTCGGCATGCGGTCCGCGCTCGACGATCACGCCATGCTCGAGCACGATGATCTCATGGGCATCGACCACGGTCGAGAGCCGGTGCGCGATCACCAGCGCCGTCTTGTCGCGCGCGGCGCTGCGCAGCTCGGCCTGGATCGCGCGCTCGTTGGCCGAGTCGAGCGCCGAGGTGGCCTCGTCGAAGATCAGGATCGGCGGGTTCTTCAGCAGGGTGCGCGCGATCGCGACGCGCTGCTTCTCGCCGCCCGACAATTTCAGGCCGCGCTCGCCGACCACGGTGTCATAGCCCTTGGGCAGCTTCAGGATGAAGTCGTGGATGCGGGCTGCCTGGGCCGCGGCGATGACCTCGTCCATCGTGGCATCGGGCCGGCCATAGCGGATGTTGTAGCCGATGCTGTCGTTGAACAGCACCGTGTCCTGCGGCACGATGCCGATCGCACGCCGCAGGCTGGCCTGCGTCACGTCGCGGATGTCCTGGCCATTGATGACGATGCGGCCCGCGCCGATGTCGTAGAAGCGGTACAGCAGCCGCGCCAGCGTCGACTTGCCCGAGCCCGACGGCCCGACCACCGCCACTGTCCGGCCGGCCGGCACCGTGAAGCTGATGCCGTGCAGGATCTCGCGCTGCGGCTCGTAGGCGAAGCGCACCGCCTCGAAGCGGACCTCGGGCGGACCGGACAGCGCCAGCTCGGGCGCTCCGGGCGCATCGGCGATCTCGCGCTCGCGGTCGAGCAAGCCGAACAGCTTGTCGAGGTCGGTCAGGCTCTGCTTGATCTCGCGGTACAGCACGCCCAGGAAGTTGAGCGGGATGTAGAGCTGGATCATGAAGGCGTTGATCATCACCAGGTCGCCCAGCGTCATGCCGCCCTGGGTCACCGCGCTGGTCGCGCGCCACAGCATGGCGACCAGCGCCGCCGCGATGATGAGCTGCTGCCCCGCGTTGAGCACCGACAGCGTGGTCTGGCTCTTGAGCCGGGCTCGGCGCAGCCGCTCGAGGCCCTCGTCGTAGCGGCGCGCCTCGAAGGCCTCGTTGTTGAAGTACTTGACCG
>CAZJQH010000105.1:0-7200 GCA_964547895.1 uncultured Chitinophaga sp. | reverse complement strand
CTGGGCCGACAGCAGGGTGCGCTGGGTGTCGAGCACGGTGCGGAAGTCGATCAGGCCGCTGGCGTAGCGCTGGCGCGCCAGCAGCTCGGCGTTGGCGGCGGCCTCGGCAGCGGACTGCAGGCGGGCCAGCCGCTCGCGGTCGCCACCAAGCGCCGCCAGCGCATCCTCGACCTGCTGCAGCGCGCCCAGCAGCTGGGACTCGTAGCCGATTCGGGCCTGATCGAGCGCGGCCTGCTGCGCGCGCAGCTGGGCGCGCGCCGCGCCGCCATCGAACAGCGAGCCCGTCAGGCTGGCCAGCAGGCTGCGCGCGATCGAGGCCGGATCGAACAGGTCGGACGGACGCGCCGCCGCCAGCCCGAGCGAGCCGCCCAGCCGCAGGCCCGGCCAGCGCGCCGCGTCGGCCTGCCGGACTCGCGCCAGCGCCGCTCGCACTCGCTGCTCGGCAGCGCGCAGATCGGCGCGCTGGCGCAGGGTGTCGGCAGGGAACGAAAGCGCCAGCGCGGCGGACGGCAAGGGCACCGGCTGCGCAGCCTGCAGCAAGGGCTGAGTCGCCGTCGGCGGCTGGCCGCCCAGCACGGCCAGCGCATGGGCGGTACGGGCCAGGCTGGTCTGCAGCGCCGGCAGCTGGGCCCGGGTCTGCTCGACCGAGGCGCGCGCCTGCTCGAGGTCGAGCGAGGAGGCCAGGCCGGCCTGCACGCGCCAGTCGGTGATCTGCAGCGTTTCCTCCTGCGCGGCCAGGCTGGCGCGCGCGATCGCGAGGCGCGCCTGCAAGCCGCGCAGCTCGATGTAGCTCAGCGCCACCTCGGCCGCCAGCTCGACTCGCGCCTGCTCCAGGGCATAGCGCGCCGCCAGCAGGTCGGCCTGGCTGGCATCGATCCGGGATGACTGCTGACCGAACAGGTCGGCATCCCAGCTGGCGTCGAGGCCGGCGCTCCAACGGATGCTGGCATCGCCCTCGCCGCTGCGGCTGCGCTGCACCGACGCGTTCGCGCCGAGCTCGGGCCAGCGTCCGGCCTGCGCAACGTCGCGCAGCGCGCGCGCCTGGTCCAGCGCCGCTGCCGCGCTGCGCACGCTATGGCCGGCGCTCAGCGCCTGCTCGACCTGGGCAGCCAGGGCTTGATCGTCAAAGACGGTCCACCAGCGCGCCAGCAGGGCCGGATCGGCGGCAGCGGAGGCGTCAGCAGAAGCAGAGGCTGCTGCAGCCGAAGCCTGCGACCAGCGCGCCGGCAGTTCGGGCAGCGCTGCCAGCTGAACATCGGCCGCGGCCGCCGGGGCCGCGTGCCAGGCGGCGATCGCCAGCACCAGACCAGTCAGCGCGGCACGGGCAGGCCCCGGCCGGGAAGATCTTGCAAGGTAGAACTCGATGGGAGTCAGGCTGGACATGGAGCGGAAGGATATTGCTGCAGCAGATCGTAACGCCAGCGCGCGTCACCGGTGGAACGCACCAGCGCATAGCCCCGCACCATCCAGCTGATTGCAGGCGGCTGCGGTGGCAGCAGGGCGCCATTGGCCGAACGCGCCAGCGTCAGGTGCGGCAGATAGTCGCGCGTCTCGGGCTGCAGCCCCAGCGCGAGCAGCGCCTGCACGAGCGCCTGGTGCAGGCGCTGCAGCGCTGGCGGGACTTGCGCGCAGGTCAGCACCGCCAGGCCGCGGTGCCAGAGTTCGGCCCGGTCCAGACTGATCTCGAAGGGCTCGAAGCCGACCGCCAGGCCGGCGCGCAGCTCGGCCAGCCGGTCCTGTGGCAGCGCGCCGAGGAACTGCAGCGTCACATGCCAGTCGCTCTCGCCGTAGCGGCGCGCCGCGTCCGGCCAGCCCCAGCGCAGCGCGTATTCGGACAGCGCGGCGCGCGCCGCGGCATCAGGCCACAAGGCCAGGAAGATGCGCCAGCTTGCCGTCTTCATCTCGCCACTCCAGGTCCAGCGGCTGGGCTGGCCTGCAGCCGGGCCAGCTCGCGCCGCTTCATCGCCAGGTACTCGCTGCGGTCGAGCTCATGCAGCTGGCGCGCGTAGCGCTCGCTGGCGTCGAACCAGGCCTGCAGGCGGCGCTCGGCCTGCTGCGCGGGCGGCAGCGCCAGCGCTCCCAGATAGGACTCGAGCGCCAGGTAGTAGCGCATGGTGTTGCGTTCGACCACGCCGCGCAAGCCGCCGACATATTGCGGGCCGCCGTCGGGATAGTGTCCGACCACGCTGAAGCCCACCTTGCCGCGTCCCAGCGTGGCCAGATAGCCTTGCAGCGCGAGTCGCGCGGTGAGTCCGTAGCGATAGGAATAGGTCAGGTGCAGGAAGCTGCCGCCTGCGACAACCGGCGCCAGTTCGAGGGCGATCCGATAGTCGCTGGTGCCGAATGGCCCCTCATCGGCTTCGAGCTGCAGCGCCAGGTAGTCAGGACTGGAGGATTGCACGCGCAAGCCGAAGTCGAGCACGAAAGCGTCTTCCAGTGGCTGGTCGTGCTTGCGACCGACCGCGACCTCGAGCCGGGGCTCTGCGGGCGTGCCGTGGACGCGGCAGGACTTGACGTTGAGGTGCAGCATCAGGATGTCACACCAGGCCTGCACTGGTCGCAGCGCGGTTGCAGCCAGCACGAATGGCGTTTCAAGCCGGGCGTGAATCTCGCCGCTCAGGTGGTCGTCCCGCTGCAGCGACTCCAGCAGCAGCGGCCGGCCGAAGGCGCTCGTCGCCATCTGATCGCGCAGCTCAAGCTGACGTGAGCGCAGCGCAGCTGCTGACTGCGCCCATGCCGGAGAAGCCAGACCTGCAGCGGCCAAGGCCAGCGTGAGCAGAACCGGCAGCAGACCGGCCGATCGCAGGCGCAGCACCGCCAAGGCGCGCAGGGTCGCGCCGCATCGGTGCGATTTCGCTGCGCTGATGGCGCCGGACATGGCATCCTCCCTGCTGACGGTTCGCCTCATTCTAGACCGCCACCAGCTTTCCTGCCCGTCATTTGGCGACAGCTGGCTGGCCACTGCAGATCGGGCCGAGCGGCTTGCCGATAACATGGCGTCTGCCAATGAAGCCCGAACCCCATTCCACCCTGCCTCTGGCCAGCCTGATCGCGCTGGCGCGCACACTGCTGCTGGCCGCTGGCGTCGCGCTGCTGGCTGGCAGCGCCTCGGCGCTGTTCCTGCACGCGCTCGACTGGGCCACCGCCACGCGCCTGTCCTTCCCCTGGCTGCTGGCCGGTCTGCCGCTGGCGGGATTCGCGGTCGGCTGGGTCTATCTCAGGCTCGGCGGCAGGTCGGACGGCGGCAACAACCTGCTGATCGACGAGATCCACGAGCCGCGCCAGGCGCTGCCGCTGCGCATGGCGCCACTGGTGCTGCTGGCGACCGTCGTCTCGCACCTGTTCGGCGCCTCGGTCGGGCGCGAGGGTACGGCGGTGCAGATGGGCGGGGCGCTGGCCGACCAGATCACGCGCGCGCTGCGGCTGGGGCGAGAGGATCGTCCGGTGCTGCTGATGTGCGGCATCGCGGCCGGCTTCGGCTCGGTGTTCGGCACGCCGCTGGCCGGCGCCGTGTTCGCGCTCGAAGTGCTGGCCATCGGGCGCCTGCACCACGGCGTGCTGCTGCCCTGCCTGGTCGCGGCGCTGCTGGCCGACCGCGTCGCGCTGCTGTGGGGCGTGAGCCATGCCCACTATTCCGTCGCGCCGTTCGAGTCGCTGTCACTGCTGCAGCTGGGGGCGCTGCTGCTCGCTGGCGCCCTGTTCGGCCTGACGGCGAGGCTGTTCGCGACCGCCAGCCATGCGCTGGCCGACCAGTTCAGGCGCCGCATCGCCTGGGCGCCGCTGCGCCCGCTGCTGGGCGGCTGCGTGATCGCCGCGCTGGCCTGGGGCCTGGGGGCCGAGCGCTACCTGGGCCTGGGCCTGCCTGTCATCCAGCAAGCGTTCGAGCAGCCGCTGCCAGTCTGGGACTTCGCGGGCAAGCTCGCGTTCACGGTCGCCTCGATCGGCTCGGGCTTCAAGGGCGGCGAAGTGACGCCGCTGTTCTTCATCGGCGCGACGCTGGGCAATGCGCTCGCGCCCTTGCTGCAGCTGCCGCTGGACCTGCTGGCCGCGGTCGGCCTGGTCGCGGTGTTCGCGGGCGCGGCCAACACGCCGCTGGCCTGCACGCTGATGGCGGTCGAGCTGTTCGGCGCCGTGCTCGGCATGCCGGCGGGCATCGCCTGCGCCGCCAGCTACCTGTGCTCGGGGCCGCTGGGCATCTACAAGGCGCAGCGGACTGGTGCCGGCAAGGCGGCGCGCACCCCGCTACCGAAAAACTGATCAGAGAATGGCCGAGACCACGCGCTGCGGCACCGGCAACTCGCGCCGCGCCAGCGGGCGCAGCTCGGCATCGAGGCTGTAGACCAATGGCGCGCTGTTGCCGACTTCCAGCGCGACCACGTCCCGGCCCGACAGCCCCTCGACCAGCAGGATCAGCGCGCGCAGGCCGTTGCCATGCCCCGTAACCAGCACGCGCCGACCAGCCTTCAACTCGGGCAGCAGGCGCTCACGCCAGACCGCGCCGACGCGCTCGACCGTGTCGGCCAGCGACTCGGCCCTTGGCAGCTGGTGCGGCTGCAGCGGCGCGTAGCGCGCATCGAGCGGGATATGCGCCGCGGCGGCCGCATCGACCGGCGCCGGCCTAGCCTCGTAGCCACGGCGCCAGGCCTGCACCGCCTCGGCGCCGAATTCGGCCACCGCTTCGGCCTTGGCGCGTCCGGTCAGCGCGCCGTAGTGGCGCTCGTTGAGACGCCAGTCAAAATGCTGCGGCACGCCGGCGCAGCCCAGCGCCTCGAGCAGCAGTTGCTGCGAGCGGGTGCAGCGCTGCAGCACCGAGGTGTAGGCGACGTCGAAGTCCAGCCCGGCCGCGCGCAAGGCCTCGGCTGCCTGCAGCACCTGAGCCTCGCCCTCACCGGTCAGGCCGACGTCGGCCCAGCCGGTGAAGCGCTGCTCAAGGTTCCAGGCCGACTCGCCGTGGCGCAGCAGGATCAGGTTGGCGGCAGGCATAGGGGGATTCTGGTGCTTCATCAGGACAGGATGGTAATCCTGCCACCTGCTCAGTGACCCTTGCTTGGCACCGCCATGAGCGACATGGCGGCCTGGATGTTGCACCGCTCACCTCATGCCACCGGCACTGTCATGCCATTGGCGCTCGTCTCGGGGTCGGTGAGCGTGAGCAAGATGTCGGCGTACCAGGCGCAGTTGAGCCCGAGCGACTCGTCCAGCACCCTGTCCCTGCTGCTCATGTCCATGCGCGAGGAATGGATGCCGAGCAGCTTCCAGGGCAACTGGCTGCCGGCTTCTGCGCTGCGCAACACGACCGGAGCGCCGCTGGTGCCCCGGTGGGTCCGGGCATCGGTCAGGAAATAGCCTTGGCCCTGGAAGCGCAGCCCGAACGACGAGGCGATCGCGGCCTGTCGCACCACCGGCAGATGATGGAGCGTGTCGTGGAAGCCGAGCGGGAAGCCGACCACCAGCACCGAGCTGCCCACCTCGACCTCGTCCAGTGAACGTTGCAGATGGGCCGGGGTGAAGCAGGCCAATTGGACATCGGCGGGCAGGACTTTGCGGTCGAGCTCGATCACGGCGACGTCGATCTCGCCTCCGGCGTCACTGCCCTGACGCCAGACGCTCTTGCCATCCCGATACAGCAGCACCGAAATGCTGACCGAGCGCGTTAGATTGGACGCATCGCTGTGAAGCTCCAGCTCGATGCGATTAGGGAAATGCTGCGTCGGCTTGTCAAAGACGACATGCCGGCTGGTGACGAGAAACAGCCGATCGTCACGCTCGAAGAAGAAGCCTGTTGCACCGGTGAGAGTGCGACCGTTTTCGAAGGTCGAAACGCGTGTCGTGGTGAGGAGCAGGGATTCGATCATTCAATGTCCGCGTTTCATTTGATGGGTACGCCGATGCTGGGCGCACCATGAAAAAAGCCAGCATTGACGCTGGCTCTTCTCAATCATCGCTCAAGCTTCAATAGCTGCGACGGTTACCTTCGTAACCACCACCGAAGCCGCCGCTGCGGGGCGGGCGGGCTTCCATCGGGCGGGCGATGTTCACGGTCAGGTCACGGCCACCCATGTTCTTGCCGTGCAGGCCCTGGATCGCGGCTTCGGCTTCCTGGCTGCTGGCCATCTCGACAAAGCCAAAGCCCTTGGAGCGACCGGTGTCACGTTCCATCATCACCTTGGCAGACTGGACCTGGCCAAAGGAAGAGAATTGCTGATGCAGATCGGCATCACGAACCGAGTAGGACAGGTTGCCGACGTAAAGTTTGCTGCTCATTTTGGAGTCTTTCAAGAATGCGCCCTGCGAATGAATCGAGCGCAGGTTAAAAATTGGGTGTTTGGAATCAGCGCTGGCGTCTCAACGCCGGCACCGGTTGGGGGTCATGCCAGGGAGGCAGGATTGATCAGCCAGTAGCGACCTTGCGCAGCGGCATACATCAGCGCGCTGTCCTGGGTGTCGAACTCAGGCTTGAAGGTGTAGACGCGGTCATAGGTCTGGCTGCCCTCTCCCCTGCGGATCGAGAGAAGTGCGGTGTGATGGCCAGCGTCGTGTGAACGGCTTAGCGGGGTGATCCGGAAATTGCCGACGGCAACCGGATGTGTAGAAACAAATGACATTAAAACCAGTGATGTTCGGGCAATTGAAGCCCGGATTCATGCCGTGCCAGAGTGCGACGGAACATGAGCAGCTGCGACGTGATGGCCGCGAATGTAAGCTTGCCTAGGGGAAAAGTCAGACCACCAAATAAAACTGCCGTGCAGTGTGGTGGAGGTATGCGGCTTTGGGGTGCCGCTGCCCAGATCGAACTTGGTTACAGCCTGGGTAAGCAAATCTGCTGCAACATTTCTAATGTAGCCGAGTTGGGCGATCCGCACAAGAAATATCTGAATAATTTCAAATGAGGGCGGATGAGGCAAGAAATCACGACTGCCAGCTCTCCCCCAGCGTCTCGACCTGCTGCAGCACCAGCTCGACCGCCTCCTCGGCCTGGTCGGGCGGATACTTGTACTTGCGCAGCACGCGCTTGACCATCAGACGCAGCGTGGCGCGCACGCTCTCGCGCTGGGCCCAGTCCACGCTGATGTTCTTCTTCAGGTTCTCGGTCAGCTCGTGCGCGATCTTCTTCAGCGTCTCGTCGGTCAGCTCGAGCACCGCTGACTCGTTGATGGCCAGCGCGTCGTAGAACTTGACCTCGTCGTCGCTCAGGCCCAG
>CAZJQH010000104.1:0-7252 GCA_964547895.1 uncultured Chitinophaga sp. | reverse complement strand
CCGGCCTGGCGCTGGACAAGAGCTTCGTCAAGATCGTCGCCTGGTACGACAACGAGTGGGGCTACGCCGCCAAGTGCCTCGAGATGGTGCGCGTGGTCTCGAAGTAATCGACTCCGCCGGCCTCTGGCCAGCATGACAGGACCCGCCCGCGTGGCGGGTTTTTTCATGCGCGAAGGCTGGACGGGGACGGCCGCCTCCCCGAAATAGGGGATGTTCAGCACCCTGCAGGCTGTGGAAAATCGACAAGTATGCTGCGCGCTGTCATTTGTCGCCAGAAGCTCGCGGCAAGATGGCTTGCTGCCTTCATAGCGGGCTGCCCCCGCACATCTCCTATGCCCCGACCTTCCCAACTCGTCAGCCTCCCTCACGTCAGGCAAGCCGCCCATGACATCGGCCTGACCCTGCTGAGCTTCATGCTCTACTGGACCGCCTACCAGGGCCATGAGCTGATCCAGCCCTACGTCGCCTATGCGCAAGGGGTGGACCTGCTGTTCCTGCCGGCAGGCATCAAGCTGGTCATGATCATGGTTGCGGGCTGGCGCGGAGCGCTGGGCTGCGGCCTGGCGTTGCTATCGGTGGCGCCCCATTTCTGGCCCGAGCAGGACCTGGCCCTGCTGACGCTCTACGCCATGCTCTCGGTCGGCATCACCTGGCTGGTGGTGGAGCTGATGCTGCACCACCGCGGCATGGAGCCCACGCTGCAGGGGCTGCGCTTCTGGGACATCGTGCTGATCGACGCGTTCAACACCATGCTGCACGGCGTCACGATCAACCTGTTTTTCTGGGCCTGCGGCCTGCGCAGCGCCGAGCTACTCTGGTCGGCGACGCTGGGGATGGCGCTGGGCGACTTCCTGGGCACCGGCGCCGCGCTGCTGCTTGTGCTGCTCGCCGCCCAGGTGCTGGTGCCGTCCAGGCGCTGAGCGGCCCTCGGCGGGCAGGCCCGCTCGCCTCAGTGCTGGTGGCCGTGCGCGCCATGCGCGTGGCCATGCGCGATCTCCTCGGCCGAGGCGGCCTGCACGTCCACCACCTTGAGGCTGAAGCGCAGCGTCTTGCCAGCGTGCGGGTGGTTGCCGTCCAGGATCACCTGCGGGCCCTTGATCTTGACCACGGTGAAGATGCGCTCGCCGCCATCTTCGGCCACGCCGCGCAGCGTGCCGCCGACCTTGACGCCGGGCGGGAAGTCGGCCTTGGAGATGGTCTGCACCAGGCCCTCGTCGCGCTCGCCGAAGGCATCGGCCGGCTCCAGCAGGACGGTGGTGGCAAAGCCGGGCTGCTGGCCTTCCAGCGCGGCCTCGATCTTCTCGAAGGTGTTGCCGTAGCCGCCGTGCAGGTAGGCCATCGGCTCGGGGCTGGTCTCGAGCAGCTTGCCCTGGGCGTCGGTGACCTGGTAGGTGATGGTGACGATGGTGTCTTTGCTGATTTGCATGGCTGGGCCGCGAATATGAGGGTGAATCGAAAACGAGGATTGTGCCGGCTTTGCAGGCGTCAGCGCGGACGCACGCTGACTTCGGCGCTGGTGACGTCGACCAGGCCGCTGGAGGTGCGCAGGCGCAGCGCGCCATCGGGGCCGACGCCGGCGCCCACGCCCTGCTGGCCGTCGGACAGGCGCAGCTCCAGGCCGGCGAGCGCATCGCGCGCGGCAAAGCGGGCGGCGAAGGCAGCAAAGCCCTGCTGCTCGAAGCTCTGCAGGTCGCGTGCCAGCGCCGGCACCACGTCGGCCAGCCACTGGCCGGCGTCGCGCCCGGGATCGAGCTCGCACAGCGCCGCCGGCGGCACCGGTGGCAGCGCCACCACGGCGCCCTCGTCAGCGGCAGCAGCCGGGGCTGGCAGCGCTTCAGGCAGCTCGACATTGAGGCCGATGCCGATCACCGCGTAGCGCTGCGCGCCGGTCACAGCGGTCTCGACCAGGATGCCACCGAGCTTGCGGCCCCGCCACCAGAGGTCGTTCGGCCACTTGAGACGCACGCCCGGACCCAGGCTCTCGGCCAGGCTGACGCCGATCGCCAGCGACAGGCCCGACCAGTCGAGCGGCTGGTAAGGCAGGCCGAGCGAGAAGGTCAGCGAGGCGCCCGGACGGCTCTGCCAGCTCTTGCCGCGCCGGCCACGGCCGGCGCTCTGCTCCAGCGCGACCAGCAGCGCATGCTCGTATCGGCCGGCGCGCGCACGCCGCATCAGCTCGCTGTTGGTCGAATCGATGGTCGGCAGCACCTCGACCGAGAAGTCCGGCCAGAACGGATGGATGGCCTGCCACAGGCCCTCGGCCTGCGCGGTCAGGTCACGCAGGGCATCGGGCACCAGGCCCGCGGCCGCGCTCATGCGCCGGCTCCGGCCTGGGGCTTGGCACGCGCCGGCCGCCGCTTGGGCGCCAGCAGGGTGCCGCGGCAGTTCGGGCTGCCGCAATGGCAGGCGTACTCAGCCTTGAGCTTCCTGGTGTAGGGCTCGTCGATGACCAGGCCGTAGTCGAAGAACAGCTCCTCGCCGGCCTTGATGTCGCGCAGCGCATGGATGAAGACGCGCTTGTCGGCCGTCTCCTCGGCCTCGCAGTTGGGATCGCAGCTGTGGTTGATCCAGCGCGAGGAATTGCCGCCGACGCCGCCGTCGATCACGTGGCCGTCGTCGATGTGGAAGAAGAAGGTATGGTTGGGCTGGGCCGGATCATGCGGGTGGCGGCGCAGCGCCTCGTCCCAGCTGATCACCTCGCCGGCGTACTCGATCAGCGCCTCGCCCTGGGCCAGGTCAACGGTGGCGAACACGCCCTTGCCATGCACGCCGGAGCGGCGCACCTGCAGGCGGCGGCGCGGCCGGGCGGCAGCGGTGGAGGAAGAAAGAGCGTAACCGTCAGCCATGCGCCAAAATTTGGTAAGGTGAATTCATGCAGGTGCGCGCGGGCGCACACGTACACACAGGCGCGCGTGACGCGCGCGCACGGGAGCCTATTCTAGAGATGAAAACCGCTGGTCTTAGCAAAACGCTGGTCATTGCCGAAAAACCTTCAGTCGCGCAGGACATCGTCCGCGCGCTCACGCCCGTCGCGGGCAAGTTCGAGAAGCACGAGGACCATTTCGAGAACGATCACTATGTGGTCAGCTCGGCCGTCGGCCACCTGGTCGAGATCGCCGCGCCCGAGGCCTATGACGTCAAGCGCGGCAAGTGGAGCTTCGCCCATCTGCCGGTGATTCCGCCGCATTTCGACCTCAAGCCGATAGACAAGACCAAGTCGCGCCTGTCGGCCGTCGTCAAGCTGGCCAAGCGCAAGGATGTCGGCGCGCTGATCAACGCCTGCGACGCCGGGCGCGAGGGCGAGCTGATCTTCCGCCTGATCGAGCAATACGCCGGTGGCGCCAAGGGCCTGGGCAAGCCGGTGCAGCGCCTCTGGCTGCAGTCGATGACGCCGCAGGCGATCCGCGACGGCTTCGAGCAGCTGCGCAGCGACGAGCAGATGCGTCCGCTGGCCGACGCCGCGCGCAGCCGCTCCGAGGCCGACTGGCTGGTCGGCATCAACGGCACCCGCGCCATGACCGCGTTCAACTCGCGCGACGGCGGCTTCTTCCTGACCACGGTGGGCCGGGTGCAGACGCCCACGCTGGCGATCGTGGTCGAGCGCGAGGAGAAGATCCGTGCCTTCCGCAGCCGGGACTACTGGGAGATCCACGCGACCTTCGGCGCCCAGGCCGGCGACTACCCGGGCAAGTGGTTCGACCCGGCGTTCAAGAAGCCCAGCGGCGAAGGCGCCGACGTCGAGCTCAAGGCCGACCGGATCTGGAACGCCCAGCAGGCGCAGCAGATCGCCGACGCGGTGCGCGGCCGCCCGGCGAGCGTGAGCGAGGAATCCAAGCCGACCACCCAGGCCTGCGGCCTGCTCTACGACCTGACCAGCCTGCAGCGCGAGGCCAACGGCCGCTTCGGCTTCTCGGCCAAGACCACGCTGGCGCTGGCGCAGAGCCTGTACGAGCAGCACAAGGCGCTGACCTACCCGCGGACCGACAGCCGTGCACTGCCCGAGGACTACCTGCCCACCGTCAAGCAGACCTTCGAGATGCTGGCCGACAGCCAGCTCAACCACCTGGCGCCGCACGCGCTGGTGGCGCTCAACAAGGGCTACATCAAGCCGACCAGGAAGGTGTTCGACAACAGCAAGGTCAGCGACCACTTCGCCATCATCCCGACGCTGCAGGCGCCCAGCGGCCTGTCGGAGGCCGAGCAGAAGCTCTATGACCTGGTGGTGCGCCGCTTCATCGCGGTGTTCTACCCGGCGGCCGAGTTCATGGTGACGACCCGCATCAGCAAGGTCGAGGCGGCTGGCGCCAGCCACCATTTCAAGACCGAGGGCAAGGTGCTGGTCAAGCCGGGCTGGATGGCGGTCTACGGCAAGGAGGCCGCCGAGGAGGTCGAGGGCGCCAAGGACGGCGACAAGGGCCAGAACCTGGTGCCGGTGCAGCCCGGCGAGACCGTCCAGACGCGCGAAGCCCAGCCCAAGCCGCTCAAGACCCGCCCGCCGGCCCGCTACAGCGAAGCGACGCTGCTGGGTGCGATGGAAGGCGCCGGCAAGCTGGTCGACGACGACGAGCTGCGCAACGCGATGCAGGAGAAAGGCCTTGGCACGCCAGCCACGCGCGCGGCCATCATCGAGGGCCTGCTCAACGAGAAGTACATGCTGCGCGAGGGCCGCGAGCTGATCCCGACCGCCAAGGCCTTCCAGCTCATGACCTTGCTGCGCGGCCTGGAGGTCGAGGAACTGTCCAAGCCCGCGCTGACCGGCGAATGGGAGCACAAGCTGTCGCTGATGGAGCGCGGCGCGCTGAGCCGCGAGGCCTTCATGCGCGAGATCGCCGCCATGACCGAGCGCATGGTGAAAAAGGCCAAGGAATACGACCGCGACAGCGTGCCGGGCAACTACGCGACGCTGCAGACGCCCTGCCCCAACTGCGGCGGCGTGGTCAAGGAGAACTACCGCCGCTACAGCTGCTGCGGCGCCGACGGCAAGAGCGAGGGCTGCGGCTTCTCGTTCGGCAAGTCGCCGGCCGGGCGCACCTTCGAGATCGAGGAAGCCGACTCCTTCCTGGCGCACAAGCACATCGGCCCGCTGGAAGGCTTCCGCTCCAAGGCCGGCTGGCCCTTCGTGGCCGAGCTGCGGCTGGGCTTCAGCGAGGAGGACAGGAACTGGCGGCTCGAGTTCGACTTCGGCGACGACAAGAAGGACGAGGAGACCGGCGAGCTGGCCGACTTCTCGGGCAGCGAAGCGCTCGGCGCCTGCCCCAAGTGCGGCAGCCCGGTCCATGTGCATGGCAGCAACTATGTCTGCGCCCGGGCCGTGCCGACGCTGGAGCATGCGGTAGCGACCTGCGACTTCAAGAGCGGCACCACCATCCTGCAGCAGGAGATCGCGCCCGAGCAGATGAGGAAGCTGCTCGCCACCGGCAAGACCGACCTGCTCGAGAAGTTCGTCTCGAACAAGACCAAGCGCGCCTTCAAGGCCTTCCTGGCCTGGGACGCGGCGGCCGGCAAGGTCGGCTTCGAGTTCGAGCCGCGCGAGAGCAAGTATCCGCCGCGCAAGACCGCCGCGGCCAAGAAGGCTCCAGCCAAGAAAGCGGCCGCCAGGAAGGCTCCGGCGAAAAAGGCCGCCGCCAAGAGCGCGGCCTGAGCACCAGCGCGGCAGCGGCTCAGGCTGGCTGCTGCCGCGGCGGGAAGCGCACCGTGACCTTGAGTCCGCGGCGCGTCTCCTGCTCCGGATGGGCGTCGGTGAGCTCGACCTTGGCGCGATACTGCTGCGCCACCTCGCTGACGATCGACAGGCCCAGGCCCGAGCCGTCGACATTGCTGCCCAGCACACGATAGAAGGGCTGGAGCACCAGCTCGCGCTCTGACACCGGGATGCCGGGGCCGTTGTCCTCGACTTCCAGTGTCTGGGCGCCACTGTCGCCCTCCAGCCGCACCCGCACCGTCACCACACCGCCGGCCGGCGTGTAGTGGATCGCGTTGTCGACCAGGTTGCGCACCAGTTCCTGCAGCAGCGTCGGGTTGCCCTGCAGCAGGCAGGACTCGGGCATGTGGTCGGGCCCCTCGTAACCGAGGTCGATGCGCTTGTCCTGCGCCAGCGGATAGGAGTCGATGATGACCTCGGTCACCAGCTCGCCGAGGTCGACCGGCTGGCTCGGCAGCGCGCGTCCGGTGGTCTCGGCGCGCGCCAGCGACAGCAGCTGGTTGACGGTATGGGTGGCGCGCACGCTCGAGCGCGTGATCTGCTGCAGGCAGCGCCGGGCCTCCTCGGGGTCCTGCGCCCGCAGCGCCAGGTCGGCCTGCATGCGCAGCCCTGCGAGCGGCGTCTTGAGCTGGTGCGCGGCGTCGGCCAGGAAGCGCCGCTGCGTGGTCAGCGAGACCTTGAGCCGTTCCAGCAGGTCGTTGATCGAGCCCACCAGCGGCGTGACCTCCTGCGGGATCGACTCCTGCTCGAGCGGACTGAGGTCGTCGGGCTTGCGCGCGCGGATGCGCGTCTCGAGCTCGTTGAGCGGCCGGATCCCGCGCACCAGCGCCAGCCAGACCAGCAGCACCGCCAGCGGCAGCGTGACGAACTGCGGCACCATCACGCCCTTGATGATCTCGGTCGCCAGCTGCGAGCGCTTGCCCAGCGTCTCGGCCACCTGCAGCAGCACCAGCTGCTCGTCCTGCTCGCCGCGCACGATCCAGGTGTAGGCCACCCGCACTTCCTCGCTGCGGATGCGGTCGTCGCGCAGGCGCACCGTGCCCGCCTGCGCGATGACATGACCGGGCGGCGGCGGAAAATCAGGATCGCCGCTGATGAAGCGGCCATCGGCCCGGCGCACCACGTAGAAGACCTGGTCGGTGTCGTCGGCGCGCAGCAGGTCGCGCGCCTGCTGGGTCAGGTTGAACTGCGGCTGATCGGCCCGCAGCACGACGAACTGGGTCAGCGCCTGCAGGTTGAACTCGAGCGCGCGGTCGAAGGGCTTGTTGGCGATGCCCTGGGCGACAAACCAGGTCAGCGCCAGCGAGAGCGGCCACAGCAGCAGCAGCGGCGTGAGCATCCAGTCGAGGATCTCGCCGAACAGGCTGCGCTGCTCGCGCTGGAACAGGCCATACGCGGTCGTGCCGCGCTGGCCCTTGCGTCGGCCAGGTTCAGCCGGGGATTTTTTCAAGGCAGTAACCCAGGCCACGCACGGTCGCGATCCGGATCGGTCCCTTCTCGATCTTCTTGCGCAGGCGGTGGATGTAGACCTCGATCGCGTTGTTGCTGACC
>CAZJQH010000103.1:0-7416 GCA_964547895.1 uncultured Chitinophaga sp. | reverse complement strand
CTGTGGCACAACGCGTGCCTATTCGGGTGGGGGCGTCCATCCCATTGACAAAGCCGCGGCAGCCTGGCGACCCCGGGCATGATGACCCATGTGCAAGCCGGCAAGATCACGCCGTTGGCCGTCACCAGCTCCAGGCGCTCCAAGCTGGCGCCGGACCTGCCCACCGTCGGCGAACTCGGATTCAAGTCGCTCGAGCAGGAGGTCCTGTATCTGGTAATGGTTCCGACCGCCACCCCGGAGCCCGTCGTCAACGCCCTGCAAAAAGGCATTGTTGACGCGCTGAATCGCCCGGACGTGCAGCAACGCCTGAGCAACCTGGACCTGCACATCGAGGGGATCACGGGCGCCGCTGCCTCCCAGCGCCTGGCGGACACCAGTGCCCGCTATGCCAAGGTGATCGCGGCTACCGGCATGAAGGTGGACTGAACAAGGGCAGAGCCTGATGGCGCGGAGACGCACGGGCATCGTGGGAGGAAGAACCCTGTCGATCCGGCATGGAATGCCGCGGCTCAGCCGCTCTCCTCGTGGGACAATCTCTTCCCATGAACCCCCTGCTCTCCCGCCTGCAACCCTATCCCTTCGAGCGCCTGCGCCAGCTGTTCGCCGGCGTGACGCCCAACCCCGCCTTGCGCGCCATCAGCCTCGGCATCGGCGAACCGCGCCACCCGACGCCCGCCTTCCTCAAGGAAAAGCTGTGCGAGGCCGTCAACGCGCCTGACGGCGGCCTGGCGACTTATCCGGCCACCGCCGGCACGCCCGAGCTGAAAAGCGCCTGCGCCACCTGGATGCAGCGCCGCTACGGCCTGCAGCTCGACCCGGCGACGCAGATCCTGCCGGTGCTGGGCTCGCGCGAGGCGCTGTTCTCGCTCGCGCAGGTGGTGGTCAATCCGCGCGAGTTCGCGGCATCGGACGGCATCGAGCCGGTGGTGGTCTGCCCGAATCCCTTCTACCAGATCTACGAGGGCGCGGCCTACCTGTCGGGCGCCGTGCCCTGGTTTGCGCCCAGCGACCCCAAGCGCAACTTCGCGGTCGACTGGGCCAGCGTGCCGGATGAAGTCTGGCAGCGCACCCAGCTGCTGTTCACCTGCTCGCCGGGCAACCCGACCGGTGCCGTGATGCCGCTGGACGAGTGGAAGATGCTGTTCGAGCTCAGCGACAAGTACGGCTTCGTGATCGCGTCCGACGAGTGCTACAGCGAGATCTACTTCCGCGACGAGGCGCCGCTGGGCGGCCTGGAAGCCGCCGCCAAGCTCGGCCGGACTGACTACAGGAACCTGATCGCCCTGACCAGCCTGTCCAAGCGCAGCAACGTCCCCGGCCTGCGCAGCGGCTTCGTCGCGGGCGACGCGGCGCTGATCAAGGCCTTCACGCTCTATCGCACCTACCACGGCAGCGCCATGAGCACCGTGATCCAGAGCGCGAGCGCCGCCGCCTGGCTCGACGAGCAGCATGTGGTCGACAACCGCGAGCAGTACCGCGCCAAGTTCGCTGCCGTCACCCCGATCCTGGCCCAGGTGATGAACGTGGCCCTGCCCGACGCGGGCTTCTACCTCTGGGCTGAGGTGCCGGCGCAGTTCGGCGGCATCAGCGGCGGATCGGACACCGACTTCGCCAAGGCACTGCTGGCTCAATACAATGTCACGGTTCTGCCGGGCAGCTACCTGGCGCGCGAGGCGCAGGGCTTCAACCCCGGCGCGCAGCGCGTGCGCATGGCGCTGGTGGCCGAGACCGCCGAATGCGTCGAGGCCGCGCAACGCATCGCCCAGTTCATCAAATCCTCCAACTAACAACAGCATCATGACCCAACAACTGCAACAGATCATCGAAAACGCCTGGGACAACCGCACCCAGATCTCGGCCGCTTCCGCTCCGGCCGAAGTGCAGGACGCCGTCGCGCACGTGATCGACCAGCTCGACAGCGGCAAGCTGCGCGTCGCGACCCGTGAAGGCGTGGGCCAGTGGACCGTGCACCAGTGGATCAAGAAGGCCGTGCTGCTGTCCTTCCGCCTGAAGGACAACGAGATCATCTCGGCTGGCGACCTGGGCTTCTACGACAAGGTGCCGACCAAGTTCGCCCACCTGTCGCCGCAGGAACTCGCCGCCACCGGCGTGCGCGTGGTGCCGCCGGCCGTCGCGCGCCGCGGCAGCTTCATCGCCAAGGGCGCCATCCTGATGCCGTCCTACGTCAACATCGGCGCCTACGTCGACGAGGGCACCATGGTCGACACCTGGGCCACCGTCGGTTCCTGCGCCCAGATCGGCAAGAACGTGCACCTGAGCGGCGGCGTCGGCATCGGCGGCGTGCTCGAGCCGCTGCAGGCCAATCCGACCGTGATCGAGGACAACTGCTTCATCGGCGCGCGCTCCGAAGTGGTCGAAGGCGTGATCGTGGAAGAGAACTCGGTGCTGGGCATGGGCGTCTACCTGGGCCAGAGCACCCCGATCTTCGACCGCGCCACCGGCGAGATCAGCTACGGCCGCGTGCCGAGCGGCTCGGTCGTGGTCAGCGGCAACCTGCCCAAGACCGCCGCCAACGGTGCCCCGTACAGCATGTACGCCGCTATCATCGTCAAGCGCGTCGACGCACAGACTCGTTCCAAGACCAGCATCAACGACCTGCTGCGCGACTGATTCCGCCGCCCGAGTGCGGCTGCAGCCTGGGGAGTGAAACGATGGGCATGATGGACAAGCTCTTGCGTCTGATGGCCGAGAAGAAGGCATCCGACCTCTACCTCTCGGCCAATGCGCCGGTGCTGATCAAGATCGATGGCGTCTGCCAGCCCGTCACGCCCCAGCTGCTGCCCAACGAGGCGCCCTACCAGTTGCTGGCCGAGGTAGTCACGGCCGAGCAGCTGGCCGAGTTCGACCGCAGCGGCGAGCTCAACATCGCAGTGCCGCTGGTCGGCGTCGGGCGTTTCCGCTTCAGCGCGATGCGCCAGCGCAGCACCTGCGCCGTGGTGGTGCGCTTCATCAGCGTCGACGTGCCCAAGCTGGATGAGCTCGGCATACCGCCGGTGCTGGCCGACATGATCCTGGCCAAGCGCGGCCTGATGCTGGTGGTCGGTGCGACTGGCTCGGGCAAGAGCACGACGCTGTCGGCGCTGCTCGACCACCGCAACGAGCGCCTGTCGGGCCATATCCTGACCATCGAGGACCCGGTCGAGTTCCTGTTCAAGAACAAGAAGTCGATCGTCAACCAGCGCGAGGTCGGCACCGACACCGCGTCGCTGCACATCGCGCTCAAGAACGCGCTGCGGCAGGCGCCCGACGTGATCCTGATCGGCGAGATCCGCGACCGCGAGACCATGTCGGCCGCGATCGCCTACTCGCAGTCGGGCCACCTGGTGCTGGCGACGCTGCACGCCAACAACAGCTACCAGGCGCTCAACCGCATCCTGAGCTTCTATCCGGTCGAGGTACGCCCGGCCCTGCTCAACGACCTGGCCTCGGCGCTGAAAGCCATCGTCTCGCAGCGCCTGCTGCGCACGGTCGAAGGCGGCCGTGCACCCGCGGTCGAGGTGATGGTCAACACCCGCCTGATCAGCGAGCTGATCGAGAAAGGCGACTTCTTTGGCGTGCGCGAGGCGCTCGAGAAGTCGATGGCCGAGGCCTCGCAGACCTTCGAGGTCGACCTCGAGCGGCTGGTGGTATCGGGCCGGGTCACGCGCGAGGAAGCGCTGGCCTATGCCGATTCGCCGAACAACCTGATGTGGCGGCTCGACAACGCGGCCGTGCAGCAGAGCAAGGCAGCGGCGCAGGCGGCCAGCGGCGAGGAAGCCCAGCCACCCTCATTCAGCGACTTCAGGCTCGACGTCAAGCACTGACGACGGGCTCAACCCCTTTTTTTCCGGAACCGCCCATGAGCGATACCCTGCGCCTGACCGAGGCGCTGATCTCCCGTTCCTCCGTCACGCCCGACGACGCGAGCTGCCAGCAGCTGATCATCGATCGCCTGCAGCCGCTGGGCTTTGTCTGCGAGACCATCGCCAGCGGCCCGGATCATTTCCGCGTCACCAACCTCTGGGCCAGGCGCCCGGGCGTGCGCCCGGATTCACCGACGCTGGTGTTTGCGGGACACACCGACGTGGTGCCGACCGGTCCGGTCGAGCAATGGGGCAGCGATCCGTTCGTGCCGACGGTACGCGACGGCAAGCTCTACGGCCGCGGCGCGGCCGACATGAAGGCTTCGCTCGCCGGCATGGTGGTGGCCTGCGAGGAATTCCTCGAGCAGCATGACGACCCCGACCTGGCGATCGCCTTCCTGCTGACCAGCGACGAGGAAGGCCCGGCGCATGACGGCACGGTGGTGGTATGCCGCGAGCTCGAGGCGCGCGGCGAGAAGCTCGACTACTGCATCGTCGGCGAGCCGACCTCGGTCAGGCAGACCGGCGACATGATCAAGAACGGACGGCGCGGCACCATGAGCGGCAAGCTCACCGTCAAGGGCATCCAGGGCCACATCGCCTACCCGCACCTGGCGCGCAACCCGATCCACATGCTGGCGCCCGCGCTGACCGAGCTGGTCGGCACCGTCTGGGACCAGGGCAACGACCATTTCCCGCCAACCACCTGGCAGGTCAGCAACATCCACGGCGGCACTGGCGCGAGCAACATCATTCCGGGCCAGGTGGTGGTGGACTTCAACTTCCGCTTCAGCACCGAGAGCACCGCCGAGGGCCTGCAGCAGCGCGTCGCCGAGATCCTGGCGCGCCACGGCCTGCAGCCGGGCGCCGACTACGAGCTGGCCTGGACGGTCGGCGGCCACCCCTTCCTGACCCGGCCCGGCACCCTGGTCGACGCAGTGCGCGACGCGATCCGCGCCGAAACCGGACTCGAGACCGAGCTCTCGACCAGCGGCGGCACCAGTGACGGCCGCTTCATCGCCAAAATCTGTCCGCAGGTGATCGAGTTCGGCCCGCCCAACGCCACCATCCACAAGGTCGACGAGTGCATCGCGCTGGTCGACATCGATCCGCTCAAGAATGTCTATCGCCGCACGCTCGAGATCCTGGCCCAGGTACCGGCGCAGGACGAGGTGACGCCGTGAGGCTGGATCAACTGCTGCAGGCTGCCACCGGGCAGCTCGAGGCCGCCGACCTGGCCTATGGCCACGGCACCACCAATGCCCGCGACGAGGCGGTCTGGCTCACGCTCTGGAAGCTGGGCCTGCCGCTGGATGCCGACCTCGACGCGCTGGCTGCGCGCGACTGTTCGGGGCCGGAAGTAGAAGCGGTGCTGGCGCTGCTCCAGCTGCGCATCAGCAGCCGCAAGCCCGCCGCCTACCTCACCCACGAGGCCTGGCTGCAGGGCCTGCCCTTCTACGTCGACGAGCGGGTGATCGTGCCGCGCAGTTTCCTGGCCGAGTTCATCGCGGCCGCCGAGGGCGCCGAGAACATCGACGGCTGGCTGGGCGAACACACGCAACGCGTGCTCGACCTGTGCACCGGCAACGGCAGCCTGGCGGTGATCGCCGCGCTGGCCTGGCCCGAGGTCCAGGTGGACGCGGCCGACATCTCGCCCGACGCGCTGGCAGTCGCGCAGATCAACGTCGACAAGCACGGCCTGCAGGACCGCATCCGCCTGGTCTTGTCCGACGGCTGGCAGAACCTGCCCGACCGCTACGACCTGATCCTGTGCAATCCGCCCTATGTCTGCCGCAAGGGCATGGACGATCTGCCAGCCGAATACCGCGCCGAGCCGCTGATCTCGCTCGATGGCGGGCTGCAGGGCAGCGAGGACGGCATGGACTTCGTGCGCCATCTGCTGGATCACGCGCTCGATCACCTCAACGAGGGCGGCGTGCTGCTGCTGGAGATCGGCAACGAGCGCGAGCATTTCGAGCGCGCCTTCCCGACCCTGCTGGGCTACTGGCCCGAAACCACCTCGGGCGAAGGCCCGGTCGTGCTGCTGACGCATGATGCGCTGGCCGGCTGGCAGGCCACGCTGGGGATGAAGGGGATGGGCGCATGATCACGCTGCGCAACGTCACGCTGCGCCGCGGCGCCAAGGTGGTGCTGGACCAGGCCAACGCCACCATCAACCCGGGCGAGAAGGTCGGCCTGGTCGGGCGCAACGGCGCCGGCAAGTCCAGCCTGTTCGCGCTGCTGCAGGGCCAGCTGCACGAGGACGGCGGCGAGTTCAACTGGCCGCGCCAGTGGCAGCTGGCCCAGGTCGCGCAGGACATGCCCGAGACCGACCAGCCCTGCACCGCCTTCGTGATCGCGGGCGACAACCGGCTTGCGGCAGCCCAGGCCGAAGTCGCGCAGGCCGAGGCCAGCGGCGATGGCGAGGCCATGGCGCACGCCTATACCGCCCTGCACGACGCCGGCGCCCACGACGCACCGGCGCGCGCGCAGGCGCTGCTGCTGGGCCTGGGCTTCCAGGTCAACGAGCTGGAGCGCCCGGTCAACAGCTTCTCGGGCGGCTGGCGCATGCGGCTGCAGCTGGCGCGCGCGCTGATGTGCCCGTCCGACCTGCTGATGCTCGACGAGCCGACCAACCACCTCGACCTCGACGCCCTGGTCTGGCTCGAGAGCTGGCTCAAGCGCTATGCCGGCACGCTGCTGGTGATCAGCCACGACCGCGAGTTCCTCGACGCCGTGACCCAGGTGACGCTGCACATCGAGAACGCCAGGCTCAACCGCTACGGCGGCAGCTACAGCCGCTTCGAGGAGATGCGCGCCGAGCAGATGAGCCAGCAGGCCGCGGCCTTCGCACGCCAGCAGGACAAGATCGCACACCTGCAGAAGTTCATCGACCGCTTCAAGGCCAAGGCGACCAAGGCCAAGCAGGCGCAGAGCCGGGTCAAGGCGCTCGAGCGCATGGAGAAGATCGCGCCGGTGCTGGCCGATGCCGAGTTCAGCTTCGAGTTCCAGGAGCCCGCCCAGCTGCCCAACCCGATGCTGAGCCTGCGCGAGGCGAGCTTCGGCTACCGCACGGATGACGGGTCCGAGACCACCATCGTGCGCAACGTCACGCGCTCGGTACTGGCGGGCCAGCGCCTGGGCATCCTGGGCGCCAACGGCCAGGGCAAGTCGACTTTCGTCAAGACGGTGGCGCGCGCGCTGCCGCTGCTGGCCGGCACCCTGACCGAGGGCAAGGGTCTGAACATCGGCTACTTCGCGCAGCAGGAGCTCGATGTGCTGCGCCCGGACGAAGCCCCGCTGGCGCACATGATCCGCCTGGCGCGCGAGGCCGAGGCCGCCGGCGCGCTGTCCGGCCAGTCGACCCGCGAGCAGGACCTGCGCAACTTCCTGGGCAACTTCCAGTTCACCGGCGACATGGTGATGCAGGCGGTCGGCAGCATGAGCGGCGGCGAGAAGGCGCGCCTGGTGCTGTGCATGATCGTCTGGCAGCGCCCCAACCTGCTGCTGCTCGACGAGCCGACCAACCACCTCGACCTCGCGACCCGCGAGG
>CAZJQH010000102.1:0-7444 GCA_964547895.1 uncultured Chitinophaga sp. | reverse complement strand
CGCGGCTACCTGGCCGGCAGCGGCTGGAAGGAATACCAGGAAAGCCGCAGCGTCTGCGGCGTGCCCCTGCCCGAGGGCCTGAAGAACGCCTCCAAGCTGCCGGCACCGATCTACACCCCGGCGGCCAAGGCCGAGGTCGGCGAGCACGACGAGAACATCACCTTCGAGAAGACGGTCGAGATGATCGGCCCCGAGCTCGCCGCCAGGATCCGCGACACCGCGATCGCGCTGTACCAGGCTGCGGCCGAGTTCGCGCTCACCAAGGGCATCATCATCGCCGACACCAAGTTCGAGTTCGGCCTCGACACCGATGGCACCCTGGTGCTGATGGACGAGGTGCTGACCCCCGACAGCTCGCGCTACTGGCCGGCCGACAGCTACGCCGAAGGCAGCAACCCGCCGAGCTTCGACAAGCAGTTCCTGCGCGACTGGCTCGAGGCCCAGCCCTGGAACAAGACAGCGCCGGCTCCGGCGCTGCCGGCCGAGGTGATCACGCAGACCGCCGCCAAGTACCAGGAAGCGCTCGAGCGCATCATGGGCTGACGCGGGCGGGATCGACGACGGTTGCGGTCTTCAGCGCCGCAGCTGGTCGATCCGCTCCAGATAGGCCAGCGCCGGTACCTGGGTGACCGGCTCGCCGTGGTTGTAGCCATAGGTCACGAGCGCGACCGGGCAGCCGGCCGCGTGTGCCGCCTCGGCGTCATTGCGCGAGTCGCCCAGCATCAGCGTGCGCGCCGGCTGGGTGCCAAGCGCGCGGCAGGTCTCGAGCAGCGGCAGCGGGTCGGGCTTCTTGCGCGCGAACGAGTCGCCACCGAACACCAGCTCGAAATAGCCATCCAGCCCCTTGGCCGCCAGCAGCGGCTGGGCAAAGGCGAGCGGCTTGTTGGTCAGGCAGGCCAGCCGCAGGCCGGCGTCGCGCAGCAGCTGCAGGCCCTCGGCCACGCCTTCGTAGACCTCGGAGGCGCTGCCGTTGATGGCCAGGTAATGGCGCTGGTAGGCCGACCAGGCCGCGTCGTACAGGCCTTCATCACCGCCGACCTGCTCCAGCGTGCGGCGCAGCAGGTGCTCGCTGCCCTTGCCGACGGTGCGCGAGACAAAGGCCCGATCCACGCGCGGCAGCCCGAGCTCGTCGAGCATCAGCCCGAGCGCGACGACGAAATCGCCCTGGGTATCGACCATGGTGCCGTCGAGGTCGACGATGGCGGCATCGAGGCCGAGCGAAAGCAGGGAAACGGTGGCGGACAATTCAGACTCCTGGGGACAAGCCCCGATGTTAGCGAAGACCCGCATGACCGACAGCCACGCCCAGCCAATGGCCCCTCGCGCCAGCTTGCACAACGCCATCACCGAACTGTTCGGCATCCGGCTGCCAATCGTGGCCGGCGGCCTGATGTGGCTGTCCGACGCCCGCTACGTGGCCGCAGCGGCGCGCGCCGGCATCATCGGCTTCATCACGGCGGCCAGCTTCCCCGAGCCCGAGGCGCTGCGGCGCGAGATCCGGCAATGCCGCGAACTGTGCGAGGGCGCGCCGTTCGGCGTCAACGTCTCGATGCTGCCCAAGCTGGTGCCGGGCGAGCGCACCCAGGCGGTGTTCGACCTGATCGCCGAGGAAGGCGTGCGCTTCGTCGAGACCTCGGGCCGCAGCCCCGAAGCCTATCTGCCCGGTCTCAAGGCTGCCGGCATCAGGGTATTGCACAAGGTGCCGGCGCTGCGCTACGCACTCAAGGCGCAGGCCATCGGCGTCGATGCGGTGGCGATCGTCGGCGCCGAATGCGGCGGCCATCCCGGCATGGACCTGGTCGGCAGCCTGGTCAACGCGGCCTGGGCCTGCGACCAGCTCGAGATTCCCTACCTGATCGGCGGCGGCATCGGCCGCGGCTCGCAGATCGCGGCCGCGCTGGCGATGGGCGCGACCGGCGTGGTGATCGGCACCCGCTTCCTGGTGGCGGAAGAAATCCAGGCCCACCGCGACTACAAGCAGCGCCTGCTCGATGCCGGACCGACCGACACCGAGCTCTGCATGCAGACGGTGCGCAACACCGTGCGCGCGCTGCGCAACGACACCACGCGGGCGGTGCTCGAGCTCGAGTCCAGCCGGCCCGAGATCGGCATCGCCGACCTGCTGCCGCTGGTTTCGGGCCAGCTCGGTCGCCAGGCCTATGCCAACGGCGACTGGTCGCGCGGCATCCTGTCGGCCGGCCAGGCGCTGGCCTTCACCGACCGCATCGAGCCGCTGGCCGACATCGTCGCCCGGCTCGAGCAGGATTTCGGCCAAGCCCTGGCGCGGCTGAGCGGCGCCATCCGACAGCCGGCTTGAGGCGAGACCAAGCAAAAAGCCCCGCCTGAATCAACAGGAGGGGCTTTCTGGGTGGCGCAATGCCAATATGGAGCGGGATAAGAGGCTCGAACTCTCGACCTATACCTTGGCAAGGTATCGCTCTACCAACTGAGCTAATCCCGCATGTCGCAGCTGTCAGCTGCGTTTGGTGACGCGATTATACACCACGCCGGTCCTTACTCCAGCCGGATGCCGTTGGCCTTGACGAAGTCCTTGCCGAAGGCGACATCGCGCCGGATCTGCTCGCGGAACTGCTCGACCGAGCCGGACGGCAGCTCGGCCTGCTGCCGGGCGAGCGCCTCGCGGACTTCCGGCATCGCCATCACGGTGGCAATGTCGCGCGACAGGCGATCGATCACCGGCTTGGGCACATCGGCCCGCGCGACCAGGCCCGACCAGGTGCGCGACTGCATCGCCGGCAGCTTGAGCTCGGCCACCGTTGGCACGTCGGGCAGATTGGGGTTGCGCTGCGGGCCGGTGACGGCCAGGGCCTTGAGCTTGCCGCCCTGGATCTGCGGCACGGCAGCAGGAGCCGCCAGCGCCATGTAGGTCACGCGGCCGGTCGACACGTCCGTGATCGCCTGGCCGAACTGGTTGTAGGGCGCGTGCGCCGCCTGGGTGTTGGTGGCGCGGGTGAACATCAGGCCGGCCAGGTGCGCTGGCGTCCCGACGCCGGACGAGGCGTAGACGGCCTTGTCGTTCTTCTTCAGATGCTCGACCAGGTCCTGCACGCTGTTGACGCCCAGTCCCGGGCTGACCACCAGCACGTTGTGGCCCCATTCGATCTGGCCCAGGCCGACGAAGTCCTTGGTCAGGTCGGGCTTGAACTGGGGGAACAGCGAAGTCACCGCCGCGGTGGCGAAGTGCAGCGCGCCAATGGTGTAGCCGTCGGCCGGCGCGCGCGCCACCTCGGTCAGGCCGATGGTACCGGACGCGCCGGGCCGGTTCTCGACCGTGACCGGCTGCTTGAGCAGTTCCGGCAGCTTGGTGGCCACCACGCGGGCCGCCACGTCCGGCGGGGTGCCGGCCGCCCAGGGCACGACGATGCGCAGCGGCTTGCTCGGGAACGGGTCGTTCGCCTGCGCGACGGGCGCGAGCATGCCGAGCATCAGCCCGGCGGCGGTCCAGCGGCCCAGGGCGCGGCGCTTGATGATGGTCTGGTTCATTTGTCTCCTTTTTGTGGTGGTTGGATCAGATCTGGTCCGGGTCGGGCGCGGTGGGACAGGAGTCCCGCACGCGCTGGTAGAAATCCTGCAGTTCGGCGCTGAAGCGCGCCATCTCGTCGGCGGGCCGGCCGGCCTGGTAGCGCTGGAACAGCGCCTCGATCACGGGCGTGGCCTGCTCCAGCTTGGCGCGGCCCGCTGGCGTCAGCCGCACCGGCAGCCGGCGGCGGTCGCCCGAACTGGCGACGCGCTCGACCCAGCCTTCGGCCTCGAGCCGGTCGAACATCTTGCTCAGCGTGGTCCGCTCCAGCACCGCGCGCTCGGCCAGCTCGCCGATGCCGACCGCCTCGCCATCGCCCAGGAAGGCCAGCAGGCGGAACTCGCGGTGGTGCAGGCCCAGCGGTGCCAGCAGCGCGGTGGCATTGCGGGCATGCTGGCGCTCGGCCCGGGCCATCCAGGCGATCGGCCAGCGCGCCGGATCGAAGCGCCTGGCCTCGGATGCGGACTCATTTCTATCGCCTGAAAGCTGGTATGGACTGGACATGGCTCGAATATATGTGAAAATTCACTCAATTTCTCGGTAATATGCACGAAGTCACCGACAAGCACAAGTCGGGTTCACACCACCCAGGAGCCGCCATGACATCGAACCAAACGCAACAGCCGCCAGCGCAGCACAGCGCCCCACCCAACATCGTCTTCATCCTGGCCGATGACATGGGCTATGCGGACCTCGGCTGCTACGGCGGCCGCGACGCCGAGTTCGGCCCGGTGACGCCCCGGCTCGACGCGATGGCGCGCGAAGGGCTGCAGTTCCTGAATGGCTATTCCAACTCGCCGGTCTGCTCGCCGACCCGCTTCGCGCTCATCACCGGGCGCTACCAGTACCGGCTGCGCGGTGCCGCCGAGGAGCCGCTGACCCGCCGCTCCGGCAACAACCCCGAGCTGATCGGCCTGCCGCCGGAACATCCCACCATGCCCTCGCTGCTGCGCGGCGCCGGCTACCGCACGGCCCTGGTCGGCAAGTGGCACCTGGGCTATCCGCCCCACTTCGGCCCGCTCAAGAGCGGCTACGATGAGTTCTTCGGCTCGATCAGCGGCGCGGTGGACTATTTCTCCTACCTGTCGTTCGAGGGCAAGCGCGACCTGCATGACGGCGAGTCGCCGGCCGAGGTGCGCGGCTACCTGACCGACGTCATCAGCGACAAGGCCTGCGAGGTGATCCGCCGCAACGCGCAACAGCAGCAGCCCTTCATGCTCAGCGTGCACTACACCGCGCCGCACTGGCCCTGGGAAACGCGCGACGACGAGGAGGAATCGCGCCGGATCGGCTCCCAGATCCACCATGTCGACGGCGGCTCGCTGCCGGTCTACCAGCGCATGATCCACCACATGGACGAGGGCATCGGCCGCATCCTCGACACCCTGCGCGAGGTCGGCGTGGACGACAACACCATCGTGGTCTTCACCAGCGACAACGGTGGCGAGCGCTTCTCGGATGTCTGGCCCTTCGTGGGCAAGAAGATGGACCTGCTCGAAGGCGGCCTGCGCGTGCCGCTGCTGGTGCGCTGGCCGGCCCAGGTGGCTGCCGGCGGCGTGAGTAAGCAGCCGGTGATGACGATGGACTGGATGCCGACCCTGCTCGACGCCGCCGGCGTGAGCCCGGACCCGGACTACCCGCCGGACGGCCTGAGCATGCTGGCGGTGCTGCGCGACCCGCAGGCCCGCCTGCCGCGGCCGATGTTCTGGCGCATGAAGTACCGCGAGCAGCGGGCCGCGATCGACGGTGCCTGGAAATACCTCAAGCTAGACGAGCACGAGTTCCTCTACAACATCGAGGTCGACGCACGCGAGCGCGCCAACCTGGCACAGCGCGAGCCGCAGCGGCTGGAGGCGCTGCGCCGCCTCTACGCCGAATGGGAGGCCACCATGCCGCCGATCCCCGAGGATGCCAACTACACCCTGGTCTACGGGCCGGCGACGATGGCGAGGGCTTCGGGCTGAGGGGGAGCCCGAGACGGTTCAAAAGCTGGGATAGCTGGACTCAGAGCTTGTAATCGCTGGGTAATAGAGGGCCTTCTGAAACCCGAGAAAAGCCGCACGGATGCCTGCTGCCGGTCCCAGGTCGGCCACGGCATCCGGGATCGAGTCGTGGTATTTCAGCTTGAGCAGCGGCGTCAGCTTCTCGGGCTCGAGCTCGGTCACACCCAAGTTCACATACTGGTCGAGCACGAAGTCCAGGAACGCCTGCTGCCTGGCGCCAAAATGGCTGCCAACATAGGCCTTGGCACGTTCGGCACGCTCACCGCGGGTCAGCGGTGCCAGAGCATAGGCCACATGAGCCAGCACGTCGAACAGGTCGCTGTTCTCGGCACAGACGATCTTCTGCATCTCGGCCAGCTGCTCGGTGCCAAAACCCTTCTCGGCCAGGCCGTGCAGCAGCTTGCGCCGCGTGTCGGGGTCGCTCCAGATGGCGCGCAACTCGTCCTCGTCCCGGAAGAACTCGGGCAGGCAGCCAAACAGTGACTCGACGAACTGCGCCGCCGACATCGGGCTGCCGTCCGGATGCCAGAAACTGGTCGCGCTCATGTGTTGCAGGTTGCGCAGCTTGCCGTCGGCCAGCTTCACCAGCAGCTTTCGCGGGCGCTCGACGGCCACCGGCTCCATGGCCACAGGAGGCTCGGCGGGCTCAGGCTCAGGCCAACTGGCGGGCAAGGGCGGGTCCTGCGCGGCCTCGGGCTCGACCGGTTCGCCATCCCATTCCGGGTCGCTGAACAGGTGATGCGCCTTCACGAAGTCCAGGATCGTGAAGTAATCCTTGTTGTCGTACAGGCGGGTGCCGCGACCGATGATCTGCTTGAACTCGATCATTGAATTGACCGGCCGCAGCAGCACGATGTTGCGCACATTGCGCGCGTCCACGCCGGTGGACAACTTCTGCGAGGTGGTCAGGATGGTCGGAATGGTCTTCTCGTTGTCCTGGAAGTCGCGCAGGTACTGCTCGCCCAGCGCGCCGTCATTGGCCGTCACGCGCACGCAGTACAAGGGGTTGCGAGTGGCAGCGGTCTGGTTGACCAGGTCGCGTACCAGGGCGGCGTGCTCCTGGGTGGCGCAGAACACCAGCGTCTTCTCGCGCGGATCGATCATGTCGAGGAACAGCCTGACACGGTAAGCCTCGCGCTCGCGGATCTCGATCACGCGGTTGAAGTCCTTTTCCTCGTAGCGCCGGCCACGTTCCACCTCGCCATCCAGCACCATGTCGTCGGCGGTGTAGACATAGTCGTCCAGTGTGGTCGCGATCTGCCGGACCCGGAACGGCGTCAGGAAACCGTCGTTGATGCCTTCCTTGAGCGAATAGACGTACACCGGCTCGCCAAAATAGGCATAGGTGTCGGCGTTCAGGGTGCGCTTCGGGGTGGCCGTCAGGCCCAGCTGCACGGCGGGCTTGAAGTAGTCCAGGATCGCGCGCCAGCTGCTCTCATCGTTGGCGCCGCCCCGGTGGCACTCGTCGATGATGATGAAGTCGAAGAAGTCTGGCGGGTAGTCGCCAAAGTACGGCGTGTCCCCCGGCCCGCTCATGAAGGTCTGGAAGATGGTGAAGAAGATGCTGCCGTTCTTCGGCACCCGGCCCTTGCGCCGGATCTGGTCAGGCGCAATTCGCACCAGCGCGTCGTCCGGAAAGGCCGAGAAGGCGTTGTAGGCCTGGTCCGCCAATATGTTGCGGTCGGCCAGGAACAGGATGCGCGGGCGGCGCGTGCCCAGCTCGTCCGTCGTGGCAGCGGACTGGCGCCAGTCATTCAGGTTCCAGCGCGCCTGGAACAGCTTCCACGCCAGCTGGAAAGCGATGAAGGTCTTGCCGGTGCCGGTCGCCAGCGTCAGCAGCACGCGGTCCCGGCCCTCGGCCACGGCCTCGAGTACGCGCTGGATCGCGATGTCCTGGTAG
>CAZJQH010000101.1:0-7696 GCA_964547895.1 uncultured Chitinophaga sp. | reverse complement strand
CTGCTTGACGGCCTTCTGGACCGACTCGAAAGCGTTGCCGGCGGTGGCGACGGCGGTCTGCAGGGCAGCAGCGGCTTGCTCGGTACCCTTCGGGGCGTTCTTCACGGCGCTGTCGACCAGGGCGTGGATCTGCTTCTGGGCTTCGGCGGCACGGCCTTCAGCGACCTTGGTGAACTGGTTGCCGAAACCGGAAACGATCTCGTACAGCTCGCGGCCGTAGGCGCTGGCCTTCTCGGCAGCGGCCTTCAGGTCCTGGTTCTGCAGGGCCAGCAGGCTCTGGACATCCTTGACGCCGAACAGGGCTTCGGTCTGGGCAGCGCTGGAAGCCACCGACGACTTGATGGTCTTGAGGTTGAGCTCAGCCAGGCGCTCGACGCCGTTGACGGCCTGGTTGGCCAGTTCGTAGAAAGCAGCGGCTTGATCTTTCTGGCTGGAGATGATTTGTTCGACGGTCAGCATGGATTCCTCCTGAGGTTGCAATGGGGTTTGAGTTGCTGCGCCTGGCCTGGAGCCCTCCCCAGACTGCATATTGCACTGCAACATGGATTGATTCTAGAAGGGGATTCCATGCCACGCAAGACTTTTTTGCTGCGGCGCAACAAAAAATCTGGATTCAGGCGGTTTCCGCTGAAAAAGCCTTGGCCGGCGCCGCCAGCTGCGGCCAGGCGATCCGGTCGCCGCCCTCTGTCCTGGCCCTGGCCAAGGACTGCTCGGCCTGCATGACGAGCTCGTCCTGATCCAGGCCATGGCGGGGATAGACGGCCAGCCCGATGCTGGCCCTCAAGGTCGATCGGTTGCCGCGCAGTTGCAGGGGCTGCTGCAGCACACGCTGGAGCTTGCGCGCTACCTCGACCGCCTCCTGCTCCTCGCCCAGTTCGGGCAGCAGGACCATGAAGGTCGCCCCCTGCTGCCGCCCGACCGTGTCGGAAGACCGGATGCTGGCCGTGATGCGGGCACTGGATTCCGCCAGCACCAGATCGCCCCAGCCATGTCCGTGCTGCTGGTTGAGCTGCCGAAAATCCTCGATCCTGATCAGCAGCAGCGCAGCCCGCTTGGCGTGGCGCTCGGCCTGGCCCAGCACCTGCTGCAGCCGGTCGAGGCACAGGCTGCTGCCAGGCAGACCGGTGAGCGGATCGAAATGGCCATGGCGCAGCGCCTGCGGGCCGGGCCGGGCGCCTTCGCCGATGACCCGCGCCAGGCCGAGCAGGCCGGTGATCTGTCCGTCGGCATTGCGCAGCGGAACGATGCGGGCCGAATGCCAGCGCCAGTCGCCCTCGGCATGCCGGATCCGGTAGCGGATGTCATGCTGCGGGCTGCGGCTCATCAGAGCCCGCTCGACCCGGCGCTGGCAAGCCGGCAAGTCATCGGGATGGACCAGCCAGGCGTGATGCTGGCCCAGCAGGCTGTCGGTGTCCACGCCCAGCGCCTCGCCCCAGCTGCGCGACAACTGCCGCAGGCAGCCGTCGAGATCCAGCGCGAAGACCAGCTCGCTGGTGCAATCGAGGTGCAGGCGCAGGCGCTGTTCGCTGGCGCACAGGGCCTGCGACAGCCGTCCATGTTCGAGCCGGCTGGCCTGCTCTGCCTGTTCGGCCAGCTCGCGGGCCTGGTCGCGGCAGTCCAGCAGCTCCTGCCGGGCGGCTTCGAGCAGGAGCTCGCCTTGCCGCAGGTTCTGCTCGTTGCGCCGCTTCCAGTTCCAGCCAGCGAGTGCTGCCAGTGCCACGAACAGGAGCAGGGCGGTCCCCAGCACCGAGGCAGGGGCTTCGAAGCTGGCGGCCCGCACCGGCAGCGGCGAGGCCAGCCCGGCGAGCGCCCAGCTCTGGGACCTGTAAAGAAAGGCCAAACATGGCACAGCATGGCATCTGGCAGACATGGCCATGATCATAGTGACGCATATGGCCATCTCTGATAGTAATAACCATTAGTATGGTCTAGCATCTGATCTGCCAGAAACAAAACAGGGTGGTCCATGCCGCATGAACTTGTCTGGGAGCACAGAGGTGTGCACAAGCGACTGTCAGGCCAGGTCTCGGCCGCCGAGTTCCAGCGCTCGGTCGAGCTGATCCAGGCCGATGCGCGCTTCGATGACATCCGCTACGTCATCAATGATTTCACTGCCGTCGGCGGGCACGGGCTCGACGAGCAGCATCTGCTCGAGCTCGCGGCGATCCAGTATGGTGCGCAGGCCAGCAACCCGCAGGTCAGGGTGGTCTACGTTGGCTGCGACCCGGAACTGGCCCGCCTGCTACGGGCGATCCTGATCGACTCGCAGCGCTCGGCCTACCAGGTCGCGCTGTTCGAGACCCTGCCGCAGGCCCGCGACTGGCTGCAAGGCGAGATCGGCAAGGCCTGGCGCTGGAGGGCTGGCAGCCGCGCCGGCTGATTCCTGCCCGGCGGGTGACGGCGTAGACTAGCGCACCATGAGTGCGATCGCCGTCATTGACTTCGAAACCAGCGGGCTGATGCCCGAGGCGGGAGGCCGCGCGACCGAGGTCGCCATCGTGCTGACCGAGGCCGGTCGCATCGTCGACCGCTTCCAGAGCCTGATGAATGCCGGGGTCTGGATACCCCCCTTCATCACCCAGCTGACCGGCATCAGCAACGCGATGGTGCAGGCGGCGCCAGCGGCCGCCCAGGTGATGGCCGAGGCGGCCCGCTTCGTCGGCCAGCTGCCGCTGATCGCGCACAACGCGAGCTTCGACCGCAAGTTCTGGCAGTCCGAGCTGGCCCGCATCGGGCTGGAGGCCGCGCAACCCTTCGCCTGCACCGTGCTGCTGTCGCGCCGGCTCTATCCGCAGGCGCCGAACCACAAGCTCGGCACGCTGGCCGCCTTCCATGCGCTGCCGCGCAACGGCCGGGCCCACCGCGCCTTGTCCGACGCCGAGGTCACGGCCGAGCTGCTGCTGCGCCTGCAGCGCGACCTGCGCGAGCAGCATGGCGTTGCCGCCCCCGATCATGATTTCCTGCAGGCCTTGCAGCAGTGCAGCAAGGCGACCCTGCCGCGCTTCCTGCAGCGCCACGCCACCAGACCGAACTGAAACCCAGCCCCGATGCATACCCCCTCGCATACCCACACCCAGGACAAGACCCGCACCGACGACCTGCGCATCCGCGCCGTGCGGCCCTTGCTGACCCCTGCGCTGCTGCAGGAATGGCTGCCGACGCCCGAAGCGGCGCAGGCGCTGGTCGAGGCCAGCCGGGCCGAGATCGCACGCGTGCTGCACGGCCAGGACGACCGGCTGCTGGTGGTGGTCGGTCCCTGCTCGATCCACGACCATGAGCAGGCGCTCGACTACGCGCGCCGGCTGAAAGGACAGGCCGACGCGTTGCGCCAGGAGCTGCTGGTCGTGATGCGGGTCTATTTCGAGAAGCCGCGCACCACGGTGGGCTGGAAGGGCTACATCAACGACCCGCACCTCGACGGAACCTTCGCGATCAACGAGGGCCTGGAGCGAGCGCGCGCCTTGCTGCTCGACGTGCTGCAGATCGGCCTGCCGGTGGGCACCGAGTTCCTCGACCTGCTGTCGCCGCAGTTCATCAGCGACCTGGTCAGCTGGGGCGCGATCGGCGCGCGCACCACCGAGAGCCAGAGCCACCGCCAGCTCGCCAGCGGCCTGAGCTGCCCGATCGGCTTCAAGAACGGCACCGATGGCGGCGTCAAGGTGGCGGCCGACGCGATCGTCGCGGCGCAGTCCGAGCATGCCTTCATGGGCATGACCAAGATGGGCCTGGCGGCGATCTTCGAGACCCGCGGCAACCAGGACTGCCACCTGATCCTGCGCGGCGGCAAGCAGCCCAACTACTCGGCCGCCGATGTCGAGGCCGCCTGCGCCGCGCTGCGCGCCTCCGGCCTGCGCGAGCAGGTGATGATCGACTTCTCGCACGCCAACAGCAGCAAGCAGCACCGGCGCCAGATCGAGGTCGGTGCCGACGTGGCGGCGCAGCTGGCGAACGGCGAGCGCCGCATCACCGGCGTCATGATCGAGAGCCACCTGAACGAGGGCCGGCAGGACATCGTGCCGGGCCAGCCGCTGCAGCCGGGCGTGTCGGTGACCGACGCCTGCATCAGCTTCGAGCAGACGGTGCCGCTGCTGGAGCAGCTCGCGCAGGCGGTGCGCGAACGGCGCGCGCTGCTGGCGGCCGGGTCCGACGCCGACTGAGCTTGCCGCTGCCTGGCTGCTGCGCGACAATGACTAGATACCCCCTACCCTTTTTCAGACAGGAGCTTTCCGCATGAAGACTGCAATGGATCTGGTCGCTGCCGCCAAGGCGCAGGTCAGCGAAATCCCCGTCACCGCAGCCGAGGCCGCGATCCGCGATGCCGACGTGCTGCTCGACGTGCGCGAGGCCGACGAGTTCGCCGCCGGCCATATCCCGGGCGCGGTGCATGCTTCGCGCGGCATGCTCGAGTTCAGGCTCAGTGGCTCGCCCCAGCTGGCCAGCCGTGACCTCAAGTTCGTGATCTACTGCAAGACCAGCGGCCGCGCCGCGCTGGCCGCTGCCGCGATGAAGGAGATGGGCTATCTGAACGTGCAGTCGATCGCCGGCGGCTTCGACGCCTGGGCCGCCGCCGGCAAGCCGGTGCACAAACCCGAGCTGCCGTCCTTCGGCTGAACGCGGCGCTCAACGCGCCATGCAGCCGCGGCAGACCTGCAGCGCCAGCCGGTGCAGCGCCTGCCAGGGATCGTCCGGCCAGTCGCGGTCCTTCAGGCCCTTGACGATGCCGTCGACGACATGGGCGTCCTGCAGCCAGCCGGCCAGCTGGGCGACTGACAGGCGCGGCAGCACGCGCTCGAAGCGCTTTTCCTTCGTGCCCCACACGCGCTGCTCGCGCAGCACCATCGGCAGCGGCCGGCCGTCGGCGACCGCGCGCTTGACGCGATTGAGCGCGCGGATGTCGTCGGCCAGCGCCCAGTGCACCAGCACCGGCGCCTCGCCCTCGGCCTGCAGGCCATCGAGCATGCGCTGCACCCGCGCGGGCTGGCCGTCGAGCACGGCCTCGGCGAGCTTGAACGGGTCGTAGCGCGCGACGTTGAGCACCGCGCCCTCGACCTGCTCGAAGCCGAGCTCGCCGGCCGGGTAGAGCAGGCCTAGCTTCTGGATTTCCTGGTGCGCGGCGAGCAGGTTGCCTTCGACCCGGTCGGCCATGAAGGCCAGCGTGCGCTGGCCCTCCTCGCCGGCCGCGACGCGCTGGCCCTGCAGCTGCAGGCGCTGCGCGATCCAGCCCGGCAGCTGGGCGCGCTCGACCGGGTCGACCCGCACCGTCACGCCGTTGGCGTCGAGTGCGCCGAACCAGGCGCTCTTCTGGGTCGCGGCGTCGAGCCGCGGCAGCAGCACCAGAGTCAGCGTGTCGTCCTGGCCCGAGGCACTGGCGGCGATCTGCTGCAGCGCGGCCGAACCCTCCTTGCCCGGCTTGCCCGACGGGATCCGGATCTCGACCAGCTGCCGGTCGGCGAACAGGCTCAAGCTACCGCCCGCCGCCAGCACCGCGCTCCAGTCGAAATGCGCGCCGGCCACGGTGAACACGCTGCGCTCGTTGTGTCCCTGGGCCCGGGCGGCGGCGCGGATCGCGTCAGCCGCCTCCTGCACCAGCAGCGGGTCGTCGCCGTGCAGCGTATAGAGGGCTTTGAGGCCGCGTTGCAGCTGGGCGGCCAGTTGGGGGGCAGGGACTTGCATGATCAGCGTTTGATTGTAGAGTGGGTGCATCGCCCTGCAGGAGAACGCCATGTCCGTCTGTCCCCATCCCTTCGTCAGCCTGATCGGGGCGCCGACCGACGTCGGCGCGAGCACCCGGGGCGCCGGCATGGGGCCGGACGCGATGCGCGTCGCCGGCCTGCAGCAGGCGCTCGAGCAGCGCGGCCTGCAGGTGCAGGACCGTGGCAACCTGGCCGGCCCGCCCAATCCCTGCCAGCCCAGCGTCGGCGGCTACCGCCACCTGCGCGAAGTGGCGGCCTGGAACCGTCTGGTGCACGATGCCGTGCTGGCCGAACTGCAGCAGCAGCGCCTGCCCATCCTGCTCGGTGGCGATCACTGCCTGGCGATCGGATCCATCAGCGCGGTCGCGCGCCACTGCCGCGAGCAGGGCCGGCGCCTTCGCGTGCTCTGGCTCGACGCCCACGCCGACTTCAACACGCCCGAGCTGACGCCGAGCGGCAACCTGCACGGCATGCCGGTCGCCTGCCTGTGCGGGCTGGGGCCGGCCGAGCTGACACGGCTCGGCGGCGAGGGTCCGGCGCTGCGCCCGGAGCAGCTGCGCCAGCTAGGCATCCGCAGCGTCGATCCGGGCGAGCGGCTGCTGGTGCACGAGCAGGGGCTGGAGGTCTATGACATGCGCTACATCGACGAGCATGGCATGCGGCACGCGATGGAGCAGGCCCTGCTCGGCCTCGACGAGGACACCCACCTGCACCTGAGCCTGGATCTCGACTTCCTCGACCCCGAGATCGCGCCCGGCGTCGGCACCCCGGTGCCGGGTGGTCCTAGCTACCGCGAGGCCCAGCTCTGCATGGAGATGATCGCCGACAGCGGCCGGCTCGCCAGCCTGGACCTGATGGAGCTCAACCCGGCGCTCGACTTGCGCAACCGCAGCGCGCAGCTGGCGGTCGACCTGATCGAGAGCCTGTTCGGCAAGAGCACGCTGATGCGGTCCCGGCCCGGGATCTGAGCCGCGACGGCGGCCCAGGCGGGATCAAAGCCCCTTGACCGCCGCCAGCCGGCGCATCAGCTGGCGCACGATGTCGGACTGCATCTCGCGGTAGAGCAGTTCTTCCTCGGCCTGCTTGCCGAGCGCGAGCGCCTCGTCGTAGCTGAGGTCGCGCTCCTGCAGCAGCTCGGTGTCGTCGATCAGGTCGCGGCCCTTGCCGCTGCGCAGCCGGAACTTGAAGCGCACGCGCAGCTGCAGCTCGCGCACCTGGCCGATGGCCGTCACGCCCACCACCACGCGCTCGCGCTGCTCGGTCAGCACGGTCAGCTCGACATCGACCGGCTGCGGCGGCTGGCCGGCCGGCGCGGGGCCGACTACCTGCACGCCGCTGGCGGCGAGCTGGGCCCGCAGCTCGCGCCCGATCTCGCTGCGCTCCGACAGATTGGTGCGCAGCGAACTGAACGGCAGCTGCAGCGCGCCGCGCAGGCGGAAGCCGCAGCCGCCCAGGCCCAGCGCGAGCGAGGCCGCGGCCGTCGCACGCAGCCAGTCGCGCCGGCCGGCTGCCGGAAGCAGGGATGCAGGCAGGCGCTCGCCGTTCATGGCGTTCAGAGCACCACGTTGACCAGGCGGCCCGGCACCACGATCACCTTCTTCGGTGCCGCGCCGTTGGCCTGCTTCTGGACTGGCTCGCTGGCCACCGCAGCGGCCTCGATCGCGGCCTTGTCGGCGCTGGCCGGCACCAGGATGGAGCCGCGCAGCTTGCCGTTGATCTGCAGCACCAGCTCGATCTCGTCCTGCACCAGCGCGGCCGGGTCGACCTGCGGCCAGGGCGCGTCGAGCAGGTCGCCATGGACGCCAGCAAAGCCGAGCTCGGCCCACAGGCCGTGGGTCAGGTGGGGCGTGGCCGGATAGAGGCTGCGCAGCAGGATGCCGAAGCCCTCGGCCAGCGCCGGCAGCGCACCCTCGGCGTCGAGCGCCTTGAAGTCCTCCAGCGCGTTGAGCATCTTCATCGCGCCCGAGACCACGGTGTTGTACTGCATGCGCTGGTAGTCGTAG
>CAZJQH010000100.1:0-7815 GCA_964547895.1 uncultured Chitinophaga sp. | reverse complement strand
CCAGCACCAGGGTGGTCTCTTCGACGAACGGGTCGATGAAGGCGCTGTTGGCATCCGGAGCCATCAGCATGTCGGAGGCTTCGATGCCCTTCCAGCCGGCGATCGAGGAACCGTCGAAGGCCTGGCCCTCTTCCATCTTCTCTTCATCGAACTGGGAAATCGGCACGGTGATGTGCTGCCACTTGCCACGGGTATCGGTGAAACGGAAGTCAACGAACTTGACATCGTTGTCCTTCACCATTTGCATGACGTCTGCGACGGTCTTGGCCATCAAAATTCTCCTGGACTGGGGAAAAAAAAGTTGAACGGTTGTTGTCAGTATCTAAGCAGAAACCGTGCCAGCTGCAGGGCACCGGAATTCCGGGCGAGACAGCAGCCAGTCAGCAACAGCATGGATTGTGCCTTGGAGCGACAGGTCAGCCATGATTATTCGAAACAAATCTGCGACACGTCAAGATCACCAAATTGGTGCGTCATAGCGCACAAACATGGTGCAATCAGGAGCGCACCATTTCGGGGCCCAGCTTGGCGCCGAGCTGGTGCAGACCGGCCAGCAGGTCGGCATAGGCGGCTGCGGTCTCGTCGATGCCGCCCTTGACGCCAAGGTCGATGTGGCGGCCCCATTGCGGATGGTCGACGCTGGGCAGGCTGAACACCTTGATGCCGGGGTGCGCGGCCTCGATCGCTTCCATCAGCGGCGTGAGCGCGGCCTCCATCGCGCCGAACACGATCACCGAGCGCTCGCAGCGCTGCTGCTGCGCGAACAGGTGGGCGTAATGCTGGTCAAGCACCTGCTCGATCATCGGCCAGGCCATGACCGGGAAGCCCGGCACGAAGTGCACCGCGCCCTGCCCGGCTGCGGCACAGCTGAAGCCCGGGATCTTGTTATAGGGATTCGGGATGATGGTCGCGCCGCGCGGAAAGACGCCCATGTTGAGGCGGTGCACGTTCTCGGGCCGGTCGGCCTCGTAGACCTGACCCTGCTCGCGCGCGAGGTCCTGCATGCGCTCCTCGATCAGGCGCCTGGCCTCGGGGTGCAGCTCGAGTTCGACACCGAGCGCGGCGGCCGCGCACTGGCGGGTGTGGTCGTCGGGCGTGGCGCCGATGCCGCCGCAGCTGAACACGATGTCGCCGCTGGCAAAGGCCTCGCGCAGCGCGGCCGTGATCAGGGCGCGGTCGTCACCGACGATGCGCACCCAGGACAGGGCCAGGCCGCGCGCGCCCAGCAGCTCGATGACCTTGGACATATGCTTGTCGACGCGCTTGCCGGACAGGATCTCGTCGCCGACGATGATGAGCCCGAAGGCAGGAGTGGGACGTTCAGCGTTCATTGTGGTGAATCAATACCAGACACAAGGGATTGGGCAGCTTGGGCAGGGCTTGCGCGCAGCCTTGCCAGCGCCGCCAGCAGGTAATGCGCGAACCAGAGCGAGGAGAAGGCGAACACCAGCGCGTAGACCCAGACCGCCAGCGGCACCAGCAGCGGCGCCATCGCGATGAACATCGCGCCCGAGGTCCACAGCAGGCTGGGAGCGGCGCCGAGCAGGCCGCAGACCAGGCCCATCAGCCACAGGCTGGAGCGATGGCGCGCCAGCAGCTCGGCCCGCTCGACGGCATCGGCATGATCGGCCAGCGCATCGAAGGCATAGACCCGGTAGCCCAGCCAGCCCCAGACCAGCGGCGGCAGCAGCAGCGCCAGCGGCGGGATCAGCCACAGCGGCAGGCTGGCCAGCAGCATGACGAGCGCCAGCAGCGTCGAGCCCAGCGACCACCACAGGCTGTCGAGGAAGCTAGCGCCGCGGCGGCATTCGAGATGGGCGAAGCGGCGCTGCGCGACCAGCTTGACCATGGCCGGCGTCATGAACAGCCCGACCAGCAGCAGGGCCAGCAACACCAGCAGTGGCGTGGCCAGCACCAGCAGCAGCAAGGGCGCCAGCACGCTGGCCAGCGTACCCAGGCCGCTCAGATCGAGCCAGGACTGCAGCGGCGTGAGCAGCTGCCAGCCCTCCAGCCAGGCCAGCAGCGCGGCCTGCGCCGGGTACCAGAGGTAGTAGCCGAGCGCGAACACGCCGGCGGCCATCAGCAGCACGGGCAGCAGCGACAGCAGGATGACGCGCGGGTGCAGGCAGTAGGCCAGCGCGCGCCAGCAGGAATCGAGCAGCAGGCTCATCGGGGATCGCAAGCGGACTGGACAGGAATCAGCGGCGCGGCGCGACCAGGCCCGCGACCTCGGCGGCGGTGAGCCAGCGCCACTGGCCCGGCTCGAGGTCGGCCGGCAGGTCGATGTCTCCGATGCGGCTGCGGTGCAGCGCCTCGACCCGGTTGCTGACAGCCGCGACCATGCGCTTGACCTGGTGGTACTTGCCCTCGGTCAGGGTGAGCTCGAGGCTATGCTCGTCGAGCGCGCGGCAAGCCGCAGCCTTGACCGGCTTGGGGTCATCGTCAAGCACCACGCCGGCGAGCAGCTTGTCGAGCATCGCCTGCGTGACCGGATGCTTGCAGGTCGCGACATAGACCTTGGGCACATGGTGGCGCGGCGAGGACAGGCGATGGATGAACTTGCCGTCGTCGGAAAGCAGCAGCAGGCCGGTGGTGTCCTGATCCAGCCGGCCCACCGCCTGCACCCCGCTGGCAGCCCCCACCGGGCGCGAGCGCAGCGGCGCCGGCAGCAGGGTGTAGATGCTGGGCCAGGCGCCGGGCTTCTGCGAGCACTCGTGGCCGGTCGGCTTGTGCAGCATCAGGTAGGCCAGCTCGTGGTATTGCCAGGGCTTGCCCTGGACGGTGAACTCGAGCCCGACGGGATCGAAGTCGGCCGCGGCATCGGTGCAGGGCTGGGGCGGATTGCCGACCATGACCTGGCCTTGCTGGATCAGGCCGCAGCAGACGCGCCGGGTGCCAAAGCCCTGGGTGTAGAGGATTTCTTGCAGTTGCATGATGTGGATTAAAGCAGGGCGGCGCGCTTCCAGGCGGCGCGGGCGGCCTCGTCGTCGCCGCGCTGTTCGGCCAGCCGGGCCAGGCTGCGCCAGCAGGAGCGCGCAAGCTCCGGGTCGGCCAGTCGTGCACTGGCCTGGCCCAGCAGCGCCGCAGCCTTGCCCCATAGCTGGCGCTGCAGATAGGCCTGGCCCGCCAGATAGAGCAGGCCGGCATCGGCCGGACTGGCTTGCTGCGCCTGTTCGATGCGGCCCAGCCAATCGGCATCGAGCAGCGGCAGCAGCGACTCCAGGCAGAGCAGCAGCCGACGCCGGCTGGCCTCGTCGAAGGATTCATGGCCTGCCCAGGCCGAGCGCAGCATGTCGTCGAGCCAGCCCTGGCGGCCTGGTGGGAGTTCTGCACCGCCGTCGGCCAGCCACAAGTCCCTGCAGCGCTCCAGTGCTGCCAGCGCCAGTTCGGGCGTGGCACGCTCCGCAGACCCGAGCCTGCCCCAGGCGGACTGCAGCGCGGCCAGGTCGCGCGCACCGCGCAGCAGGTCGAGTGCCAGACCGCGCACCAGGCTGCGCGCCGCCTGCTCACTGTAGGCGCGGTGCTTGGCCAGCAGGCGCACCAGCTCGAGCGCCGCCGGGTGATCCTGCTCGAGACGGGCCAGGCGCAGGCGCAGGCGCAGGGCGTAGATGCGGCGCGAGACGCCCTGCGGCAATCCGCCGAGCCAGCGTGCTGCGGCAGCACTGTCCTGCTGCTCGAGCGCCCAGCGGGCCGCGCGCAGCTGCAGCGCGGCGCGGGCCTCGTTGCCCAGGGTGGCAGCCGGGCCGGCCAGGGCCTCGCCCAGGGCGCGGTCGCGCTCGCCGAAATTGGACAGCTGGTGGGCGCTCTCGGCGTCCAGCAGCAGGGCCAGCAACTGGGCCTGGTCGCGGCCCGGGAAGGGCTGCAGCAGGGCCTGGCCCAGCAGCGCCAGCGCCCGCCGGGCCGCTGCCTGCGAACGCACATAGCGGCCGGCATATTGCTGGGTCAGGGCCTCGAGGACCGCCTGCTGGGCAGAGCGCTCGAGATGGTGGCTGCGCCAGCGCTGCGCCTGCTGCGGCAGGCTGCGCAGCAGCTTGAGGGCGCGCAGCGCCGCATACAGCAGGCCAAACAGCAGCAGCAGGGCGAACAGCGCCAGGTTGAACGAGACGTCGATGCGCCAGGGATGCCAGAACAGCGTCAGATTGGCATCGTTGGATCCGACCAGCAGCGCCAGCGCGACGGCGATCGCCGCCAGGCCCAGAAACCAGAACACGCCCCTCATCGCGTCTCCCTTCAGCGCCCGGCCGCGGCAGCCGCCAGCGCCGCCAGCGTGTCGTCGGGACGGGGCAGTTGCTCATGCTGGCGCAGGTCGCTGCGCAGGCCCTGCAGCGCCTCCAGCGCCGCGCGGGTCGCACCGGAGCGGTCATCGAAATAGCGCTGCAAGGTGGCCTCGACGTCGTTGAGGTCGGCCGCAGCGGTGACCGACTGGCGCGCCAGCAACGCCATGCGGGCGTTGAGCAGCTTGAGCTTGGCGTTCTCGCGCAGGAAGAACTCCTGCTCGGGCGCGAGCAGGGCCGCATCGCGCTGGTCCATCCGGTGCACCCGCACCAGCTCGCTGCCACGCTCGCTCACCGCAGCCCAAGTCCGCGCCGACCAGTCGTCCCACCAGGCGCGCAGGCCCTGCCAGAACGAAGCATCGACCGCAGCCGGTGCGGCAGCAGCTGGCGGCCGGCCCTGGCCATTGGGAGCGGCTGCCGGCCTGACAGGCGCGGCATTGAGCAGCGGCAGCTCGTCGATCTGGCGGATCTGCTCGTCGATGCGGCTGGCGAGCGCCGGCAGGTCGGCCAGCGCTGCGGCCCGGATGCGCTCGACGTCGCGCGCAATGGCACGGCTGACCGGATTGAGGCGCGGCTGGGCGGCGCGCGCGATGCGCGCCTCGGCCGACTGCAGCGCCGAGACCAGCGGCTGCACGCTGCCGGTCAGCTGGGCCTGCTGCTGCGCCAGCTGCAGCGCGGACTCCAGGTCCTGCACCAGGCTGTCGTCGCGGGTGCGCGAGACGGTCAGCATCAGTTCCTCGAGCTGGCTGCGCTGCAGGCTGACTTCGGACAGGCGCAGCTCGGCCAGGCCCAGCCTGACCTGCAGCTCCTGCACCAGCGCCTCGGCCCGCGCCGACTGATCGCGGACCTCGGTGACGGCGGTGCTGGTGTCGGTGCTGCGGCGCGCCAGCTCGCGCCTGGCGGTCTGCAGCTGCTGCCACAGCAGCACGCTGCCGCCCAGGGCCAGCACGGACAGGCCCAGCGCGATCCTGGGCAGCAGGCCGCCCAGGCGTGCGGGCTTCGGGCTGCTCGCGGCAGCGGCACTGCTGTTGGGAGATGGGGAATCGGTATCAGCCATGATCAGGAGATCGATTCTAGGTGGGACAGGACTTCCGCCAGCGTCGGCCGGCTTTGCAGCACGCGGCCGAAGCCCATGCCTTGCGCCGTCGCAGCAATGCGCGGATGGGTAGCCAGGGCCAGGCTGCGCGACCAGTCGGTGCCTGGCAGCAGGCCGGCCAGGTTGTCGAGCGCTTCAGAGCTGCTCAGCAGCCAGACGCTGCCGTCGCGGCTGGCTGCCAGCGCGAGCGTGCGCTCGGCATCGGTCCAGCGTGGTGCCTGGCGCCGGTAGGCCACGCACCAGTCCACGCTGCCGCCACGCGCGAGGCACTGCTGCGCCAGCCAGTCGCGACCATTGCCCTGCGGGCTTGCGCTCAGGGACTCGGTCTGGCCGCGCACGATCAGCAGGCGGTGGCCGGGCCCGAGCTGCGGGCCGACCTCGCGCCAGAGCGATTCGGAATCGAAGTTCTCGGCATCGGGTGCAGGCTGGTCGATGCGTCCGGGCGGCACGCCGGCGGCCAGCAGGGCGCGCGCCGTGGCGGGGCCGGGAGCCCAGCAGCGAGTCGGCACGGCGGAATCATCATCGGACCAGGGGCGCTCCGAGAAGAACTGGGCGACGGCCGCCGCGCTGACGAACATCAGCGCGTCATGGTCGGCCAGCCGGGCGCGCGCCTGGCGCAGCGGCAGCGGGTCGGCTGGCGGGCCGATCACGATCAGCGGCAGGGCCAGCGCCTGCCAGCCCTGGCCCTGGAGGGCCGACACCCAGCGCCGGGCCTCGCCCTCGGGCCGGGTGACGACCGCGCGCTTCATGCGGCAGCCGGGCCGGTGGCGCCACCCTGGCGCAGCAGCCCGACCACCTGCTGGCCCAGCGCCTCGGCCTGTTCCAGGCTGGTGACGGCCGCCTCGGCCTGGACGCGCACCAGCGCGATGCGGCCGTCCGGATCGCCCCAGGCGGCGTCGAGCCGCAGCAATGATGCCAGCGGCTCGCCCTGCCAGGTCGCGAAGGCGGCCAGCGGCATCGAGCAGCTGCCGCCCATGCCGCGGCTGACCGCGCGCTCGGCGGCGACCGCGAGCCAGCTCGGCCGGTGGGCCAGAGGCGCCAGCGCGGCGGCGACCTCGGGACGGCTGGCGCGCACCTCGATGCCGAGTGCGCCCTGGCCGGCGGCCGGCAGCATCTCGTCTGGATCGAAGATCTTGCGGATGCGCGACTCCAGCCCGAGGCGCTTGAGGCCGGCGGCAGCCAGCACGATGGCGGCGTACTGGCCCTCGTCGAGCTTGCGCAAGCGGGTGTCGAGGTTGCCGCGCAGCGGCTCGATCCTCACGTCATGGCGGCCGAGGCGCTCTAGGGCGGCGCGCAGCAGCACGACGCGGCGCAGGCTGGAGGTGCCGACGACCGCGCCCGGCGGCAGGTCTTCCAGGCCGGCGCAGGCCGGCGAGACCCAGGCATCGCGCGGGTCCTCGCGCTCCATCACGCAGGCCAGCTCGAAGCCCTCGGGCAGCTCCATCGGCACGTCCTTCAGCGAATGCACCGCCAGGTCGGCCCTGCCCTCCTCGAGCGCGACCTCGAGCTCCTTGACGAACAGGCCCTTGCCGCCGACCTTGCTCAAGGCGCGGTCCAGGATCTGGTCGCCCCGGGTCGTCATGCCGAGCAGCTCGACCGCATGGCCGCGCTCGCGCAGCAGGGACTGGACATGCTCGGCCTGCCACAGCGCGAGGCGGCTCTCGCGGGTGGCAATGGTCAGCGCTAGGGCGGTTTGGGTCTGGCTCACGGGGAAAATCAGTAGGCAGAAAGAATCTTCGCATGCTAGCACGCCAGCCCGCACGCCCCGGCCGGCAGCCGGCCCGATAAAATCCGGGCTTTACCTTCACCCTTCAGCGGAAGCCCGCGGGCTCTCCCACAGCATCACATGTCCCAAAACCAGCTCGACACCAAATCCCAGGCCTGGTCGGCCCTGTTCTCCGAACCCATGAGCGAGCTGGTCAAGCGCTACACCGCCAGCGTGTTCTTCGACCAGCGCCTGTGGCAGGCCGACATCGCCGGCAGCCTGGCGCATGCCGAGATGCTGAGCGCGCAGGGCATCATCGGCGCCGACGACTTCGCCGCGATCGAGCGCGGCATGGCCCAGATCCGCGCCGAGATCGAATCCGGCGCCTTCGAGTGGAAGCTCGACCTGGAGGACGTGCACCTCAACATCGAGGCGCGCCTGACCCAGCTGGTCGGCGACGCCGGCAAGCGCCTGCACACCGGCCGCAGCCGCAACGACCAGGTCGCCACCGACGTGCGCCTGTGGCTGCGCAGCGAGATCGACGTCATCAGCGGCCTGCTGACCGAGCTGCAGCGCGCGCTGGTCGAGATCGCCGCGCTCAACGTCGAGACCATCCTGCCGGGCTTCACCCACCTGCAGGTGGCGCAGCCGGTCAGCTTCGGCCACCACCTGCTGGCCTATGTGGAGATGTTCGCGCGCGACGCCGAGCGCATGGCCGACGTGCGCCGCCGCACCAACCG
>CAZJQH010000099.1:0-7902 GCA_964547895.1 uncultured Chitinophaga sp. | reverse complement strand
GCTTGGTGTCGCCCATGCGGGCGCCGCTGCGCATCGCCGGCGACAGGTAGCCGCCACGGCTCATGACCTCGACGCCGCCGCCGATGCCGTAGTCGCAGTCACCGAGCAGGATGTTCTGCGCCGTCGTCACGATGCCCTGCAGGCCCGACGAGCACAGGCGGTTGACCGACATCGCGACCGAGTCCATCGGCAGGCCGGCCTGGATCGAGGCGACGCGCGCCACGTAGGCGAAGCGGCTCTCGGTCGGGATGGTGTTGCCCACCGTCACGTAGTTGATCGCCTGCGGATCGACGCCCGAGCGCTCGACCGCCGCCTTCATCACGCTGCCGGCCAGTTCGGCCGGCTCGATGTCGGCCAGGGCGCCGCTGAAAGTGCCGATCGCCGACCGCACTGCACTGAGAACCACCACGTCACGTTGAGTCATGTCTGTCTCCTGTAAAAGATGAACCTGCGTCTGAATGGGCAAGTTGCTGACCATTCTAGGGGCGCTGCTTTGCCGGGCTCTTACAGCCGCACCGCTTGCCAGGCTTCGCGCCGGTTCAGCCCAGATGGGGCATGGCCCGGATCCGGGGGGCGATGAATTCCAGGAAGTTCTGCGCCGCTGGCGAGAGCGAGCGGCCGCGGCGCGTGAAGACCTCGAAGCTGCGCCGCACCTCGGGGCCGTTGAGCCGGCTCATGCGCAGGCCGTAGAGCTCGACCAGCGAGCCGGCGTAGGGGATGCACAGCGCCACCCCGAGCCCGGCCTTGACCATCGACAGCGCGGTGGACATGTAGGCGACCTCGGTCGCGGGGGTGAAACTCAGCGCGGGATCGGCGGCGCGCAGGTCCTGCAGCAGGCGCTCGGTGAACTGCCCCTGCAGCGTGATGACCGGGTGGTCCTGCAGGTCGCACCAGCGCAGGCGCCGCATCCTGGCCAGCGCATGGCCGCGCGGAAACACCGCCATGAACGGTCCATCGAACAGCCGGGTCGAGCTGATGTCGGAGTTCGGCTCGCGCTCCGGTCCGATGCCCATTTCCACCTCGCCGGCAAAGACGCGCGCCATCACGCTCTCGACCGGGGTGTCGACCAGCTTGACCCGGCTCATCGGGTATTGGGCCTGGAAGCCGGCGATCAGCTCGGGCATCAGGGTCGAGGCCAGCAGCTGCGAGGCGGCGACCCTGACGATCCCGGACTGCTGCAGCGTCGGGTCGACCACCTGGTGCAGCATCTCGTCGAGGTCCTGCAGCTTGGCGTCCAGCTGCGGGTAGAGCTGGGTGCCGGCCTCGGTCAGGTAGACGCGCCGCGTGCTGCGGTCGACCAGCCGGGTGCCCAGGGTCTGCTCGAGCTCCTTGACCAGGCCGCTGAGCGCCGACTGCGTGATGTACAGGCTTTCGGCCGCCAGCGTGAAGCTGCCGGTACGCGCGACCGCCAGGAAGGCGCGCAGCTGCCTCAAGGTGACATTCATCTGTTAATCCAATAAATCCATAAGAAAAAACCGCTTGAATGATAGATGGATCTGACTTCCAATGGCGACATCCGGCCGCAGTGACAGGCCGATTGAACAGGAGACAAGATGCAACGCAAGCAATTCATTCACTCGCTGATCGGCCTGGCCCTGGCTGGCGCGGGCCTGGCTGCCCAGGCGCAGGACAAGCCGCTCGAATGGGTGATCGGCTATCCGGCCGGCGGCGGCTCCGACGTCGTGGCCCGCATGCTGGCCGAGAGCATGTCCAAGTCCCTGGGGCGCGCCATCATCGTGACCAATAAGCCGGGGGCCGGCACCAATATCGCGGCCGAGCAGGTCGCCCGCTCCAGGGAGCCGGGCAACATCATGTTCACGGCCGATTTCGCCACCCTGGCGGCCAACCCCAGCCTGTTCAGCAAGCTCAAGTACAACGCCGAGCAGGACTTCCAGCCGGTCGGCCTGCTGGCGCGCTTCCCGATGTTCCTGGCGGTGGCCAATTCGGTGCCGGCCAGCAACCTCAAGGAGTTCAGCGCCTGGGCCAAGACCCAGCCGGAAGGCGTGAACTGGGGCTCCGCTGGCCTGGGCAGCCCGCATCACCTGATCGGTGAGCTGTTCCGCGACCAGAGCGGCCTCAAGCTGACCCATGTGCCCTACAAGGGCGTCGCGCCCGGTGTCCAGGACCTGGCCGGCGGCCAGATTCCCGCGATGTGGCTCGACAGTGCCGCCGCCTATCCCTTCGCCAACGGCAAGCGGATCAAGCTGCTGGGCGTCGCCAGTCCGAAGCGGCTTTCGACCATGCCCGAGATCCCGACGCTGCAGGAGCAGGGCATCAAGGGCTTCGAGGCCTACGCCTGGCAAGGCCTGGTGGTGCCGGCCGCCACGCCGCCCGAGCAGGTCAGGAAGCTCGCCGACGCCTTGCAGGCCGCGCTGGGCCAGACCGCGATCAAGGCGCGCATGCAGGCCATGGGTCTGGAGCCGCTGCCCGGCACCCCGGCCCAGATGGCGGCCTATGCCAAGTCCGAGCGCCAGAAATGGGGTGCGCTGATCAGCAAGATCGGCGTCAAGCTCGACTGAGTCCCGTCAGCCATTGAGCTGTCATCTCCCATTCACGCACCCCACAGAGGAAACATCATGCTCGTACAGAAGATCCACCATGTCGCCTACCGCTGCAAGGACACCAAGACCACCGTCGAGTGGTACGAGAAGCACCTTGGCATGAAGCTGGTGCTGGCGATCGCCGAGAACGAGGTGCCTTCCACCAAGGCGCCCGACCCCTACATGCACATCTTCCTGGACGCGGGCGACGGCAATATCCTGGCCTTCTTCGAGCTGCCCAGCCAGCCCGCCATGGGCCGCGACGAGAACACCCCGAACTGGGTGCAGCACCTGGCGCTCAAGGTCGGTTCCTACCAGGACCTGATCGACACCAAGGCTAGGCTGCAAGCCGAAGGCATCGAGGTGGTGGGCCCGACCGACCACACCATCTTCAAGTCGATCTACTTCTTCGACCCGAACGGCCACCGCCTGGAGCTGGCCTGGGATTGCGGCACGCCCAAGATGATGCAGATGCTCGACGAGGTGAAGTGGGACATGATCAACGAGTGGAGCCAGACCAAGCAGGCGCCCAAGCACGCCGCCTGGATGCATGATGGCAGCATGTCCGCCTGATCGCTGTTCCTGATTCCATTCCAAGACCCATGAGCCTGCTCAATCACACCCACGATCCCGCCGCCCGCAGCTGGGTGGCGTCCGCCAACCTGGCCGGCTGCGATTTCCCGATCCAGAACCTGCCGTTCTGCGTGTTCCGGCGCCAGGGCACGGACGAGGCCTTCCGCGGCGGCGTCGCCATCGGCGACCAGGTCATCGACCTGGCGCGCCTGGGCGCGTCCTCCGCGCTGCAGGGCCTGGCCGCCGAGGCTGCCCGGGCCGGCGCCGGCGCCAGCCTGAATCCGCTCATGGCCCTCGGCCCGGCGGCCTGGCAGGCGCTGCGCCACGGCCTGTTCGACCTGCTCCAGGCAGATGCTTCCGGAGCGGCAGTCGAGGCCCTGCGCGGCTGCCTGGTCGCGCAGGCGCAGGTCGAATACAAGCTGCCGGCGCAGATCGGCGACTACACCGACTTCTACACCTCGGTGCACCACGCGACCAATATCGGCAAGCAGTTCCGCCCCGACAACCCGCTGCTGCCCAACTACAAGTGGGTGCCGATCGGCTACCACGGCCGGGCGTCGAGCATCGGCGTGTCGGGCCAGGCCTTCCGGCGTCCCAAGGGCCAGCTCAAGGCGCCCGATGCCGAGGCTCCGGTGCTGGCGCCCAGCAAGCGGATGGACATCGAGCTCGAGCTCGGCGTCTTCATCGGCCCGGGCAACGAGCAGGGCGAGCCGATCGGGATCGAGGATGCCGAAAGCCATGTGTTCGGCATCTGCCTGCTCAACGACTGGTCGGCGCGCGACATCCAGGGCTGGGAATACCAGCCGCTCGGTCCCTTCCTGTCGAAGAACTTTGCCTCAACCATCTCGCCCTGGATCGTGACCCTGGAGGCGCTGGCGCCCTACCGCGTGCCCTTCACCCGGCCGGAAGGCGACCCGCAGCCGCTGCCCTACCTGGACAGCGCGGCCAACCGTGCCGGCGGCTCCCTCGACATCCAGCTGCAGGTCGGATTGCAGACCAGCCAGATGCGTGCCGCCGGCCAGGCTGACGCGCAGATCTGCCGCACCAGCTACCGCCATGCCTACTGGACGGTGGCGCAGATGGTGACGCACCACACCGTCAATGGCTGCAACCTGCAGCCGGGCGACCTGCTGGGCAGCGGCACCCTGTCGGGCCCGACGCTGGACCAGGCCGGCGCGCTGATCGAGCTGACCCAGGGCGGCAAGAACCCGATCGCGCTGCCCAATGGCGAGAGCCGCACCTGGCTGGAGGATGGCGACGCGGTGGTGATCCGTGGCTGGTGCGAGCAGGCCGGCGCAGCGCGCATCGGCTTTGGCGAGTGCTGGGGCCAGCTGCTGCCGGCGCGGTGACAGTTCAGGCCGGGGCCGCCGCGCAACGCAGGCGCTGCACCCGGTAGCTCAGCTGCGGCCGGGTCAGCCCCAGGGCGCGGGCGGCTGCCGCCAGGTTGCCGTTGGCGCGCGCCACGGCCTCCTGGATCAGAGCGTGCTCCAGTTCATCGAGGGTGAGCCGGCGCCGCTGCACCTCGTCATACAAGGTGCCTGAATCGGCGGCGAGCTGCTGCTCGAGCGCGCCCGCCGCGTTCACCGAAACCGGCGGGGCCGAGGCGGACAGCATCGGAAACAGCTGGTGCACGTCGATCGGCTCGCCCGGGCTGGCCAGGATCACGCCGCGCTCGATCAGGTTCTCGAGCTCGCGCACATTGCCCGGCCATGAGTGGCGCCGCATGGCGTCGAGCGCCCGGTCGGTCAGTCCGGCCACCGGCTTGTCGTGTAGCGCCGAGAAATGCTGCAGCAGGTGCATCGCCAGCGGCTCGACGTCGTCGACGCGCTCGCGCAGCGCCGGGATCCGGATCGGGTAGACGTTGAGGCGGTAGAGCAGGTCGCGCCGGAAGCGGCCCGCAGCCACGGCTGCCTCCAGGTCCACGTTGGTGGCGGCGACGACGCGCACATTCACCTTGCGGGCCTGGGTGGCGCCGAGCCGTTCCACCTCGCCCTGCTGCAGCACCCGCAGCAGCTTGGCCTGCGCCGGCAGCGGCAGTTCGCCCAGTTCATCGAGCATCAGCGTGCCACCGTCGGCGCGCTCGAAGCGGCCCTGCCGGGCAGCCCCGGCACCGGTGTAGGCGCCCTTCTCGGCGCCGAACAGCTCGCTTTCGATCAGCTCGGCCGGCAGCGCGGCGCAGTTGACGGCGACGAAGGGCTTGTCAGCGCGCGGGCTCATGGCGTGCAGCGCGCGCGCGAAGCGTTCCTTGCCGACCCCGGTCTCGCCCGTCAGCAGCACGGTGACCTGGGTGCTGGCGGCCTTGCGCAGCAGATCGACGGCGGAATGGAAGGCCTTGGAGCGGCCGACCAGAGGGCCGAGGTCGTCCGCCGGCTCCAGCCGGGAGCGCAGCGTCTCGACCTGGGCCTGCAGATCCTCCAGCTTGACCAGCAGCGGGTTGGCCTCGTAATCGCTGGCCATCGCCTCGCCATCGGGCCAGTCTTCCTGGTTGCGGCCCTCGATGCGGCAATGCTCGTGGCCACAGGCCCCGCAGCTCACTTCCTTGAAGTAGATGCGCTGGCCGAAGAAGGTGCTGGTGTAGCCCGAGGCGTAGCCGACCAGCATCCAGCAGACCGGATCGTCCTGCGGCCCGAAGTCGCGCACATGGGCTTCGACCTCCCAGGAATGGTCCCAGCGGTAGGCGCCGTGGAACTTGCCGCTGGCGGCATCGTGCTCGAACAGCTCGGGCGTGACCTGGACCGCACCTTCGAGCGCATGCAGCTGCGGCCCGACGCAGAACATCTCGAACAGGTTGGCATCGGCCCGGACCTGGCGCGCCAGCTTGGCGTCGCGCTCGCCGGATGCGTAGCCCGCGCGCATCAGGGCGCGGCGGGTCTGCTCCCGGCCCATGGTCTGGATCAGCTCGCGCCGCAGCGAGCCGAGCGCCGCCACGTGGACCAGCAGCATGCGCTGGCCGGCGAGCCAGATGCGTCCGTCGCTGGCCGAAAAATGTACCAGCTTGCGCAGATCGGCATCGGAGGGGAGGGCGGGCAGCGGTGCAGCAGGCATGGACAGATCAAGTGTGGGCGGGCAGGGGGAGGTCCATGTGAAGTATGGAGGGCCGCTTCCTGGCGCCAATCGATGGCCGAAATAAACCTTGATTGTCTTGGATTATCGACTTGTTCGTAGCGATAGCGGAATGCTCGTTTTCCCGGGGTCGGGTTTTCCTTGATCACGAAATCGTGAAGTGCATTTCAGCCACTGCATGTTTTCGTTCAGGTATGCCACCGCAAAGTACTGATTGCGATGTCAACTACCCCTGGTATTGGGCGGATATCCTGGGTTTTTCTTGGTGTTTACCCTGAATTTATCGATTCTGGCCGGGGTTGGCACGGCTGCTGGCATGGCTCATGCAATTAGGCAGGCATGAAGCCCACCACGTTTTCCACCCCAGAGGAAGTCGATCTGAACCGGAAGTTCGTTCGTGTCACCGACCGGCTTTCCAACGGACTGGTCGCCTTTGAATTCTCGATTGGCTGGCCCGAGCTGGCCGTCGAGCTGATGCTGCCCACCGCCGCCTTCGAGTCGTTCTGCGTGAACAACGCCGTGGTCCGGCTCGACGACGAGGGCGCCACCACTACCCATCCCACTACAGGAGACAAGCTGTGAACATTGATCTGCAGGCGCGGGAAATCAAGCCGCTGCGCAATACCTTTTCCCATGTCGCGGCCCAGATTGGCGGCGACAAGGTGGCTTCGCGCTACCAGGAAGCCACCTTCGGCGTCCAGCCCAGCGCCAACTTCCACTATCGCCCCACCTGGGACCCGGCGCACGAGCTGTTCGACACCGCGCGCAGCCAGATCAAGCTGGCCAACTGGTATGTGCTGAAGGATCCGCGCCAGTTCTACTATGCCAACTGGACCATGACCCGCGCCCGCCAGCAGGACGCGATGGAGTCCAACTTCCAGTTCGTCGAGCAGCGCGGCATGATCGCGATGACCCCCGACGAGGTGCGCGAGAAGGCACTGGAGGTGCTGATGCCGCTGCGCCACGTGGCCTGGGGCGCCAACATGAACAACGCGTCGATCTGCGCCTATGGCTACGGTACCGCCTTCACCGCGCCGGCCATGTTCCATGCCATGGACAACCTGGGCGTGGCCCAGTACCTGACCCGCCTCGGCCTGGCCCTGGGCGAGCCCGAAGTGCTGGACGAAGGCAAGCAGGCCTGGCTGCAAGCCCCCGAGTGGCAGGGCGTGCGCCGCTACGTCGAGGACAGCTTCGTCGTCAGCGATCCGTTCGAGCTGTTCGTGGCCCAGAACCTGGCGCTCGACGGCCTGCTCTACCCGCTGATCTTCGGCAGCTTTGTCGACGACCACATCGCCCTCAAGGGCGGCACCTCGGTGGCCATGCTGACCAGCTTCATGCCCGAGTGGCATGACGAGAGCGCACGCTGGATCGACGCCGTCGTCAAGGCGGCCGCCGCCGAGTCGGATGAGAACCGTGCCCTGCTGACCTCCTGGGTCAAGGCCTGGAGCGAGCGCGCCGAAGCCGCGCTGGCACCGGTGGCCCGCCTGGCGCTGGGCGAGCACGGCGACGCCGCGCTGATCGAAGCTCGCGAGAAGCTGCAAGCCCGCTGCCGCAAGGCCGGCGTGCTGGCCTGACCCCTCGATAACCGACAGACAGAAAGCCCTCTCATGTCCAACGTATTCATCGCCTTCCAGGCCAACGAGGAGTCGCGCCCGGTGGTCGACGCCATCGTCGCCGACAACCCCAACGCCGTGCTGAGCTACCCGACCGGCCTGGTCAAGATCGA
>CAZJQH010000098.1:0-8035 GCA_964547895.1 uncultured Chitinophaga sp. | reverse complement strand
AGATGGCGGAGTTGATCGCCTTCTCGTGCTCGGCCTTCATCAGGATGATGCCGCCACGCGGGCCGCGCAGGCTCTTGTGGGTGGTCGAGGTCACGACATCGGCGAACGGCACCGGGTTCGGGTAGACGCCGGCGGCGATCAGGCCGGCGTAGTGGGCCATGTCGACCATGAAGATGGCGCCAATCTCCTTGGCGACCTTGGCAAAGCGCTCGAAGTCGATCCGCAGGGAATAGGCCGACGCGCCGGCGATGATCAGTTTCGGCTTGTGCTCGCGCGCCTTGGCTTCCATCGCGTCGTAGTCGATCTCTTCCTGGGCGTTCAGGCCGTAGGAGATGACGTTGAACCACTTGCCCGAGATGTTCAGCGGCATGCCGTGGGTCAGGTGGCCGCCTTCGGCCAGGCTCATGCCCATGATGGTGTCGCCGGGCTTGAGGAAGGCCAGGAAGACCGCCTCGTTGGCCGAGGCGCCGCAATGCGGCTGGACGTTGGCGGCTTCGGCGCCGAAGATCTGCTTGAGGCGGTCGATCGCGAGCTGCTCGACCACGTCGACGTTCTCGCAGCCGCCATAGTAGCGCTTGCCCGGATAGCCTTCGGCGTACTTGTTGGTCAGCTGGCTGCCCTGGGCGGCCATGACGGCGGGCGAGGCGTAGTTCTCGCTGGCGATCAGCTCGATGTGGTGTTCCTGGCGGGTGTTCTCGGCCTGGAGGGCGGCGAAGACTTCGGGGTCGGTTTGTTCGATCAGGATGTTGCGGTCGTACATGGCAGTCATCAATTGAGACAAGGCTCCGGAGCCGGTCGACATGACCGCCGGAGCTGCCCAGGCGAACGGCAGGTTTACCGTGCACTCCCCGGTGGTGAACCCACCTCGGCTGGGTCGGCCGCAGGGCCGGACCTGGCCTATCGCCAGTTGCGCACCAGTCTAGTTTATCAGGAGCTCTTTGGCTTGCCGGGTTCGCTGCTGCCGGCTTCCGCCTCGAGTTCACGCCGGCTGTCCGCAGCCGGAGTCCGCGCCGTGGTGCTGGCAGGCTGGCGCAGGCCCTGTGCCACGCTGCGCAGGCGTTCCTGTTCGGCCTTGACCTTGGCGATATAGCCGCTGGCGTCGCTGTTGACCGCGCCGACGTAGCAGCGCAGGCCGCCCTCGGTCGAACCGGCGTTGCGGATGCAGTCCTGCAGCACCTGGACGCCGACGCGCAGGTTGGCTACCGGGTCGAGCGCAGCCTGCTTGCCACCGAAGTCCTCGTACTTGTCGGTATGCACGCGCGTGAGCACCTGCATCAGGCCCTGGGCACCGACCGGGCTGTGGGCAAAGGGGTTGAAGCGCGACTCGATCGCGGCCACCGCCAGGATCAGCGTCGGGTCCAGCTTGATGCGGCTGCCGATCGCGAACGCCTCGGCGACCAGCGCACTGACCGGCTCCGGTGCCACGCGGTACTTGCGGCTGATCCAGTTCGCGATCTGGGCCTGCTCCTTCGGCAGCTTGGGCGTGGCCGTGCTGTTGGCGGCAGGCTCTGGTGCCGTGCTGGCCAGGACTTCGCCGCTCTGGCGCTGCTGCAGCCAGCCCAGCAGCTTTTGCTCGGCATCGCCGCGCAGGCCAGGGTTGGCCAGCAGCACCAGAGCGGCGCTTGCCAGGCCGAGGCCTAGCAGGGCCATGCTGTTGTGTGTCACCGCATACAGGAGCCGGAACAGGCGGTCTGCGGACTGTCGCAGCAGCCTGGTTGCATGCGGGCGGATGGTGTATTGCGCTGTCATAGCACACTCCTTTCTACGCGGCGCTTCTGCCTTGGCAGGAGCGCGCCTTGATTGGGGGTCGCCATCGAAAACCCTTGAGGGTCATCGACTTAGCCGGGTTCGGCAGCGTCAGGAACCTGCCGTCATGGCAGGCGAGGGCGGATGTTAGGAGTTATAAAATACGAAGTCAATACTTAAGAATTTGTTTTTAATTCATTAAAAGAATATAGGATCGCGCTGGGTCGGGTTTTTCCCGCGTCGGGAGGCTTGCGGCTTGCCTATCGGGAAAGAGTAAGGAATTGAAAAAAACTGCTTGCCTTCCCTCTCGCGCTGGCTTATCTTGGAGCTACCTGTGAAGAACAGGTTTTCGCCCGCATCAAGGTCCGCCCTTCTTGCCTGGCGTCAGCAACAGGGGGCAATCCCTTGCCTCCGCGGCCAGCCGGACAGCGAACTCCGGCCGCCGCCAGCCGCATCTGCAGCAAGCAGCAGATGCAAAGAACCCGGACAGGCCAAGCCTGTCCGGGTTCTTTTATTGAGGCTGCCGGGGTCGGCCGGCGGGCGATGCTTCAGCGCCGGGTCGCCTTGCGCCGCACATCGTCGATATAGGCATGGCCGTCGGGCGGGCGACCGGCGCGCTGGCTCTCCCAGATCATGCGCCCGAGCGACTCCATCACCTCGTGGTGGGCGTCGTGCAGCGAGTCGAGCCTGGCGGCCAGCAGCTCGACCGCCTGGCGGATTCCGGGGGGCTGGTCGATCGAGCATTGCTCGCTGATGCTCAGGTGCATCGACAGGTGCAGGAAGGGGTTTTCCTGTGTCTCGGAGGGCTGCTGCATGCGGCGCAGCGCCGCGTCGACGTCCGACAGCTCGGCATGGTATTCGGGATGGAGCTGGATCCATTCATTGGCCAGCACTTCGATCGCTTCCATCGGCTGGCCCAGGCGGTGCTTGGCGTAGACGGCGCAGAAGAAGCGCCGCACATCGGCTTGTGAGGGTGTGAACATGGTGCGATTTTGACCCAGCGGCGTCGCGGCTGCTGTGTACAGTGCGGGGCTGGAGCAAAACCATGACCTTTACCCCGATCACCGACCCCTGGTTCTATTTCGTGGCCGTGCCCGCCGTGCTCCTGCTGGGCGTCAGCAAGAGTGGCTTTGGCGCCGGCTTTGGCTCGCTCGCGGTGCCGATGATGGCGCTGGCGATCAGCGTGCCGCAGGCCGCCGCGATCTGCATGCCGCTGCTGCTGGTGATGGACCTGCTGGGCATGGCGGCGTTCCGCAAGGATGTCGACTGGCGGCTGCTGCGCTTGCTGCTGCCGCCGGCGCTGGTCGGCATCGCGATCGGCGCGCTGTCGTTCCGCGCGCTCGATGCGCGCCTGGTCGCCGGCGTGGTCGGCGCGCTCACGCTGCTGTTCCTGGCGCAGCGGCTGCTGTTTCCGCCGCGCGCGGACCACAGGCCGCCGCCGCGCTGGATCGGCCTGCTGCTGAGCGCGACTTCGGGCTTCACCAGCTTCGTCGCGCACGCGGGCGGGCCGCCGATCAATGCCTACGTGATTCCGCTCAAGCTCAAGCCGGTGGTGTTCACCGGCACGATGGCCTTCCTGTTCTTCGTCGTCAACCTCAGCAAGTGGCTGCCTTATGCCTGGCTGGGTCTGCTGGACTGGCGCAACATGGCGACCTCGCTGGTGCTGCTACCGCTGGCGCCGCTGGGGGTCTGGATCGGCGTGCGCATGGCGCGGCGCATTTCGCCGGTGCTGTTCTACCGGGTGGTCTATGTCGGCATGTTCCTGACCGGGCTCAAGCTGGTCTGGGACGGCTGGTTCTGAGCGGCTGCTTCAGCTGCCGCCGGCAAAGCCGTTCTGGCGCCAGGCCTCGAAGGCCAGCACCGCGACGGCGTTCGACAGGTTGAGGCTGCGCTGGCCGGGACGCATCGGCAGACGCAGGCGCTGTGCGGGCGGGAAGCTGTCGCGCAGTTCGGCCGGCAGGCCGGCGGTCTCGGAGCCGAACACCAGCCAGTCGCCGGGCTGGAAAGCAATCTCGTGCGCCGGGCGCGAGCCACGCGTGGTGAGCGCGAACAGGCGCTGCGGGTCGGGCTGCATTGCGCGCAGGAAGCTGTCCCAGTCGGCGTGACGGCGCAGCTCGGCGTATTCGTGGTAGTCGAGGCCGGCGCGCCGCAGCAGCTTGTCATCCATCGAGAAGCCGAGCGGCTCGATCAGGTGCAGCTGGCAGCCGGTGTTGGCGCAGAGCCTGATCACGTTGCCGGTATTGGGCGGGATTTCGGGGTGGACGAGAACGATGTTGAACATGGGGTCAGTCTAGCGTGGGGGCCGGCGTGCGCGCGAACACGAGCGCACTGACCTCGGTGGCGCCGGCATCGAGCAGCAAGGCAGCGGCGGACTGCAGCGTGGCGCCTGTCGTCATGACGTCATCGACCAGCAGCACGCGGCGCCCCCGCAGCCTGGCACGTGCCGGCGCGGCGAGGAAATACGCCTGCATGGCGTGCGCGATGCGCTGCTCTCTCGGCAGTTCGTGCTGCGCCCTGGCCTGGGGCCGGCGCTGCAGCAGGCTGGCGTGCGCGGGCGGCGCCGTGCGCCATTCGCGACGCAGGGCCTTGGCCAGTTCCCAGGCCTGGTTGTAGCCGCGCTCGCGCAAGCGATCCGGGCTCAGCGGCACGGGCAGGATCAGGTCGGTCTGCGCCAGCCTGGCGTCCAGCCCCGGGGTGGTGGCCAGCAGCGGGGCCAGCTGACCGGCCCAGGCCGGGTCATGCTTGAGCCGGGCGACCAGGGACGACCAGGGATGGGCGTAGTCGAAGCGGGCCAGGCATTGGCTCAGGGCCGACGGACCGGCTTCTGCGCAGCGGCTGCAGCGCTCCAGGCCGGGCGCCAGCGCCAGCGCGCAGCCCGGGCAGCGCGGCAGTGGGTGGCCATGCCGGGCCAGGCAGTCGACGCAGACCGGCCGGGCCGGCCAGCGGGCGCAGATCGCACAGCTGGCAGGACAGCGGTTCAGCCAGCGGCGCAGCAGGTCTTTCATGCGGCGACTATACTGCGGCGCCCGCGCGGCCGTCAGGCCAGCGCTTCGTCCAGACGCGATCAGAGCCCACACCATGCAAGCAGACAGCACCCGCCAGGAAAGCCCGGTCCCCGGCCTGGACCCCATCGCCGCGCGCCGCTGGCGCGAGCGAAGCCGGGATGCCAGTCCCTGGCTGCACGAGGAGGTCGGCGCGCGGATGGCCGAGCGGCTGCGCTGGATCAAGCAGCAGCCGCAGCAATGGCTGGACTGGTCTGCGCTCAATGGCGGACTGCAGGCGCACCGCCAGGTGGCCGAGCTCTATCCGCAGGCCAGGACCTTGCTGGCCGGCCCAGGCAGCGAAGCCGCGCTGCGGGTGCTGCGCCGGCAGACGCCGCGGGGCTGGAATCCGCTCAAGTGGCTGGGGGCTGGCCCGGCGCTGCACGACGCCAGCGCCGGCCCGGTCGGACTGCTGTGGGCCAACATGGCGCTGCACCAGGATCCGCTGCCGCGCGCCTTGCTGGGTCGCTGGCTGGAGCTGCTGGCGGTCGACGGCTTCCTGATGTTCTCCTGCCTCGGGCCCGACAGCCTGCGCGAGCTGCGCGCGGTCTATGCCCGCCTGGGCTGGCCGGCGCCAGCGCATGACTTCACCGACATGCACGACTGGGGCGACATGCTGGTCGAGGCTGGCTATGCCGAGCCGGTGATGGACATGGAGCGCATCACGCTGGCCTATCCGGACGCAGCGCGCCTGCTGCGCGACCTGCGCGACTGGGGCCGCAACCTGAACCAGGCCCGCTTTGCCGCCTTGCGCGGACGCGGCTGGCGCCAGGCGCTCGAGCGCGCGATCGAGCAGGGCCTGCCGCGCGACGAGCAGGGCCAGCTGCTGCTGAACTTCGAGCTCATCTATGGCCATGCGGTCAAGCCCAAGCCGCGCGTCCGGCTGGAGTCGACCAGCACCGTGTCGGTCGAGCAGATGCGCGCCATGCTGCGCCAGCCGCGCGACTGATCCGGCGCAAGCCTGGCGCAGTCCGCCCGGTGGAAAATACCTCCATGACCTTGCATCCCACTCATATCGCCAGGACCGCTCGCAGGCGTTGGCTGACTGCCGCGGCCGGCCTGCTGACGGCCGGCGTCCTGTTGCCGGCCTGCAGCGACAAGCCGGCCTTCAAGGGCATCGACCTGACCGGTGCCGACTATGCCCAGGCCTTGAGCCTGCCGGACCAGGACGGGCGAGCGCGCAGCCTGGCCGACTTCAAGGGCAAGGCGGTGGTGCTGTTCTTCGGCTACACCCAGTGCCCCGATGTCTGTCCGACCTCGCTGTCAGAACTGGCACAGGCCAAGCAGCTGCTCGGCGCCGACGGCGAGCGGCTGCAGGGGCTGTTCGTCAGCGTCGATCCCGAGCGCGATACGCCAGAGATCATGAAGGCCTACATGGCGAGCTTCGATCCGACTTTCCTGGCGTTGCTGCCGACGCCGCAGCAGCTGCCCGCGCTGGCCAAGTCCTTCAAGGTCTACTACAAGAAGGTCGAGGGGCCGACGCCGACCAGCTACACGATGGACCATTCGGCCGGCAGCTACATCTACGACACCCAGGGCCGGCTGCGCGTCTATCACCGCTACGGCAGCGGCGCCGAGGCGCTGGCAGCCGACGTCAGGCTGCTGCTGGCCGAGGCGCGCTGAAGCTGGCCCCGGACTGCCTCAGGCGCCGTGCTTGTCCTTCTCGGAAGTGAAGGCGTCGGCGTAGAACTCGTCGGCCGGCAGGCCGGCCTGTGCCACATAGTCGCGCTGCGCCGACTCGACCACGACCGGCGCGCCGCAGGCGTAGACCTGGTGGCCCGACAGGTCGGGGAAGTCCCGCAGCACCGCCTGGTGCACGAAGCCGGTGCGCCCGCTCCAGCCGTCCTCGTGCAGGGCGTCCGAGACGACCGGCACGTACTTCAGGTTCGGCATGGCGGCGCATTGCTCGGCGATCCAGTCGGCCTGGTAGAGGTCGGCCGGGCGGCGGCCGCCCCAGTAGAGCGTGGCCTGGCGCGTGCTGCCCTTGGCGCGCATCTGCTCGATGATGGCCTTGATCGGCGCGAAGCCGGTGCCCGAGGCCAGCAGCACGATCGGCTTGTCGCTGTCCTCGCGCAGGTAGAAGCTGCCGAACGGGCCCTCGATGCGCAGGATCTCCTTTTCCTTCATGGCGCCGAACACATGGTCGGTGAACTTGCCGCCCGGCATGTGGCGGATGTGCAGTTCCATCGCCGGCTTGGCATCCTGCTGCGGGGCAGTCGCCATCGAGTAGGCGCGACGCGAGCCGTCCTTGAGCAGGAACTCGATGTACTGGCCGGCGTGGTAGCGGAAGCTGTCGTTGGCCGGCAGCTGCAGCCTGACGATCATGACGTCGTGGGAGGCACGGGTCAGGCTGCTGACGCGCACCGGCAGCTTCTTGATCGGCAGCGCGTCGGCGGCGGTGACCTGGCGCGACTCGAGCACCAGGTCGCTGCCGGCGGTGGCGCAGCAGGTCAGCACCAGGCCGGAGGCCTCCTCCTCGGCGCTGAGCGCCTTGGCCTGGTGGCCGCGATGGACCACGCTGCCGGCAAGCTTCTTGCACTTGCAGGAGCCGCAGGCGCCATCCTTGCAGCCGTAGGGCAGGCTGATGCCCTGGCGGATGCCAGCGGCCAGGATGGTCTCGCCGGGGTTGGCGGAGAAGGTGCGGCCGCTGGGCTCAACGGTGATCTGGAATGTCATACTGGTCGGGTGGTGGTTGTGGGCGGGCTTGTGCCGGCAGCCTGGGATTTTCTCAAATCTGGAACTTGAAATGGCTTTTCTGGGTGCCTTGCCGGCGCGTTTCCGGCGCGAACGCGTCTTGATCGTGGGCTGTGGCGACGTCGGACTGCGCAGTGCGCTCGCGCTCGGCGGCGGGCTGGCCGGATCCGGCGCGCGCGGCCGGGTGCGGCTGCTGGCGCTGAGCTCGACCCCCGGGCGGCGCGATGCGCTGCGCGCTGCTGGCCTGACCCCGCTGGCGGGCAACCTCGATGATGGGCCCAGCCTGCGCCGGCTTGCCGGCCTGGCCACTCGCGTGCTGCACCTGGCGCCGCCGCCCGGACAGGGCGATGCCGATCCGCGCTCGCTGGCGCTGGTGCAGGCGCTCTCGCGTGGCCGGCGCCCGCGGGCGCTGGTCTATGGCTCGACCAGCGGCGTCTATGGCGACTGCGGCGGCGACTGGGTCGGCGAGGCCCGGCCGGTGAATCCGGCCACGCCGCGCGCGCGCCGCCGCGTCGCGGCCGAGGCGGTGCTGCGCTGGTGGGGCAGGGCTTCTG
>CAZJQH010000097.1:0-8158 GCA_964547895.1 uncultured Chitinophaga sp. | reverse complement strand
CCCGACCGTGGAAGAAGTCCGCAAGGGCCTGATCGGCAAGATCGGCGAGAACATGTCGATCCGCCGCTTCAAGCGCTACGCCGACGGCGGCCAGCTGGCTGCCTACCTGCACGGCGTTCGCATCGGCGTGATGGTCGAGTTCGACGGCGACGCAACCGCCGCCAAGGACACCGCGATGCACATCGCCGCCATGAAGCCGGTCTCGCTCTCGAGCGCCGACGTGCCGGCGGAGCTGGTTGCCAAGGAGCGCTCGGTCGCCGAAGCCAAGGCCGCCGAATCCGGCAAGCCGGCCGAGATCGTTGCCAAGATGATCGAGGGCTCGATCCAGAAGTATCTGAAGGAAGTCTCGCTGCTGGACCAGGTCTTCGTCAAGGCCGCCGATGGCAAGCAGACCGTGGCCGCCTACCTGAAGTCCGCCAATACCAACGTCAAGGGCTTCACCATGTTCGTGGTCGGCGAAGGCATCGAGAAGAAGGTCGACGACTTCGCTGCCGAAGTGGCTGCCCAGGTGGCTGCCGCCCAGGGCGCCTGACTCCCTGCTGATCTCCGGCGCGGCAGCTGCTCCGAGGCTGCCGCGGCCTGAATAAAATGACGGCCGGCCCTTTGCGGGGTCGGCCGTTGTTGCGCTCAAGCTCTAAAATCCACCAAATAACTTCCAGATCAAGCCTATGCCAGCCTACAAGCGCATCCTACTGAAACTCTCCGGCGAAGCCCTGATGGGCGACGACGCCTTCGGCATCAACCGCGCCACCATCGAGCGCATCGTCGAGGAGGTTGCCGAGGTCACCCGCCTCGGGGTGGAGGTTGCGGTCGTCATCGGTGGCGGCAACATCTTCCGCGGCGTCGCGGGCGGCTCGGTCGGCATGGACCGCGCCACGGCCGACTACATGGGCATGCTGGCCACGGTGATGAACTCGCTCGCGCTGGGCGACGCCTTCGGCAAGGCGGGCGTGACCGCGCGAGTGATGTCGGCGATCGCGATCGAGCAGGTGGTCGAGCCCTATGTGCGTCCGAAGGCGCTGCAGTACCTCGAGGAGGGCAAGGTGGTGGTGTTCGCCGCCGGCACCGGCAACCCCTTCTTCACCACCGACACGGCCGCAGCGCTGCGCGGCGCCGAGATCGGCGCCCAGATCGTGCTCAAGGCGACCAAGGTCGACGGCATCTACAGCGCCGATCCCAAGAAGGATCCGAGCGCCACGCTCTATCACCAGATCAGCTTCGACGAGGCCATCTCGCGCCAGCTCGAGGTGATGGACGCCACTGCCTTTGCGCTCTGCCGTGACCAGAAGCTGCCGATCAAGGTCTTCAGCATCTTCAAGCCGGGCGCGCTGCGCCGCGTCGTGCTCGGCGAGGACGAGGGCACGCTGGTCCACGTCTGATTCAAGCCTATCCGAAACCAGAGGTCGAAAATGGAATTGTCTGCCATCAAGAAGAACGCCGAGCAGAAGATGAACGCTTCGCTCGAGGCCCTCAAGAACAACCTGGCCAAGGTGCGCACCGGCCGCGCCAACCCGCAGCTGCTCGACACCGTGCAGGTCGAGTACTGGGGATCCATGGTGCCGATGTCCCAGGTCGCCAACCTGACCCTGCTCGACGCGCGCACCATCGGCGTGGCGCCGTGGGAAAAGGGCATGGGCCCCAAGATCGAGAAGGCGATCCGCGAGTCCGACCTGGGCCTGAACCCGGCCTCCCAGGGCGACCTGATCCGCGTGCCGATTCCGGCCATGACCGAGGAGCGCCGCAAGGAGCTGACCAAGGTCGTGCGCGGCGATGGCGAGCACGCCAAGGTCGCGATCCGCAACCTGCGCCGTGACGCCAACGAGGCGGTCAAGAAGCTGGTCAAGGACAAGCTGGCGTCCGAGGATGACGAGCGCCGCAGCCAGGACGAGATCCAGAAGCTGACCGACCGCATGATCGCCGAGGTCGACAAGATCGTGGCGGCCAAGGAACAGGACCTGATGGCCATCTGAGGCCTTTTTCGAACCGACCCATCCTCGCCCATGTTCAAGCCCAAAGCCGCTCAACCAGCCGCCATGCCCAGGCATGTCGCCATCGTCATGGACGGCAACGGCCGCTGGGCCAAGAAGCGTTTCCTGCCCAGGCTGGCGGGTCATCGGCAGGGCCTGGAAGCACTGCGGCGGGTGGTCGGTCTATGCCTGCAGCGCGGCATTGCCGCCCTCACGGTGTTTGCCTTCTCGTCCGAGAACTGGAAGCGACCGGCCGAGGAGGTCTCGGGCCTGATGGACCTGGTGGTCAAGGGCTTGATGCGCGAGGTGCCCGAGCTCAGCCGGCAGGGCGTCCGGCTCGCCTTCCCGGGCGAGCGCGCCGGCTTGTCCGAGCTGGTCAGGACCAGCCTGGAGCAGGCCTGCGCGAGCACCGCGCACAACGACAAGCTGGTGCTCAACATCTGCTTCAACTATGGCGGGCGCTGGGATCTGGTGCAGGCGGCAAGCGCCCTGGCCGAACGAGGCGAGCCGATCACCGAGGCCTCGCTGTCAGCCGCACTGTCGACCGCGCATGTGCCTGACCCCGACCTGGTGATCCGCACCGGTGGCGAGCAGCGCATCAGCAACTTCCTGCTCTGGCAGTCGGCCTATTCCGAATTCTTCTTTTCCGACAAGCTCTGGCCCGATTTCGACGAGGCCGAGCTCGATCGGGCGCTGGCTTCCTATGCCGGGCGCGAGCGACGCTTCGGCCTGATCTCGGAGCAGGTCGCGCCGAGCGCCAACGCGGCCTGAACCCATGCTCAAGCAAAGAATCATCACCGCCATCCTGTTGCTGGCGGTATTGCTGCCGGCCCTGTTTCATTCCGATCCGGCGCCGTTCTGCGCGCTCACGCTGCTGCTGATCGTCGCGGCTGGCTGGGAGTGGGGACGGCTCATCGGCCTGGGTTTCGGTGCGGCACTGGCCTGTGGTGCCGGCCTTGGCCTGGTCCTGGGCCTGGCCTGGTGGCGCTTCGGCCTCGAGACCGCGCTGCCCGGACTCTGGCAGGCCACCGGTCTGTTCTGGATCGTCGTCACTCCCTTGCTGCTGCGCGCCGGCGTGCCGGGCTGGCCCGGCATCGCGCGCTGGATGCGGCTGGGCGCCGGACTGCTGCTGATCGCGCTGGCCTGGTGGGCCATGGCGCAAGCCAGGGTGCAGGGCGTTGAGCTGCTGCTCTCGATCATGGCGCTGGTCTGGACCGCTGACATCGCCGCTTATTTCGGTGGCCGCGCCTTTGGCCGGCGCAAGCTGGCGCCCAGCATCAGTCCGGGCAAGAGCTGGGCCGGCGTCTACAGTGGTGTTGCCGGCGTGCTGCTGCTCGCCGCTGTCTGGACCTGGGCCGAACTGCATTACGGCACATCAGGAGCCAGCCTCTATGGCCGGCTCTGGGCCATGGGGCCGCTGGCCATGCTGGGCGGCTTGCTTCTGCTGACCGCGATGAGCGTCTGCGGCGACCTGATCGAGTCGCTCGTCAAGCGCAGCGCCGGTGTCAAGGACTCCAGCCAGCTGCTGCCGGGCCATGGTGGCGTGCTCGACCGCGTCGATGCCCTGCTGCCGGTGCTGCCGCTGGCCATGATGCTGGCTACCTTCTGAAGAATTCACCCATGTCTGAGATTCAAAACCGGCGCGAGCGCCTGACCGTGCTCGGCTCGACCGGCTCGATTGGCAAGAACACGCTGGACGTGGCGGCGCGCCACCCGGAGCGCTTCGAGGTCTTCGCGCTGAGCGCCTCGACCCAGGTCGAGCTGCTGCTGGCGCAATGCGCGCAGTTCCGCCCGCGCTTTGCCGTGATGGTTTCGTCCACGCATGCTTCCCAGCTGCGCGAGCGCATAGCTGCCGAAGGCTTGCCGACCGAGGTGCTGTGCGGCCCTGCCGCGCTGAGCGAAGTCAGCGAGCACCACGACGTCGACGCGGTGATGGCGGCGATCGTCGGCGCAGCCGGGCTGGAGCCCTGCCTGGCTGCCGCGCGAGCGGGCAAGAAGCTGCTGCTGGCCAACAAGGAGGCGCTGGTGGTCGGTGGCGATCTCTTCATGCAGACCGTCAAGGCCGGTGGCGCCACGCTGCTGCCGATCGACAGCGAGCATTCTGCGATCTTCCAGTCCCTGCCCGAGGATCCGGCCACCTGGGACTCGCGGGTCGAGAAGATCATCCTGACCGCTTCCGGCGGGCCGTTCCGCAACCGCGATCCGCACACGTTGGCCCAGGTCACGCCCGACGAGGCCTGCGCCCATCCGAACTGGGTCATGGGGCGCAAGATCTCGGTCGATTCGGCCACCATGATGAACAAGGCGCTCGAGGTGATCGAGGCGCGCTATCTGTTCGGCCTGCCGCCCGAGCGCATCGAGGTCGTGATCCATCCGCAGAGCGTGCTGCACTCGATGGTGCAGTACCGTGACCGTTCGGTGGTCGCCCAGCTCGGCACGCCCGACATGCGGGTGCCGATCGCCTATGGCATGAGCTGGCCGCAGCGCATCGAGTCCGGCGCCGAGGCGCTCGACTTCACCCGCATGGGTGCGCTGACCTTCGAGCAGCCCGACCGCGGCCGTTTCCCAGGCCTGTTCCTGGCCTGGGAAGCCCTGTCTGCCGCACCCGGCACCACCGCCGTGCTCAACGCCGCCAACGAGATCGCGGTGGCGGCCTTCCTCGACGGCCGGCTGCGCTTCGACCAGATCCACCAGATCAACCGCGCCACGCTCGAGCATTGCCGTCCGAGCCAGCCGGCCAGTCTCGAGGATCTGCTCGCGATCGACGCGCGCGCGCGCGCGCTGGCGGCCGAGCGCGTGGCGCGCTGCCACTGAGCCGGAGTCAACATGCAGACGGCGCTTGCTTTCATCTTTGCGCTGGCCTTGCTGATCGCAGTCCACGAGTGGGGCCATTTCCGCATGGCGCGCGCCTGCGGGGTCAAGGTGCTGCGCTTCTCGATCGGCTTCGGTCCGGTGCTGCTACGCCGCACCGGCCGGGATGGCACCGAATTCACCCTCTGCCTGCTGCCGCTGGGCGGCTATGTGCGCATGCTCGACGAGAGCGAGGGGCAAGTGCCGGCGCATGAGCGTCACCTGGCCTTCAACACACAGCCGCTGCGCAAGCGCGCGGCCATCGTCGCGGCCGGTCCCCTGGCCAACCTGCTGCTGGCCGTGCTGCTCTATGCCGGCGTCTCCTGGATCGGCCTGCCGCAGGCGCTGCCCATCCTGTCCCAGCCCGCTGTCGGCAGCCTGGCCGAGCAGTCCGGGCTGCGCAGTGGCATGCGGGTGGAGCGCTTGAGCAGCGATGGCGAGCAAGCGGTCGAGGTCGAAAGCTTCGAGCAGCTGCGCTGGGCCCTGACCCAGTCGGCCCTGTCAGGGCAGGAAGTGACGCTCTGGGCCAGCCGACCAGGTCAGGTCGGGGCTGAATCCGAGTCCGAATCCGAGCCCTATCGCCTGGACTTGCCGCAGCTGGCCGCCCAGGAGATCGATGCCGAGCTGCTGGCGCGCATCGGCATCGTCGCACCCTGGTCGGCGCCGGTGCTTGGCGAGATCGTGGAACAGGGCGCCGCGGCCCGCGCTGGCTTGCGCCGGGGCGACCGGGTGCTGGCGGTCGATGGGGTCGAGGTTGAGGATGCCCAGCAGCTGCGCGCCATCATCCGCTCCAGCCTGGACGCTTCAGGCCAGGGGCTGGTGCGGCGCTGGAAGGTCGAGCGCGACGGCCGCAGGCTAGAGCTCGAGGTCAGGCCCGATCCGCACGGCGAGGGGCCGCAGCGGGCCGGACGCATCGGGGCCTATGTCGGTGCGGCACCGGCCAGCGTCACGATCAGCCGCGACCTGCTGTCCGGCCTCTGGCATGGCTTCGAGCAGACTGCGGCGGTATCGGCCCTGACACTGGAGATGATCGGGCGCATCGTGGCAGGGCTCGCCTCGCTCGACAACCTGAGCGGTCCGATCGCGATCGCGGACCAGGCCGGCAAGTCCGCCGCCCAGGGTGGGGTGGCCTATCTGTCCTTCCTGGCCTTGATCAGCGTCAGCCTGGGTGTGCTCAATCTGCTGCCGCTGCCGGTCCTTGACGGCGGACACCTGTTGTATTATCTGGTCGAAGCTTTCACTGGCCGACCCGTTTCCGGGCCCTGGCTCGAGAGGCTGCAACGTGCCGGGATGGCTATCCTGCTGGCTCTGATGTGCGTGGCCATCCTCAACGATATCGCCCGGCTGCTGGGCTGAAATCCTGTTTCCATGAAGAACTCCCTTTTCCGTCTGCGCTCGGTGGCTGCGGGTGCCATCGTCTCCAGCCTGGTCGCGGCCCTGCCGGCCTGGGCCGTCGCTCCCTTCCAGCTGCGTGACATCCGTCTCGAGGGCCTGCAGCGCGTCGAGCCCGGCACCGTGTTTGGCTCGCTGCCTTTCCGCGTCGGCGACCAGTACAGCGACGACAAGGGCTCGGCCGCGATCCGCGCCCTGTTCGCGCTCGGCCTGTTCTCGGACGTGCGGCTGCAGGTCAACGGCGACGAGCTGGTCGTGATCGTCGAGGAGCGCCCGACCATCTCGGAGGTCAGCTTCAGCGGGGTCAAGGAATTTGATGCCGAAGTGCTCAAGAAGGCACTGCGCGACATCGGCCTGGCCGATGGCCGGCCCTACGACCGAGCCCTGGCCGACCGTGCCGAACAGGAGCTCAAGCGCCAGTACCTGACGCGCAGCCTCTACGCGGCCCAGGTCACCGCGACCGTCACCCCGATCGAGCGCAACCGCGTCAACGTCAACTTCAGCGTGGTCGAGGGCGATGTCGCCAAGATCAAGGAAATCCGCATCGTCGGCAACCAGGCCTTCAGCGAGAGCACCCTGCGCGGCCTGTTCGACCTCGATACCGGCGGCTGGATGAGCTGGTACACCAAGAGCGACCGCTATTCGCGCGCCAAGCTCAATGCCGACCTCGAGACGCTGCGCAGCTACTACCTCACGCGCGGCTATCTCGAGTTCCGCATCGACTCGACCCAGGTCGCGATCGCGCCGGGCAAGGACGCGATGTCGATCACCATCAACGTCAGCGAGGGCAAGCGCTACGTGGTCTCGGGCATCAGGCTCGAGGGCGACTACCTGGGCAAGGACGAGGAGTTCAAGTCGCTGGTCGCGATCAAGGCCGGCCAGCCCTACAACGCCGAGGATGTCGCGCAGACGACCAAGGCCTTCACCGAGTATTTCGGCGGCTTCGGCTACGCCTTCGCGCGCGTCGAGGCCAAGCCGCAGATCGACCGCGTCAACAACCGGGTCGAGCTGGTGCTGTCGGCCCAGCCCTCGCGTCGCGCCTACGTGCGCCGCATCAACGTCGAGGGCAACAACCGCACCCGCGACGAGGTGATCCGGCGCGAGTTCCGCCAGCTCGAGTCGGCCTGGTATGACGGCGACCGCATCAGGCTCTCGCGCGACCGGGTCGACCGCCTGGGCTTCTTCACCCAGGTCACGGTCGACACCGTCGAGGTGCCCGATGCTCCCGACCAGGTCGACCTGGTGGTGGGCGTGGTCGAGAAGCCGACCGGCAACCTGACGCTGGGCGCGGGCTTCTCGCAGGCCGAGAAGCTGTCGCTGATCGCCGGCATCCAGCAGGAGAACCTGTTCGGCTCGGGTAACTACCTGGGCCTGAACGTCAATACCAGCAAGTACAACCGCCAGCTGGTGCTGAGCACGACCGATCCCTACTTCACGCCCGAGGGCATATCGCGCACCTTCGACCTCTACTACCGCACCACCCAGCCGCTGGTGTCGCAGGAGGGCAACTACAAGCTGACCACGCCGGGCGTGGCGGTGCGCTTTGGCGTGCCGTTCTCCGAGACCGACACGGTCTACTTCGGTGCCGGCATCGAGCAGACCAAGATCGACCCGGGCAATCTCATGCCCCTTGCCTACAACCAGTACATCGCGGATTTCGGCGATTCGCCGACCACGGTGCCGCTGACGGTCGGCTGGGGCCGCGACACGCGCGACAGCGCGCTGGTCCCGACCATGGGCCGGCTGCAGCGCGTCAACGGCGAGCTCGGCATCGCCGGCGACACCCGCTATGCCAAGGCCAGCTACCAGTTCCAGCAGTACATCCCGCTCAACAAGAAGTTCACGCTTGCCTTCAACGCCGAGGCCGGCTGGGGCGAGGGCCTCTCGGGCAAGCCCTATCCGCTGTTCAAGAACTTCTACGGTGGCGGCCTGGGCTCGGTGCGCGGCTT